>NZ_MUFG01000003.1:0-237199 GCF_001996065.1 Salinivibrio sp. MA351 | reverse complement strand
CCCCGAGATGAGTCATCCCTAGAGCTTCGAGCTCTCTAAAGGGTTGTCGTAGACGACGACGTTGATAGGCAGGGTGTGTAAGCGCTGTGAGGCGTTGAGCTAACCTGTACTAATTGCCCGTGCGGCTTAACCATACAACACCCAAGAGGTTTTGGGTTGGACTCGAAATAAGCCAGTTGATTGTGGCGAGAACGAACAGCTTTCTAGATGACGTGTTTTGACTGAAAAGTGAAGACACACCAAATTTTGCTTGGCGACCATAGCGCTTTGGACCCACCTGACTCCATGCCGAACTCAGTAGTGAAACGAAGCAGCGCCGATGGTAGTGTGGGGTCTCCCCATGTGAGAGTAGGACATCGCCAGGCTTTAATTACAATTGATTAAAGCAAAGAGATATAAGCCTTTAGTCATACAGAATTGGTGCGGAGTGGTAGTTCAGTTGGTTAGAATACCGGCCTGTCACGCCGGGGGTCGCGGGTTCGAGTCCCGTCCACTCCGCCACTACTTAGAAACCCTAGCTGAAAAGCTGGGGTTTTTTGNTGTGAGAGTAGGACATCGCCAGGCTTTAATTACAATTGATTAAAGCAAAGAGATATAAGCCTTTAGTCATACAGAATTGGTGCGGAGTGGTAGTTCAGTTGGTTAGAATACCGGCCTGTCACGCCGGGGGTCGCGGGTTCGAGTCCCGTCCACTCCGCCACTACTTAGAAACCCTAGCTGAAAAGCTGGGGTTTTTTGTTATTGGACGACCAGACAGATCGCTTTATAAATAAGCGATTAAACGTTTGACTAGTAATTGATGGTGGTAATTTGTCGCGAGATCGCTACAATAGGCAACTATCTACAGGGGTATAGCTCCAACTGGCAGAGCAGCGGATTCCAAATCCGCGTGTTGGGGGTTCGAATCCCTCTACCCCTGCCAAATATTAAAGCATCGACATTGTCGGTGCTTTTTTTGTGTCTACTGTCTTTAGTAGTAACCACGCCTTTCTTCCTTTTTCTCCCTCCTGTTTCTTGTTCACATGTCGCGGTATGATGAGTTTTCACCAATCGAAAGGAGCACCCAGTGGTAAGCATATTGTGGGTAGGGCTTGGTGGCGCATTAGGGGCGTCCTCGCGTTTTTTAGTTTCAGAGTGGAGCGTCGCAGTGTTTGGTCGAGGATTCCCTTACGGCACCCTAATGGTTAATGTGCTGGGCTCATTAGCAATGGGCGTCTTTTTAGCGGCGATGAGCCAAGAGCTAATTGCCCCGGTCCCTTGGCGTCAACTGATTGCGATTGGCTTTTTAGGGGCTTTTACCACCTTCTCGACGTTCTCTGTCGATACCTTGATGCTGTTCCAACATGGAGAAACGGTGAAAGCCTTACTAAATGTTGGTTTGAATCTCGCCTTATGCCTCGGAGCGGCAGCGATGGGTGCTTGGCTGTTGGGACGTATTACCGGGTAATAGAAAACATCGCGTACGTCGCTTGTTGTTGCGGCGGTGATTTCTTATACTGGCGTTGAACTTGTCGGAGTGCCAATTGGCTGAGACCACATAAAGTGGGATCCGTTGAACCTGATCTGGTTAAGACCAGCGAAGGGAACAAGAGATGCTTCAGATCACAGACGCAACCCGTCTGCCATTTTGCTCACATCTCAAATTCAGCGTTTTCCGGCAAGCATTAATTCCCATAATGAACACCGGAGTAATGCTATGTCGACCCGTAAACAGGCCCGCCTTGAGGCCAAATCCTTTATCGATTCTCTTTCTGCGCAAACCTACCCCAACTCGGAAAAAGTCTATGTCGAGGGCTCGCGACCTGACATTCGCGTCGGGATGCGCGAGATCCATCTTTCCCCCACCTTTGTGGGCGGCAGCAAAGAAAAGCCTCAGTATGAAGACAATGAGTCCATTCGGGTTTATGACACATCAGGGCCTTATACCGACCCACAGAGTACTATCGATATTTACCAAGGCTTAGCGCCAGTGCGAAAAGCCTGGATCGATGAACGTGCCGATACGGAGTTTCTTGATGCGGTGAGCTCAGACTATGCGCAGACTCGCCTCAGTGATGAAACTTTAGATGATCTTCGCTTTAGTGCCTTACCATCTATCCGCCGCGCTAAACCTAATCAGTGTGTGACTCAACTGCATTACGCACGCCAAGGCATCATTACCCCAGAAATGGAATTTATCGCCATTCGCGAAAATATGGGGCGTCAGCAGTATTGTGAAGAGCAGCTGAACCGCCAGCACCCCGGGGAAAGCTTTGGTGCGGATTTGCCATCACAAATCACCCCCGAATTTGTGCGCCAAGAGATCGCCGAAGGGCGGGCGATTATTCCGGCTAACATTAATCACCCAGAAGCGGAGCCGATGATCATCGGGCGTAACTTCCTGGTGAAAGTGAATGCCAATATTGGTAACTCAGCGGTGAGCTCCTCAATAGAGGAAGAAACTGAAAAACTGGTATGGTCGACTCGTTGGGGTGCGGATACGGTGATGGATTTATCGACGGGCCGCAATATTCACGAAACCCGCGAGTGGATTTTACGTAATAGCCCAGTCCCGATTGGCACTGTGCCTATGTATCAGGCGCTTGAGAAAGTGAACGGCATTGCCGAAGACCTGACCTGGGAAGTGATGCGCGATACCTTGATAGAGCAAGCCGAGCAAGGGGTCGATTACTTTACCATTCACGCTGGGGTGCGTTTGCACTATGTGCCCATGACCGCCAATCGCGTGACTGGGATTGTCTCGCGCGGTGGATCGATTATCGCCAAATGGTGCTTGGCGCATCATCAAGAAAGTTTCCTGTATACCCATTTTCGCGAAATCTGCGAAATCTGTGCCGCTTACGACGTGTCTTTGTCGTTGGGCGATGGGCTGCGTCCCGGCTCAGTGGCAGACGCGAACGACGAAGCGCAATTCAGTGAGCTACGTACCCTGGGCGAGCTCACCAAGGTGGCATGGGAATACGATGTGCAGGTGATGATTGAAGGCCCTGGCCACGTGCCCATGCATATGATCAAAGAGAACATGGACGAGCAGCTCACCCATTGCCATGAAGCGCCTTTCTATACTCTCGGCCCGCTAACCACCGACATTGCTCCCGGTTACGATCATATTACCTCCGGCATTGGTGCGGCGATGATTGGCTGGTTTGGGTGTGCGATGCTCTGTTATGTCACGCCCAAAGAACATCTGGGTCTGCCCAATAAGGAGGATGTTAAAATTGGGCTTATCACCTACAAGCTTTGCGCGCATGCTGCGGACTTAGCTAAAGGACACCCGGGGGCGCAGGTGCGTGATAACGCCATTTCTAAAGCGCGCTTTGAATTCCGCTGGGAAGACCAGTTCAATCTATCCCTTGATCCGTTCACGGCACGCGCCTATCACGATGAAACACTGCCTCAAGAGTCGGGCAAGGTCGCACATTTTTGCTCGATGTGTGGACCGAAGTTCTGCTCCATGAAAATCAGCCAGGAAGTCCGGGACTACGCCAAAGAAAACGGCTATGCCGCCGCGGGTCAAGCGATTGATGTCGCTATGCTGGAAGACCCGTTAGCAGGCATGCAGCAAAAATCGCAAGAATTCCGAGAAAAGGGCAGTGAGCTCTACCTGCAAAAATCCCATCTTCAGCCACAACACGGTACTGAGGTGGAAGACAGCGACAAGGTGGGATCATGAGTTTGACTCCGTTTGCGCCTATGTCTGAAGGCGTAGGCCCATTATATCCGGTGGTGGACGATGTGGATTTGCTCGAACGCTTACTTTGTTTGGGGGTGAAAACTGTGCAACTGCGCGTGAAGCAGCCAGCGCATCCACAATTGGCGGATTGGATACAGCGCGCGGTGGCATTGGGCCGCGCGCACCATGCGCAGGTGTTTATCAACGATCACTGGCAGCTCGCGCTTGAAGCTGGCGCCTATGGCGTCCATCTAGGGCAACAAGACTTACGTGAGGCGGATCTTGACCGGCTTGCGCGGCAAGGGCTGCGTCTCGGTGTGTCGACGCGCAGTCCAGAACAGCTCGCTGCAGCGGTTGAACTCACGCCAAGCTATCTCGCCATCGGCCATATTTTTCCCACCACCACCAAACAGCTCGCCGAACCACCGCAAGGTATTTCAGCGTTAGCGCAGCAGGTGGCGACTGTGGAGGGCCGCTTCCCGACGGTGGCGATTGGCGGTATTGATCTCGACCGAGCTCCCGAGGTCTGGCGCACCGGTGTGGACGCCATTGCGGTAGTCCGCGCCGTGACGCAAGCGCCCGATTTAGCGGCGCGCATTGACGCGTTTAATCGCTGTCTGAATCCATCCAGACAGCAAGGAGAGTGTGATGCTATCGGACAGTGAATACCTGCGTTATAGCCGGCAAATTATGCTGCCAGAGGTCGGAGAGTGCGGGCAGCAGGCACTTAAAAAGGCGCACGTGTTGATGGTCGGTGCCGGTGGGCTTGGAACCACCGCGGGTCTCTATCTTGCAGGCGCTGGCGTGGGACAGTTAGCGATTGCTGACTCGGACCACATTGAGCTATCTAATTTGGCGCGTCAGGTGGCGTATCGGGATGAGCAAATCGGCACCGATAAAGCCGCAGCGCTAGCCGCTAACTTGGGCGCGCTGAACCCACATTGCCAGTGCCGGGCCATCAATGCCTATCTCGAGGATGAGCGCCTGGCGCTCGAAGTGGCGATGGCGGATGTGGTGCTTGATTGCAGTGATAATCTCGCCACTCGTCATGCGGTCAACCAAGTCTGTGTAGAGACTGGCACGCCGTTGGTGAGCGCGGCCGCGATTGGCTGGCAAGGCCAGTTATTGGTTTATCAACCGCATAGTGCATGTTATGCGTGCGCCTTTGCAGACGTGACGCCCTCTGAACCCACACGCTGCGCTGAAGCTGGGGTAATGGGACCTGTGGTCGGCATGATGGCCACTGCGCAAGCGCTTGAAGGGATAAAATTATTATTAGGGCAGGCGGTCGGTATCAATCGCTTGTCACGACTGGATGGACAAACCATGACATGGCAGCACTTTTCGCTGCCTGTTCATCCGCACTGTGCGGTTTGTCAGCCAAAGCGGGAGGTAAGCGATGCAGTTAACCATTAATGACACGCCTACAGAGGTCAATGCCACGACCGTCGCGCAACTGATTGAGGAGATGAAGGTGCCGGCCGAATCAGTCGCGGTCGCGCTAAATCAGACCATTATTGCGCGCGATGCTTGGTCATCCACGTCACTTGCCGCTGGCGATAGCTTGGCGGTCTTTCAAGCGATTGCCGGAGGATAATTATGTTAACCATTGCAGATACGACGTTTTCATCTCGGCTGTTAACCGGCACCGGCAAGTTTGCCAGTCGTAAGGTCATGGCCGAATCCCTGGCGGCCAGTGGTACTGAACTGGTCACCATGGCGCTAAAGCGAGTCGATGTGCATGCCACACAAGACGATATTTTAACCCCGCTGCGTGAGCTCGGTGTGCGCCTGCTGCCCAATACCTCGGGGGCGAAAAATGCGCAAGAAGCGGTGTTTGCCGCGCGTCTTGCTCGAGAAGCATTAGGAACGCCTTGGGTAAAGCTGGAAATTCACCCCGACCCTAAGTATCTGATGCCTGATCCGATTGAAACCCTTCAAGCGGCGAAAACGCTTGTAGATGAGGGGTTTGTGGTGCTGCCATATTGTCATGCCGATCCTGTGCTGTGTAAGCGTTTGGAAGAGGTGGGGTGCGCGGCGGTGATGCCCCTTGGCTCACCAATTGGCTCCAACCAAGGACTGGCCTCAATGGCGTTTCTCGACATCATTATTGAGCAAGCTCGCGTGCCGGTGATCATTGATGCCGGCATTGGTGCACCGTCAGATGCGGCGTTAGCGATGGAGCGCGGTGCCGATGCAGTTTTGGTCAACACCGCCATTGCCACGGCTGGCGATCCGATTGCCATGGGCGCGGCGTTTAAACAAGCGGTTGAAGCAGGACGCTGCGCGTATCGCGCTGGGCTGGCGGGCACACACAATCACGCCCACGCTTCTAGCCCCTTAACTGCGTTTCTTGACGCTAAGGAGGCGTGATGAGCTTTTCTGAGCGGTGGGCGGCACTCGATTGGGATCATCATCGCCTTTCGATTTACAGCAAAACGCGCCAAGATGTCGAGCGGGCGCTGGCTAAATCCTCGCGCAATTTGGACGATTTCGCTGCCCTGATCAGCCCAGCCGCTGAAGGGTATCTTGAGGCCATGGCTCAGCAATCTGCGGCGCTGACGCGGCAGCGTTTTGGCTACGCCATGGGGTTTTATATTCCGCTGTATCTCTCCAATTTGTGCGCCAACGTGTGTACCTATTGCGGTTTTTCGATGGAAAACCGAATCAAACGGCGCACGCTGGATGAAGCTGAGATCGCAGCCGAGTGTGAAGCGATCAAAAAAATGGGCTTTGACAGTGTGCTCTTGGTGACCGGTGAGCATGAAACCAAGGTAGGGCTCGAGTATTTTCTCCGCGCCTTACCGGTGGTGAAGCGATACTTTCATCATGTGGCGATGGAGGTGCAGCCGCTGGATACCGACGCGTATCGCGCCTTGGTGGCACAGGGTGTGGATGCGGTGATGGTTTACCAAGAAACCTACCACGCTCCAACTTATGGGGAACATCACAAGCGCGGCAATAAAACCGACTTTCACTACCGGCTGCAAACTCCAGACCGATTGGCGCAGGCAGGGGTCGATAAGATTGGTCTCGGCGCCTTGATTGGCCTTGAGGACTGGCGGACCGACAGCTTTTTTACCGCCCAGCATCTCGATTATCTGGAAAAGCAATACTGGCAAAGCCGCTATTCGCTATCTTTTCCGCGCTTACGTCCTTGCGCGGGGGCGTTACAGCCGAAATCGGTGATGACGGATAAGCAGCTGGTTCAGTTGATTTGTGCCTATCGGTTGTGGAATCCGCAGGTAGAGCTGTCGCTATCGACACGGGAGTCACCTCACTTTCGCGACAATGTGTTGCCGCTTGGTGTCACGAGCTTATCCGCGGCGTCAAAAACCCAACCGGGCGGTTATGCGAACCCTGAGCCACAATTAGAGCAGTTTGCCATCAGTGATGAACGGAGCGCGGCAGAGGTGGCCGCCAGCGTCCGTGCCCTCGGTTTTGAGGTGGTATGGAAAGATTGGGATAACATCTACGATATCGCGCGTCAGGTGCAAATGGCTTCACAAACGGCAGCGGGTTAGCGACAATGCGGGCATGAAACGTATTACTGTATATGTGGGCCCGCGCTGTCCTCACTGTGAGGCGGCCAAAGCTTACTTGGATAAAAAAGGGCTGCGTTATCGTGTTGTCGATACGGCCACGCCCAAAGGCAAGAAGCTGCTGGCAGCAACAGGCTCGCGGGGTGTCCCAGTGATTTGCATTGGCGATACCACCTTGCGCGGCTTTTCGCCCAAAGCGGTCGAGAAAGCCCTGAAAAGGGAATAAAAAAAGCGTCCAATCGGACGCTTTTTGTTTTTTTATACTTAGTGAAGACGCGACTTAACGGCTTAGCGGCGCGGTCGCTTGTTTTAACCAAGCTTGGTCTTGATCATCTAAAGATGGGCTAACTTCATCCCACACGGTTTGATGATAGCGATTCCACCACTGGATTTCCGCCTCGCTGAGCAAGCTCACATCGACCAAACGACGATCGATAGGCGCACGCGTGAGTGAGGCAAACCCGAGCATCGTCATGTCGCCCTCGGTGTGCTTTTCTTCAATCAACTCGAGGTTTTCAATCCGGATCCCAAACGCGTCGGCGCGATAGTAGCCCGGCTCGTTTGACACCACCATGCCCGGCAATAGCGCGACGCTATTGGGCGCTTTGGAAATGCGCTGCGGACCTTCGTGCACGTCCAAGAAATGCCCGACACCGTGACCGGTGCCATGGTCAAAATCATAGCCGTGTTGCCACAAATACTGGCGTGCTAAGGCATCAAGCTGGCTGCCTGAGGTGCCTTTCGGGAACAGCGCAGTGGCCAGCGCAATATGCCCTTTAAGCACGAGCGTGAAGGCCTTTTTGATCTCAGCGCTGCATTCGCCCACCGGCACGGTACGGGTAATGTCGGTGGTGCCGTCATAGTATTGGCCGCCTGAGTCCACCAAGTAGACGTTGTTGCTCTCAATCACGCTCGGTTTGGGCTGATTGTTGTGGTTATAGTGACACATGGCCGCATTGCCACCGGCGGCGGAAATGGTATCAAAGCTTAAGTCGACCAGTTGATCGTCTTGTTGGCGGAATTGATACAGGGTGTCTGCGAGCACAGCTTCATCAGGGCGTTCACCGGCGTCGACTTGACGGTCAAACCACGCCAAGAAGCGGGTTACGGCGACACCATCGCGCACATGACAGGCTTGCATACCGGCGATTTCTTGCGGGTTCTTGGCCGCTTTTTCAAGCGCACATGGGTCTTGAGCTTCCACCACGGTGACTTGCGCTTGTTGGAGCGTGTCCAGTGTCCACGCATTGGCACCGTTTGGGTCGACCAATACACGTTGGCCCGTCAGCGCTTGCAGGGCATCAACCATGCTGTCTGGGTGCGCGACGCTCACGCCTTGGCCGACGTGTGCGTCAAAGCCTTCGGGCAGACGCGCGGGGTCGATAAACACGGTCACGTCACCGGATTGCTTGATAATGGCTTGGGTCAGCACCACGGGCAAACGTGGGATATCGCGGCCACGGATGTTCAGTAGCCAACACACAGCATCCGGTTGGGTAAGTACCGCGGCATCAAGATTCTGATCGGCCAGCAGTTGGCCAATGGTTTGACGTTTATTTAAGCTGGCACGGCCGGTTTTATCTTCACCCAGTAAAATGGCGGGGCTATTAAGCGGTGCCGGGCGATCATCCCACAAGCTTTCAATCGGGTTTTGCTCGATGCTCACCAGCTCGAGAGCGCCATCCAGTGCGCGCTGGGTGCGCTTGTACCATGCGGCGCTATGCATGCGGGCATCGATAGCGAGCTTGGCACGTTTTGGTAATTGTTGTTGGGCCCATTGAACGGGGGGCTCATCAATCAAGTGGCAGTAGTCAAACAGGCCTGCAGGCACTTGTTTGCGTACTTGCACCACGTAGCGGCCATCAACAAAAATCGCCGCCTTGTCGCGGGTGATCACCGCCGCCCCTGCGGAGCCGGTAAAGCCGGTTGCCCAATGCAGGCGTTCGTTGTGCTCGGGCACATACTCACCAAGATATTCGTCTTCGTGGGGGATGAGTAGGGCGTCATAATCGTGTTGAGCTAGCCAGTGTCTTAGCTGCTCAACACGCTTGGTAAGGGTCGCGTCCATTATTCTTCCTTCTTTGTATGGGGTGAACTTGCCATGTTCGGCCACGCGTAAAAAACCAGTGGATTAGACCCTAGCGCGATGGGCGATAGGCTGCAATTTTGCCGGGCTAAACTGCTGACAGCGCGAAATAATTAAATCTTTCAGCCATTGGTGCCCCGGGTCATTTTCTTGATTTTGATGCCAAAACAAGGTGTACGCCATCGGCGGTATTGGCGTCGGTAACGGCCGTACCACCAAATTGAGCGACGCGGCAATATAATGCGCAAACTGGCTTGGTGAGGTAAACACCAGGTCGGTATAGGTACACAGGCTCGCCGCACTGTTAAAATCAGGCACGTACATGGCAATGTCACGCTCAATATTACGCTCTGCCAGTTTATAGTCCAACAACCAGCGATCATTTCCATCACATTTCACCTGTACATGTCGCAGTCCAAGATAACGCGCTTCATCCCATGGGCCCTTGAGTGCGGGGTGATCGGCGCGCATCAAGACACACTGGTGATCTTGGCAAAGCTCTTGGTAGCGCACACCCTTGGGCGGCATCAGGGTCAGCATGGCATCGGCGGGATTTAAATCTTTGCCGGTAATACCAAAGTCGATATTGCCACGGGCGAGACCATCAAAAGTGGTTTGATCCCAAGCGGCGGTATTGAGGGTGATCGATGGGGCGGCCTCTAACATGTCGCCAATAAATTGGGGCAGCAGTAATGGGTAGGCGCTTTCTACAAGCGCAAAGCGAAAACAGCGATCACTTAAGTGTGGCTGAAAATGGTCAGGTTCGGTCATCGCCGCGATATCATTGAGCAAAGCGCGTAATTTAGGTTGCAAGGTTTGTGCACGAACCGTGGGTTTTAAGCCGTGGGCGGCTCGAGTAAAAAGCGGATCGTTAAATTGCGATCTTAGCCGGGCCAGATTTTTACTCACCGCCGATTGACTTAAATGCAGGCGTTTGGCTGTGCCCGTGACATTGCACTCTTCTAAAAGTACATGCAAACACACCAATAAATTGAGGTCGGTACGTTGCAGTTGGTCCAAATCCATCTTTGGTATTCTCCTTGGGAATAACTGCTTTTACTATAAACCATTATGGTTCATATCCTGAAGCCACTATACTGCGTGCCTGTATAGAGGAGTAACCAATGACGCACACTGATTCACCGACATCAAATCGCTTACTGGTCGCCTTAATGGTGTTACTGGTGCTATTTAGCCCCATGGCGATTGATATTTACCTACCGGCACTATCGCATATGGCGGGTGACTTTAATGTGAGTCCCACTTTGGCTCAAGACACTGTGACCTGGTTTATGTTTAGCTTAGGTCTTGGTCAGCTGTTTGCGGGGCCGTTGGCAGATCGCTTTGGCCGTAAGCCTGTGGCTATTATTGGTATTTCGCTTTATGGCCTTAGCTCTTTGATGGCGTGGCTCGCCACCTCGATGGATATGATGCTGGTGGCGCGTTTGCTGCAAGGGTTTGGCGCGTGTGCAACCTCCGTGTGTGCCTTTGCCGCCGTCCGCGATCGTTTTGGTGCCGAACGCAGTGGCCATATGATTAGCTACTTAAATGGTGCGATTTGTTTTGTGCCGGCTCTAGCGCCTCTACTTGGTAGTTGGTTAACCCAGGTGTTTGACTGGCGTGCTAACTTCACCTTTATGCTCGGTTATGCGGTATTAGGGTTGGTGCTGGTTATCGTCTTTTTGCCCGAAACCCGACCATCGCATACTGATACCTCGGGCCGCTTATTCAGCTTACGCCGTTATTGGCAGGTGCTGCGTGTACCAACATTTACTTATCACATAACCCTTTGCATGTTGGCGATGGCGGTGATCCTCGCTTATGTCACCTCCGCACCTGTGCTGTTGATGGACAGATACGGTATCTCCATGAACAGTTTCACCTTTTGGTTTGGCGCCAATGCGGCGTTAAATATTGCCGCGGCAATGTTGGGGCCGCGTTATATGCAAAAGTTTGGTAGCCGCCGGGCATTAAATATTGGCCTTATGATGCTGGTGGGATCGGGCGGGTTGATGTTGGCGCTCAGCCCCATCGCTGCACCTTGGGCCTTTATGTTGCCGATCTTTACCTCTTCATTCGGCTTTGCTTGGGTGTTAGGCGCGTCAGCTGGAGCAGCATTAGCGCCGTTTTCGGACCGCGCGGGCACGGCCGCGGCATTGCTCGGGTTATTCCAGATGAGCGGGGCTGGGCTACTCGTGAGCTTAACCCAGCGTCTAGGCTTATCGGCCAGTGATTTGATGACGGTGCATATGTGGTTATTAGTGCCGGGTCTGATTATTTTATGGTCACCGAAAGGTAAGCAATGGCATGCCAAAATGGTAAAAAGCTAAATAATCAATAAAACAACGTCTCAGTTGGCAAACAATAATAAGACGTGCAAAACGCAGGGGTCTCGACAACCCATCATCCTTTTGCGCTGGCCTCGGCCAGCGTTTTTTTATTTTGCTAAACGTGCGTGGTTCAGAGTATATTTACTAAGCAAATCGAATTAACGCTCATTCCTTTTCGTTTTATATCCAAAGGTCAGTTATACACTATGTCATTATCGACAATCGAAATGGCGCGCGTCCTTGAACAACTTGAGGAATCGCCGGAAAAAATCATGTTTGGTAAATTATTGGTAGAGCTAGGCAGCCAAAGTGAAGAGCGTGTCCGTAGCGCCGCCCATCAAGTGCCGCTCAAATATTTACGCGAGCTGGTTTATCAATTTAATCACGTGATTGAAGATCGTCGTGCTGAGCGTATCGAGGAAATCACCCAAGGTTTGGAGCAAGATGGCCTGTCGGCTGACGAGCTATACCAATATATGATCCAGCGTAAGATGGGTTAATGCCGATTGACGCCGTGTAACGGGCGCCGTGCAACGGGCGCCGATCATTGTGAGCGGCATTGGCGACCCTTAAGCAATACAGATTACGCGCTCGCGGCAGGTTGTTTGCGCTTTTTCGGGGTACGCTGTTGGATCAGTAACCCCACTACAATAAAACTTAGCCCAACCAAGGTACTGATATGAATTGTCTCGCCAATAATGGTGGCCAGTAACACCAAGGAGATAAAAGGCGAAATAAAAATCAGATTACTGATCCGAGAGGTGTTCTGGGTATATTTCATCGCGCTCAGCCACAGCATAAAGGTTATTCCCATTTCGAATAGCCCGACATAACCGACTGCCAACCATCCTTGCCAAGGGATCCCTTCCCAAGTGCTTGTTAATCCAGCCAATAGCAAAGATACAGGCAGTGACAGAATAAAACAGAGTAAAATGCCGAGCACAGGATCAGCGCGATTTTTAGTATTAAGGACCCAAAAACCTGCCCACAATAACGTTGAGAGTAACGCCAAACCAATGCCAAGCGGGCTATCGAACTGGAGCGATAAAAGCTGGCCTTTGGTAGCGATCACAACCACGCCAAAATAGCCCAACGCCGCCGCAATCCAATCTTGACGACGAATCGTTTGGCCTAAAAACAATGCCGCCATTAATGTCAGAGTGATAGCCCAGCTGTAATTTAAAGGCTGGGCTAATGAAGCGGGCAACAGATCGTAAGCTTTAAAAAGCACCAAGTAGTAAATGAATGGATTAATCATCCCCAACACGCAATAGTAACCGGGTTGACGCCGAAAGGTCGGCCACAGCGCGTGAAGCTTTCCTTGCACAGCAGCAATAACGGTTAAAATCACCACTGACACCAAGCTGGCCGCTGCCAGCATTTGAATCGGTGTCATGTAGCTCAGGGTGATTTTGAATGCGGTTGCAACCGTTGACCATAGCAGTACAGCAGACAAGGCAAAGATCAGTGCCTTCCGTTCGTTATGCATGTTGCCTCCTTGCAAAGATGCCTGTCGTTCCAGGCAGTCTACGCCATTGAAACTGACTGAGATAGACTGGACATCTATCCAGTATCCCATTAGCCTTTGCTGACACTAATGACCGCACAATAGAGAACGTTTTATGCTTGATGGCTTGTCATTTTCCGCTTTACCTATTCTCACGTTTTGTTTTGGCGCTGTCAGTGCCCTTGGACTCGGTTATGGCCTACACCGACGTGTTATTGCGCAATACCAGCAATGGTATGAAACGCAATATGCGCAGCAACAAGCCAGTGCTGACATGCAACACCAACAACTGCAGCAGCAACTCGAACAACAGCAACACGAGTTAGATAGTTTGGATGTCGAGCGAGACCGCCTAACCCAGGAATTACGCCAGTATTATGGCAAGTTAACCTCTGCGAGCGAGAAACTCAGGCAACAGGAGCAACTGCGTCAGCATAATCACGACTTAAGCGACAAATTAGACTCCGTACGTGAGGAAAAGTCTGAACTGTTGGCAGAGTTGCGAGAAGTTAAAGCCAGCGCCGAGCAGCAGTTAAACGCGGCGAAGGAAAAACACGCACTGCTAGAAAACGCGGAGGAGCGATTACGCACCCAGTTTGAGCAACTTGCCAATCAAGTATTTGAGCAAAAAGTCCACTCGGTCGATGAGCAAAATAAAATGAGCTTAGAAAGCCTGCTTGGACCGCTTAAATCGCAGTTGGAAGGATTTAAGAAGCAGGTGACCGACAGCTTTGGCGAGCAAGCCAAAGAGCGCCATACCTTGATTCATGAAATCAAAAATCTACAACTATTAAACGCGGACATGACCCGTGAGGCCCATAACCTGACTCAGGCGCTAAAAGGCGATAATAAGCAACAAGGTAATTGGGGCGAAGTGGTCCTCGCGCGCATTTTAGAAGAGTCTGGCTTGCGAGAGGGGCGTGAGTACCAAACCCAAGTCAGCTTTGAAAATGAACAGGGCAAGCGCTATCAGCCGGATGTGGTGGTTAAGTTGCCACAAGAAAAAGATGTCGTCGTTGATGCCAAAATGGCCTTGGTCGCGTATGAACGCTATTACAACGCTGAGACACTGGCCGAACAAGATGCCGCGCTTAAAGAGCATGTCCAGGCAATTCGTCAGCATATTCGTGGTTTGGGTCGCAAAGATTATCATCAACTCCATGGAGTACGCTCACTGGATTACGTACTGATGTTTATTCCTGTTGAGCCGGCTTTTCAAGTCGCGGTTGAGGCGGATGCCAGTCTGATTCGGGACGCCATGGACAACAACATCATGCTAGTGAGCCCGACCACCTTGTTAGTGGCTCTCAGAACAATCAATAATTTATGGCGCTATGAATATCAAAATCAAAACGCCAAACAAATCGCCGAGAAGGCTAGCAAGCTTTATGACAAGGTGCGACTTTTTGTTAGCGATATGGAAGGGCTGGGCAGCGCGCTGGGTAAAGCCAGTGACAGTTATCAAGGAGCGATGAACAAACTTAGCCAAGGGCGCGGCAATATCTTGCGCCAAGCGGAGAGTTTTAAAGCCCTAGGTGTCGAGGTTAAACGCGATATAAGTCCGGCGCTGGCCAGTGTGGCCACGGAACCTGGACCGGGAGAGTCGGTCAATGTCATGCAGACGGACCCAGGCACCACCACGCAAGAATGAGAATAAACTGGGTTGCGCGCTTGGAGTCCGGATGGGCGATAAAGTAAACTGGAGCCAATATGTTAGGGGAATACAATGACAGAGAAAAATTCGCACCAGGACCAAGAAACGATTGATTTTGGCTACCAGAAAGTCAAACGCCAAGAAAAAGAAAGCCTCGTGGCTGATGTATTTCATTCGGTCGCCGCTAAATATGATCTGATGAATGATGTGATGTCGATGGGCATTCATCGGGTATGGAAGCGCTTCACCATTGACTGTAGTGGTGTACGCCCCGGACAAAAAGTGTTGGATTTAGCCGGCGGCACCGGTGATCTGACCGCCAAGTTTTCTCGCATCGTCGGTGAGCAAGGTGAGGTGGTACTCGCGGATATCAATAACTCGATGCTGAAAGTGGGTCGCGATAAGTTGCGCGATAAGGGTATTGTTGGCAACGTGAGCTATGTGCAGGCGAATGCCGAGCAGCTACCTTTTCCTGACGATCACTTTGACTGTATTACCATCGCGTTTGGGCTTCGTAATGTCACCGATAAAGATGCGGCGCTGCGCTCGATGTTTCGTGTACTCAAACCGGGAGGGCGCCTTCTGGTCCTAGAGTTTTCTAAACCGGTGGCGAAGCCGTTATCGAAAGTATACGACGCCTATTCGTTCCACATTTTACCTAAGATGGGGCAGCTCATTGTCAATGATCCAGATAGCTATCGTTATCTTGCTGAATCAATTCGTATGCACCCTGATCAAGAAACCTTGAAAGGCATGATGGAACAAGCCGGCTTTGAACAAGCCAGCTATTATAATCTCACCGGTGGCATTGTCGCGCTGCACCGTGGGTATAAATTTTAAGGAGCCGGTATGGCGTTTGACTCACTCGTGTGTGCAGGACTCGAGACCGCCTTAAATGGCGTGATTAATAAAGATGCAGATAGCCAGCGCCGTTTAGCGCGACTAAAAGGGCGCAGTATTGGCGTCACGCTGCAAGAATATAATCGACAGTGGGTCTTTGTTTTTGGCCAGCAGATCGATGTACTGAGCCATTACGAGGGAGAGCTTGATTGTGCACTATCCCTCTCGCTTTCTGCGTTGCCGCAGTTGCAGCAAAAAGCCAATCTTACTGCGTTAATAAAAGCCGATAAGCTGACACTTGATGGTGATATGGACGTGGCCCAGCAGTTTTCTCAATTGTTGAGCGGCATTCAGTTTGATGTCGCCGAATGGTTATCGCCTTATACCGGAGATGTGGTTGCCCATACCCTCGTCAGTCAGGCACAGCAGCGTTGGCAGCAATTACAACAACTGGCTCAGCGTCAGCAGCGCTATGCTGGGGAAGTGATCACCGAAGAGTGGCGCTTGGCGCCGGGGCCGTTAGAAGTGGCGGCATACAGTGATCAAGTGGATGAATTGCGCAGTGACGCGGCGCGGTTGGAAGCCAAGGTTAAGCAGTTAGTAGAACGGATGGAGTCCGCATGACACTCAGTGAGATTCGTCGCCTGTATTTTATTATTCGTACTTTGTTATTGTACGGTGTTGATGCCCTACTACCCAGGCAACCGCTGACTCGACTCGCCCATCTTGGGCGTAAATCGCTGTTTTGGCTTAAAAACCAACACCCAGACAAGCCTGTGGGTGAGCGCTTGCGTTTAGCGATGCAAAGTTTGGGGCCGGTATGGGTAAAGCTTGGGCAAATGATGTCGACCCGCCGCGATCTTTTTCCTGCTCATATCGCCAATGAACTCGCCCAGTTGCAAGATAAAGTCGCACCCTTTGATGGCCACAAAGCAAAAACGCAAATTGAAGCGTCACTGGGTGGGCCTCTGGAAACTTGGTTCAGTGATTTTGAGCCCAACCCATTAGCCTCTGCATCCATCGCACAAGTCCACACCGCGACATTAAAAGAAAATGGCCGTGAAGTGGTGATTAAGGTGATCCGTCCCGATATCTTGCCGGTTATTCAGGCCGACTTGCGTCTGATGTATCGCGTGGCACGGCTGGTGGCGCGTTTTCTCCCTGATGCACGTCGCTTAAAGCCGGTAGAAGTGATTCGCGAATATGAAAAAACCTTGCTTGATGAACTGGATTTAATGCGCGAAGCGGCGAATACCATTCAATTGCGTCGCAACTTTGAAAACGATCAAGCCTTGTATGTGCCCGAAGTGTTTAGTGACTATTGCCGCAAAGACGTGATGGTGTCTGAGCGCATTTACGGTATTCAAGTGTCAGATATCGACGCGCTTGAGGCGAACGGTACAGATATGAAGCTGCTCGCCGAGCGGGGGGTTGAAGTCTTTTTCACCCAGGTCTTCCGCGATAGTTTTTTCCATGCGGACATGCACCCAGGCAACGTATTTGTGTCGTATGAACACCCGCACGACCCGCAGTGGATTGGGCTTGATTGCGGTATTGTTGGTACGTTAAACCGCGATGATAAACGCTATCTAGCGGAAAACTTTATTGCCTTCTTTAACCGTGATTACCGCAAGGTCGCTGAGCTTCATGTCGATTCAGGTTGGGTGCCGCATGACACCAATGTCGACGATTTCGAATTTGCTATTCGTACCGTGTGCGAGCCGATTTTCGAAAAGCCGCTGTGTGAAATTTCGTTCGGTAATGTGTTATTAAACCTCTTCAACACCGCGCGCCGCTTTAATATGGAAGTGCAGCCACAGCTGGTCTTACTGCAAAAAACATTGCTCTATATTGAAGGGCTTGGACGTCAGCTTTATCCGCAACTTGATTTGTGGACCACAGCAAAGCCGTTTTTAGAGTCGTGGATGAAACAGCAAGTCGGACCGCAAGCGGTATGGGCGGCGGTCAAAGAGAAGGCACCGTTTTGGGCCGAAAAGCTGCCAGAAATCCCCGAGCTAATCTACGATGGCCTCCGCCAGGGGCGGCAAGTCAATCAGCGGTTAGACACCTACTATCAAAGCTATTTACAGACCAAACAGCGCCACTCGCGCGCCACATATCTACTGGGTATTGGTGCCACCTTACTACTGACTGCGACTATCTTGTATGCCAACCGGATCGATACACTACCGAGTGTTGCGACAGTGGGGGCGATCGTTTTCTGGTTGTGTGGCTGGCGACTTTGTAATAAAACCTGTAACAAATAGCAGTTACACTGCTGCGCACATAACATTAACCAAGCGGAATAAAGGGAACCGGTATGGGTGGAATTAGTATTTGGCAGCTGCTGATCATTGCAGTCATCGTGGTGTTATTGTTTGGCACCAAGAAGTTACGCAATATGGGTGGTGATTTGGGCTCTGCGGTAAAAGGGTTCAAAAAAGCGATGCATGATGACGAGGGTAAGCGCGCTGATCAAGATGCTGACTTCGAGCCAACGTCGCTTAATGAGCGTGCTGAACCGTCGAAAAGCGAAAAAACGCAAAAAGACAAAGAGCAGGTATAAGCCGTGTTTGATATTGGTTTCTGGGAGCTGGTACTGATTGCCGTCATTGGCCTTGTGGTGCTTGGCCCAGAGCGGCTGCCCATTGCGATACGTAATGTGTCACGTTGGGTGGGCGCGGCCAAGCGTATGGCAGGTTCGGTCCGTGACGAGCTCGAGCAAGAGCTCAAGATCAAAGAGTTGCAAGATAATTTGCACAAAGCCGAGCAAGCAGGGATGAAAAATCTCTCCCCTGAACTGCAAGAATCGGTGGAGACGCTGCGACAGCGAGCCGCCGATGTGCAGCATCCTTATGCGTCTTCGCCAACATCAACCACTGCAGCGCGTGATACCGAGAGTGCGGACACGGCCACCAGTCCCTCGTCCACCTCGTCGACCGATAAGTGATAACGAGCGACGCCTTATGTCTCTGATGAAAAAACCACTATGTCTTCTGTAAACGATTCTCAGCCACTCATCAGTCATCTGATGGAGCTCCGTAACCGCCTGCTTCGCGCCATCGTTGCCATCTTAGTGGTCTTTGCCGGGTTAGTATATTTTGCCAACGACATTTATAGCTTGGTCGCTCAGCCACTGATTGACAAGCTGCCTGAAGGGGCGAGCATGATTGCCACCGATGTGGCGTCGCCCTTTTTCACCCCCATCAAACTGACGCTGGTTATCTCGGTGTTTGTTGCCATCCCCGTGGTGCTTTACCAAATTTGGGCCTTTGTTGCCCCTGGCCTGTATAAGCATGAGCAGCGCTTGGTGATGCCGCTTTTGGTATCGAGCTCGTTGTTGTTTTATGCGGGCGTGGCGTTTGCCTACTGGGTGGTATTGCCCTTGGTGTTTGGCTTTTTTACCTCGATTGCGCCAGAAGGGGTACAGGTGGCAACGGATATTGCCAGTTATCTCGATTTCATTTTGGCTTTATTTCTAGCATTTGGTATTGCTTTTGAAATCCCTATTGCGATTATACTGCTGGTCTGGACGGGCGCGACAACCGCGAAAAGCTTGACCAGCAAGCGTCCGTATGTCGTGGTGGCGGCCTTTGTCGTTGGCATGATGTTGACCCCGCCCGATATGATTTCGCAAACCTTGCTCGCCATTCCTATGTGTTTGCTGTTCGAGCTGGGTGTGTTGCTGTCACGTTTTTATGTCCCGCGCGACGCATCGGCATCTGAAGAGGCCAATGAATGATTGATATTGGTGTCAATCTCACCAGCTCACGATTTGATAAAGACAGAGACGAGGTTGTTGCTCATGCGCAGCAAGCCGGCGTCTCTGGGATGATTTTTACCGGCACCAACGTTGAAGAAAGCCAAGCAGCGGCGGATTTAGCGGCGCGGTACCCTGGCTACGCCTATGCCACTGCCGGGGTGCATCCGCACGATGCCAAATCTGTCGATCCAGCCAATTTAACCATGATTCGGCAACTGGCGCAGCGCGCCGAGGTGGTGGCGATAGGGGAATGTGGCCTCGACTTTAACCGTGACTTTTCGCCGCGCCCGCAACAAGAAGCGGTCTTTGAGGCGCAACTCGCATTAGCCGCTGAGCAGTCAATGCCGGTATTTATGCATTGTCGGGAGGCTCATGACCGTTGGCTGGCGATATTGCGTCCTTGGTTAGACAAGTTGCCGGCGGCGGTACTGCACTGTTTTACCGGTGAGGATCAGGCACTGCGAGATTGCTTGGATGCCGGGTTATACATAGGTGTCACCGGTTGGCTCTGCGACGAACGGCGCGGACAGCAGCTTCAGCAACAGGTAAGCTGGCTGCCCGATGATCGCTTGATGATTGAAACGGATGC
Source organism: Salinivibrio sp. MA351 (assembly GCF_001996065.1). Taxonomy (NCBI): domain Bacteria; kingdom Pseudomonadati; phylum Pseudomonadota; class Gammaproteobacteria; order Vibrionales; family Vibrionaceae; genus Salinivibrio; species Salinivibrio sp. MA351. The sequence continues at coordinate 217,215 of NZ_MUFG01000003.1, read as the reverse complement.
CCCGTATTTGCAGCCGCGCGATCTGCGCCCGCGGCCCAAACGTAGCCGTAATGAGCCCAAGTATTTACCGCATATTGCACAGGCGGTGGCGCAACTTCGCCAACAGCCTGTTGAACAAATTATTGATTGTACAATAAAAAATACCCAGCGCTGTTTCTCGATACAGTGAGGGGTGCATAGCGATAGCGAGGCAGTACGCTGCCCCAAAGCCCAGGTCTGCAACATTAAGGAGGATACCGTGGCCGTATCCATTCAAAGCGCCTTTCCTGCACGACGCCTGCGTCGTACACGCAAAACTGACTTTAGCCGCCGTTTGGTGGCAGAACATACACTCTCTGCCAATGATTTAATTTATCCGGTCTTCGTCCTGATGGGCAAAAACCGTCGCGAGCCAGTGGCTTCAATGCCAGGTATTGAACGACTGTCTATCGACTTGCTGTTACATGAAGCGGACTACCTTGCCAAATTGGGAGTGCCCGCGATCGCCCTGTTTCCGGTGATCCCCAAAGATGCTAAAACGCTCTGTGCATCGGAAGCCTTTAACCCGGAAGGGTTAGTGCCTCGTGCTGTGCGCCTGCTCAAAGAGCATGTGCCACAAATGGGCGTGATTACTGATGTGGCGCTTGACCCTTATACCATTCATGGTCAAGACGGTATTATCGACGACGACGGCTATGTAATGAATGAGCCAACCACTGAGGTACTGATCAAGCAAGCCCTGTCTCATGCCGAAGCTGGTGTCGATATTGTCGCCCCGTCGGATATGATGGACGGGCGAATTGGACGTATTCGCGAAGCGTTGGAAGCAAACGGCTATATTAATACCCAAATCATGGCATATTCAGCCAAGTATGCTTCCAACTACTACGGGCCTTTCCGTGATGCACTTGGTTCAGCAGCTAACCTTAAAGGCGGTAACAAAGCCAACTACCAAATGGATCCGGCCAATAGTGACGAAGCCCTCCATGAGGTTGCAATGGACATTGCTGAAGGTGCCGATACCGTGATGGTGAAGCCTGGAATGCCGTATTTGGACGTGGTGCGCCGAGTGAAAAGTGAGCTCAATGTGCCAACGTTTGCCTACCAAGTGTCTGGTGAGTATGCCATGCATAAAGTAGCGTTTGATAACGGTTGGCTGAAAGAGCGGGAAACGGTAATGGAATCACTTCTGTGCTTTAAGCGAGCGGGTGCGGATGGCATTTTAACCTACTTTGCCAAGCAAGTTGCCGAGTGGTTAGCCGAAGACGCGGGCGCGCCATTACCACCGCGGCCGGAAGATACCGTCGGCTAAATGACCACACAGTGTCTCTACGCCCTTGCCATTGGCAGGGGCGTTTTTTTAGTAAGGGCATGAATTACCCCACAAAATTCAAGGGATAACATTGCGGTTAATCGGGTTCTGTAGTGAGATCAGTGTCTCTGTCGATTGGACCTCATCGATGGCCTGCAGTTTATCAATCAATACAAACTGTAACTCCTCGATAGAGCGACACATCAGCTTCACGAAGATGTTATAGGCCCCTGTCGTATAGTAAGCTTCGACCACCTCATCGAGTTGGTTCAGCTTTTCTAGCGCGGAGTGGTAATCGCGCGCCGCTTTCAGATTGATACCAATAAAGCAGCACACGTCATAGCCGAGCTTTTTAGTATTTACCAATATCTCGGTGCCTTCGATAATGCCAGCGGCTTTCATCTTTTCGACACGAACGTGCACGGTGGCAGGACTGACATTAAATCGCTTTGCCATTTCTGCGTAAGGAACGCGTGCATCATCCAGTAAGGTAGAAAGAATTCGACGATCGAGGTCATCCAGTTTCGGCAATTCGTTCATTGTTTTCGTCTTTTTGTTATAGCGAGGTCTTGTTTTTCGTTAACACGATTGCTTGACCGTTCGGTTAACACCTAATGTAGGGTATCGCGTTGTTTAGTGCGATACCAATCAACCAACAGGAAGTAGATGTGGGGATCAAATACCTTTTAGGCGGTTTACTGTTCTGGGTAGCATTGAGTGTGAGCGCCGCACAAAAAAACGTGCTGGTGGTGCATTCCTATCATCCCAACTTCTTTTGGAACCAAGCTCTGGTCGAAGGACTCGATACTGCCACCGCGGGAGAAGACATTGCGTTTCAACATACTTATCTAGAAATTAAACGTTATCAGTCAGAGGCGTATCGAGAGCAACTCAAAAAACTCTATATCCAAAAGCTCGGGAACCATCAATTCGATGCGATCTTAACCACGGATAATGCCGCACTTTGGTTAATCCATCAGTTGCATGAATATGTCGGTGAAACGCCAGTTGTTTACGCGGGCCTGAATAACTTTGGTCGCCAGCATTATCCGTTGCTCCCTAAGCTAACCGGCGTCAAAGAGGAAGTGGATCTACCGCGCAACTTGGCGTTAATGAAGCGGTTGCACCCTGGTTTAGAGCGCGTTTATGTGTTGCTCGATAATACCTTCTCGAGTCGTCAATACTGGAATGTCGTGCAAGCGCAACTGGCCAGAAACGGTGATTCTGGCATCGACGTCGTGCGCCTTTCTGGTCTCACCTTTTCGGGACTACGCGATAGAATTCAAGCCATGCATGACGGTGAGGCCGTGTTTTATCTTTCCTATTTTAGGGATAGCAACGGACAATTTCTCGATAAACTCAGTGGTATCCGAACGCTCACTCACAATACGCCCGTGCCCATCTATGGTGCCATGAGTTTTATGCTCGGTCAGGGTGTGGTCGGCGGCGTGGTGATAGATGGTAAAAATCAAGGCTACCATCAAGGGAAGCTCCTTCTTAAGACCTTGAGTGGTCAGCTACCCGCCGAACGTGATGGGACCAATATCACCATGTTTGATTACCCGGCACTCAAGCGCTGGCAGTTAGATATTAGCGCGTTTGATGATGTGACGATCACCAATCAACCCGAACCAATATGGCAAACTCATCCGGTGGCTGTGCAAGCGGTCGCCTTGGCTGTTTTGGTACTGGGCAGCGTGATTGTCATGCTAGCCGCGAATATTCGTCAGCTTCGACGCAGTGAGGCATCGTTGATGCGTCACCGGGCGATGCTCAAAGGGGTGTTTGATCAAAGTAATCAACTGATCGCGTTGTTGGATCAAAATGGCATCGTCGTTTCAGGCAACACCAGCTTTTATCAGCTGATCACCGACAGGCAGGCGTATGGAGAGCGTCCTTTATGGCTGTGGCCAATTTGGCGTAATCCGGCAAGTTTGGAGCAACACCTAAAACAGATTGGAACCACCCAGCCAAAGCGGTTTGAATTATGTTTAAGCGAAGCCCACCGTGAAGTGATCTTGGACGTGGCAGTGAAAAGCTTTCCCGGTGAACGAGGCCAGCCACGCGTATTACTTGAAGCGCGAGATGTCACCCAACGCAAACAAACTGAAGAGAAGCTACAGCGCAGCGAAATTGAATATCGCATGCTCTATGAGCAACAACCCGTTATTTTGTTAACGGTGGACTACCAGGCGCGCATCCAGTCACTGAACCAATACGCCGCAGATTTATTCGGCCATGAAAAATCGTGCTTACTGGGCCATAAAATCACTGAGCTGTATGTGAGCGACCAGGCGCCACCCCATCGGATGATTAAACGGGATCAGCATAACCAAGAGCAAGTCTGGCGCCGTGAGATTCCGTATCGAGCCGGCAATGGACACACCTTATGGGTTCGAGAAACCATCCGCGCTATGCACAATCAAACCCAGCTAATGGTCGTGGGTGAAGATATTACCGCGCACCGAGAAATGGAAAACCAGCTGACCTATCAAGCGCATCATGACTATTTGACCGGTCTCTACAACCGTAGCTACTTTGAACAAAAACTGGCCGCGGCATTATTACAAGCTCGAGAAGATGATGAGTGCCATGCGATGTTCTATATCGATATGGACCAGTTTAAATTAATTAATGATACCGCGGGCCATGAAGCGGGGGATGAGGCGTTAAAACAAGTGGCTCAGATTATCCGTCAGCACTTGCCGGAAGGGGCGGTACTCTCACGCTTAGGTGGTGATGAGTTTGGCGTTATCGCGTATCATCACGCCGCGGAGCAGTCAGTGAACTGGGGAAGATCTTTGCTGGCGGTGCTTGCTGACAGTGAGTTCTTCTGGCATGGCAGCCGGATGCGCTTAGCGTGCTCGTTGGGGATTCGTCTGCTTGACCGTACCGCGGGTTCGCCTCAACAAGTTCATGCCCAAGCAGACACAGCGTGTTATGCCGCTAAAGATGAAGGCCGCAATCGACTCCACATTTATCACCCCGATGATGAAGAGCTGCAACGCCGAGAGCAAGAAATGGCTTATGTCAGCCATATTCATGAGGCGATCGCGCATGACCGCTTTGACATCTATGCACAACAAATTGTGGATATCCAATCAGATGAGCAAGACACGCTCTACATTGAAGCACTGGTCAGAATGCGCGACACCAAAGGCGGTTGGTTACCTCCTAGTATGTTTATTCCTGCCGCCGAACGCTACAGCATGGCGCATCAACTGGATACGGTGGTGGTAACCAAAACGCTTGCCTGGTTTGATGCGAATCCCGAGCAAATTGCGAAGTTGGGCAAGGTATCGATTAATCTATCGGGCCGGTCGATTACCCAAAGCGCGTTCGTTGCTTTTCTCCTTGATGCCATTAAACAGACCCAGGTTCCCAGCGAGTGCCTCTGCCTGGAGATCACGGAAACCGCGGCGATCAGTAATATGAGCAGTGCGATCGATCTGTTTTCTCAGCTTAAAGCACTGGGCTGTACCATCGCCTTAGACGATTTTGGTGCCGGCATTTCTTCGTTTGGCTATCTGAAGCGTTTACCGGTCGATATTATAAAAATTGACGGACAGTTTATCCGCGATATTGAGACTGATGAAACCGACTATGCCATGGTGAAAGCCATTCATGATTTAGCTAAGCAAATGGGAAAACAAACCGTGGCTGAATTTGTTGAAAACGCAGCTATCTTGGACAGAGTCAAAGCGCTTGGCATCGACTATGCCCAAGGTTATCACTTTAGTATCCCGGCGCCGTTGAGCGATCAGGTAAAAAAGTGGCGTCCCAGTCGTGAGACAGTGAAGGAAAAAAACCATCTCTGATATAATCGGACCAGCCCCAGCTGTGGAGATCCGATGTGCAACTCAGTTTGATTTGTGACGCTCTTGAAAAAGACGAAGAATTTGAAAGGCTAAAGTCGAAGTGGTCACTCACTCACGATCCTGATTCATCGTTTGCTCTGGTAATGACACAAACGCATCTTGAACTACGCAAGCGCGATGAACCTAAATTAGGGGCAGTGTTTGTTGACTTTGTGAGCGGTGCGGTCGCCCACCGTCGTAAATTTGGCGGGGGGAAAGGACAAGCGATAGCGAAAGCGGTTGGGCTCAATAAGGGGATCACCCCGCGCGTACTCGATGCCACCGCTGGACTGGGGCGCGATGCGTTCGTATTGGCGTCTTTAGGCTGCTCCGTGCAAATGATAGAAAGGCATCCGGTTGTTGCCGCCTTGCTTGATGATGGCTTACAGCGAGCCTATCAGGACCCCGATATTGGTGCATGGATGCAATCACGGATGACGTTATTGCATGCCAATAGTGAGCAAGCACTGACTGACATGGCAAACATGCCAGGTTTGGTGCGACCTGATGTGATTTACCTTGATCCCATGTATCCCCACAAGAAAAAAGCCGCCTTGGTGAAAAAAGAGATGCGCGTTTTTCAATCTTTAGTGGGGGCAGATAGCGATGCAGATGCCTTATTGCTGCCCGCACTTCAACTGGCACGCAGTCGCGTGGTGGTTAAGCGGCCGGATTATGCGACGCCGTTAGCGGATAGACCACCGCATTCGACCATCACCACCAAGAAAAACCGTTTTGATATGTACATTAACGCAGCGTTAGGCGCGGAGGCGTAAGTGGCCAAAGCTTTATGTAAATGGCGCCGAGGCGAGGTTGAAGCTAACCTATCCTCCTTGGCAATCATCACCACACCGCCACGCGTGGCTTGTAGTAAATGTGCGCGGGTCGCGAGTGAAAAAGGCTACGTCTGTCGTCCTATTTCGCTAGTGAGTGGTGAAGAAAAGAAAGCGAAGAAAGCGTCTGATCACGCCGCTAAAAAAGCTAAAAAAGCTAAAAAAGCCAAACAAAAAGCAGCCAAGAAAGACAAAAAGGGTAAAGCGGATAAAAAGGCCAGAAAGAAGGCTAAGTCGGATAAACCCTAAATCAATATAAACAGCGGACAAGCAAAAACTCCATGGCGTACCATGGAGTCTTTCAGACTTAATCGAGACCTTTTACCATCAATACGGTTAATAGTCCGGTGATGACTGAAACAATCAGACCGGAAACGATTAGCCAAGGCAACATATCCATCATGATTTGCACTCACTTCTGTTGTTATGATTTGGGGGAAAAGCGAGCATGATTGGACCTGAGTTTAACCACTATCTCAACAGGGTAAACGCAGCTGGTTAACCTTAGTAACAGCTAGAAACAAGATGACTACAAAGCATTCAAAAAGCCCATGTGGCGCATAGGTCTATCAGTACAAAGGATCCAACATGAGTGTCAATCAAGGAAAGGCCGACCTATCGGTTTGGGATAAAGAAGAAGCGTTAAGTCGGTTAATGGACAGTCCGGCGCTTCTTGACGAAGCCTGCCGTATTTTTGTTGAAGAAAGCGAGCAACAGCTTCCGATGATGGAAAGGCAGTTAGCGGAGGCTAATTACGCCGATTTAGTCCGTGAAGCGCATAAAATGAAAGGCAGTGCCAGTAATTTGGCCGCACTAGAGCTGTATCAGAACGCGTTGACACTAGAGCAAGCGGCCAAGCAAGGAGAAGCCGATCAAGCCACGGCGGCACTGGCGAGTCTTAAAGAAGGCTTGGCCCGCTTCTGTGCGCAGCTAACGTGTTAATCATGAAAAGCTTTTAGCATCAATCACTATTCGCTTCTTAAAAAGAGTGGCCTTATCAGCGACTCTTTTTATTCCTAGTGAATGCATTCCCTGTTATTCGTTTTCTAAAAATATTGCACTATTTCTCCTGAGCACAATACCGTGTTCGTTATCAATGGAGAAATATTATGTCTCAGCAATATAGCGTTAAATTCATTAATAACTCAGCAAATGAAGGTAATGTTGCCATTTTCCAAACCGTTCCTGATCAAAAAGCCTTAAATGTTTTTTCTTTGGCTTGGTTCAGTAAGTTTGTTAATCCGGCTGTTCATGAAACCTTTAAATGGAACATTGATTATTCCTTTGTGTGGTCTGACACTGGTGAAGTTAAACCTGGGGTGATTTTTGAAGGCGGTCAAGAAGTGACGGCTGACTTAGAAAAATCCAATACCATCGAGTTAGATTACAATGGTGGTTATCTGTTTGGTAATCCGTCATTTAGTGGAAAGGCTGGCTCACTTTATATCGACGAAAGCGCTAATGTTCCTATGAAGCAGGCAGCTGTCGGTATCGGTATGAGTAATGCAGGTACCTTTGTGAAACCCGCACAGCCTAATCTTCATCTGGAATTTGAACCGCACCCAACTTATTGGATTGTTTTTGGTAATTACCAACAAGGTGAGATTCTTGATATCGAAGAGATCACCAATGCTGTAGAAATTAAATTCGAGCCTAATGTTTATGACATGGTTGCGACGTTGAAACCGGATAATACCTGGTCTATTCAAACGGCAGAACAATAGTTATCTCAGTTAAGGAGAGATCTCTATGTCAATCTATATCTTGAGTGGAAAATCTTCATCTGGTAATGAAGATCAACGTGGTCCTTTTAGCCAACCGGAAGCAGAGAGTGATCTCGCTGAGTATTTAGAAGCCAACTGTGTCGCAAACATGAAGCAAAGTCTGAATGACGTAGTTGATGGGAAAGGTAAGGCAACGGGCAACTATACCTTTGGGGGACATGCTGTGCTGCATGCCTCCTCTGGGAATGGGCAGAAAAGTGTGAGTCTTTTTTACTATCAACATCAAGATGTTCAGTACATTATTGCTATGGGTGAGCACGCTAGCTCTTCGTCGTACAAACTAGTGTATTATGGCCAAACTGAAGGTGATTTTAAGTACAAAGCAAAGATCAACCTCTAAATAGAAAAAGGACCGCATATGCGGTCCTCTTTTATAGCGAGAGCTCTTTTTTTATATTTGTCACTTGTCGAATGCCGATATTAAATCGCTTCGCAATTTCTGAGCGAGATTCTCCTTTCTTTACATAGCGAGCAATTTGCTGGTTTCTGATTTGTCTTTCGATATGGTCAACGACTGGTATATCTATTGTAAGCCCACCCATTTCTTGACTCAGTGATTTAAGCGATTGGACGTTGAGTAATAAAGACAGCGATGAACGCTCTGGGTGTTTAGGTATGTATTTTGCGCGGCCACCGTAGGATTGTACTAGCCTATATGCTTCTTCGATACCAATTAAATGAATAAACTCTTGAAGCTGTAAAGGTAGTCTGTTTACGTCAATATCCTTAAGAGAGCATGCGTTATTATAAGAGAGGGTATGCATGATTTAATATCCTTTTCATATACATCGCTAAGCCAACTGGTGTATCTCTTTAGTAGACTACCCGTCTGGGTGACTGCACTGACTAAGTTCAGAAACACGTTTTATAGATGAAGAATCTCTTCCGAGACTGGGTCATCACATCAGCTCTTGGCGAGCGATTGCATAAGGAAGTCTTTCAAGGAGTATTGCACAAGGAGTATTGCGCTTAGGTATGAAGAAGTGATTTTCGAAAGAGTGCGGAAAGTTGCGCTTTTTGGTCGAATTGAAAGCGATAAACCGCACCAGAAAGCGCGGTTTATCGTAAATAAGAATTTGCTTAGCGCATGGTAACAAATTCTTCTGACCCGGTTGGGTGAATCGCAACCACGCTATCAAAGTCTGCCTTAGTGGCGCCCATTTTCATCGCCACCGCAAAGCCTTGAATCATCTCGTCGACCGTAAAGCCGATCCCGTGCAGGCCCACCACTTTTTCTTCATCGCCAACACACACCAGCTTCATTTTGCAGGGTTGACGGTGCTGAGTAACAGCGGTGTACATGGCCGCAAAGCTGGACGTGTAGACTTTTATATTGTCATCGCCATACTTGGCGCGTGCTTCTGGCTCATTCAAGCCAATGGTGCCGATTGGCGGGTGGCTAAATACCACGGTTGGCACCAACTCATAGTCCATTTTGGCATGTGTCTGGCCGTTAAATAGGCGCTCTGATAATAAACGTCCCGCCTTCACCGCAACAGGGGTGAGCTCAATGCCGCCATCCATGATATCGCCGACACAGTGAATATGTGGCACGCTGGTGGTTTGGTATGGGTCGACTTTGATGTAGCCATCTGCCGTGGTTTGAACATCCGTCGCACCCAGGTTGATTTTATCTGTGGTGGGGTGACGGCCAATTGCCCAAATCAAGGTGTCTGTATTGTGGGTGGTGCCGTTTTCAAATGATAGCGTCAGGCTGCCATCGTTCTCTTTGGTAACGGAAACCGGAACATGCTGGGTATGAAGGGTTGGCCCCTCTTTTTCCATTACCTCGACCAAGGTATCTGTCACCATAGGATCGAATGTCCGTAGTGGACGGTCTTTACGCACAAACAAGTGGGTGTCAGAGCCGAGCGCATGTAACACGCCTGCAATCTCCACCGCGATATAGCCGGCACCGACAACAGCCACCCGCTTAGGCTGCTCGGGGAGAGCAAAGAAGCCATCAGAATCGATGCCAAGTTCAGCGCCCGGAATTGTTGGAACAGTGGGCGTGCCACCGACCGCAATTAAGAAGTTATCGGCGGTGTAATGCTCACCATCAACCTCAACCGTGTTGTTGTCGACAAAGCGCGCAAACCCACGGATGACATCGATGTTGTTTTTATCTAAAACATTGTCGTAGGCCTTATGGATGCGGCCGATATAGGCTTCACGGTTATTAACCAGTGTTGACCAGTTAAAGCCTTTCACATCCACATCAAAACCGTAGTCTGACGCGTAGAGGTTAAGCGCTTCTGCGACTTGGGCGCCATGCCACATCACTTTTTTTGGCACACACCCTACGTTGACGCAGGTGCCGCCTAGGTGTTTTGCTTCAATAAGGGCGACTTTAGCACCGTGCATCGCGGCACGGTTGGCAGAGGCAATACCGCCACTACCGCCACCGATACAGATATAGTCGAAATGCTTCGCCATGTCTTTCTCCATCTTATAGGCACAGGGTGCCACTGGCTTTTATGTCGAGGTCAGCTTGTCCTGTTTGGTGGCGCTTGTAAAGCCACCCACTCTGACCTTCTGAGTATTAGCATACCAAACCGGCAGTGAGGCAGCAGTCTCAGAATCATTTTGTAACGCTCGCAATACAACTTGCTTGAGTCCAAAGGATTGAAAAGTCCCCCTCGAGACGGCATATACACCGTATTGTTTATATATTCCTAGGGCTCGCTTCGTGAGCACCTTATCAGCAAAAAGGAAGGCACTATGTCCAACCCGCTACTTCAATTTGAGGATTTACCTCCGTTTTCGGCGATTAAGCCTGAGCATGTTAAGCCGGCAGTGGAAGCCGCTATTGCTGACTGTCGCCAAGCTGTCGATGCCGCTGCAGGCACTGACCAAGCTAACTGGACCACTGTTTGCGTACCGGTGACTGAGGCCGAAGATCGGCTAGGCCGGATCTGGTCACCGGTCAGCCATATGAATGCGGTGGTCAATAGCCAGCCATTACGTGAAGCCTATGAAAGCTGCTTATCGTTATTATCTGAGTATTCAACATGGCGCGGGCAGCACAAAGGTTTGTATCAAGCATACAAAGCGATAAAAGAGAGCGCCGAATTTGAGACCCTAGAGATTGCTCAGCAAAAAGCCATCACCGATGCGCTGCAAGATTTTGAACTCTCGGGCATTGCCTTGCCGGTGGATCAGCAGCACCGATTTGGTGACATTCAAAAGCGTTTGTCTGAGCTTTCCTCTTCATTTAGCAATAATATACTTGATGCCACCATGGGATGGACCAAGTTGATTTCTGACGAGAGTGAACTCGCAGGTTTGCCTGAGTCCGCGCGCCAGGCGGCGAAAGCGCAAGCAGAGGCAAAATCGCAGCAAGGCTATTTATTTACCCTGGATGTCCCCTCGTACCTGCCTGTGATGATGTATTGCGATAATCGTGCACTACGTCAACAAATGTATGAAGCCTTTACCACGCGTGCTTCTGACCGCGGCCCGCAAGCGGGGCAGTGGGATAATTCCGAGCTGATGAATGAGTCGTTGCGCTTAAAATACGAACTGGCACGTTTGTTGGGCTTTAATAGCTACAGCGAACTGTCGTTGGCGACCAAGATGGCAGAAACACCAGACCAAGTGATGGGCTTTTTGAATGATTTGGTCGACAAAGCCCGCCCTCAAGGTGAACGCGAGTTTGCCGAAGTGAAGGCGTATGCCAAGCAAGAATTTGGCGTCGATACCCTTGAGCCTTGGGATATTCCGTATTACAGCGAGAAACTCAAGCAAGCGCGTTATACCATCTCCGATGAGGCACTCCGCCCTTACTTCCCTGAAGCGCGAGTGCTCAATGGTTTGTTCGAAGTGATGAAACGTGTGTTCGGTATGACGATTACCGAGCGTAAAGGAATCGACACGTGGCATGAAAGTGTGCGCTTTTATGACATTCATGACAGCCAAGGGACGCTGCGTGGCAGCTTCTATTTGGACTTATACGCGCGGGAGCATAAACGTGGTGGCGCGTGGATGGATGAATGCCGGGTGCGTCGTCGCAAAGCGAACGGTGAACTGCAAACACCGGTGGCGTACTTAACCTGTAACTTTAATCCGCCAGTGGGTGACGATCCGGCGTTGTTTACCCATGATGAAGTGGTCACCCTGTTCCACGAATTTGGTCATGGCATTCATCATATGCTGACGCAAATCGACGTGGCTGATGTCTCCGGCATTAATGGTGTGCCTTGGGATGCGGTAGAGTTGCCGAGTCAGTTTTTGGAAAACTGGTGCTGGGAGCAAGAGGCGCTGAGCTTTATTTCGGGGCATTACCAAACCGGAGAAGCGCTTCCTGAAGACATGCTGGAAAAAATGCTCGCGGCGAAAAACTTTAACTCAGCCATGGGAATGTTGCGTCAGCTCGAGTTTAGTTTGTTTGATTTCCGTCTATTCAGCGAGTTTGATCCGGATGTGGGCCCGCGGATCATGGAAACGCTAAATGCGGTGCGTGAGCAAGTCTCAGTGGTGCCGACGCCTGAATGGAACCGCTTTCCGCATGCTTTTGGGCATATCTTTGCGGGCGGATATAGTGCAGGTTATTACAGCTATAAATGGGCTGAAGTACTCTCGAGTGATGCCTATTCGCGTTTTGAAGAGGATGGGATCTTTAACCGTGACACCGGTGAAGACTTCTTAAACCATATTCTTAGCCGCGGGGGCAGTGAAGCACCGAAAGACTTGTTTGTTCGCTTTAGAGGTCGCGAGCCAAGCCCTGAGGCGTTATTGCGTCATAGTGGGATTGCAGCGGCTTAATTGCCCGCTGAGCTGATTGACAGCGCCAAGGATAAAAAGGCTCACACCATCAAGGTGTGGGCCTTTTGTTTTGCTAAAGGTGTGTGTGCGATAGAGCGTGAGCGTCTTGAGCGTGCACGACGAGTGGCTGTCCAAGGCTTGATTGACGCAGCGCCTCTTGCTCTAGTTCCGCGCGTAACAGTGGGCTAGCGTCAAGCAGTGTGGTATCTAACGCCAAAGTGAGTGCGTCGCCGTCAGCATTGAGTCCGATCATTGGCCGAACGCGACTGTCGCGACGATGGCATAAAATCACAGCTACGCGTAGTAGTCGGAGGAGACGGTTGGCACTGGTGGTGGACAAGGCATGTTGGCCATCAATGCATACCAGTTGTTCACGGTAATAGCGTAACAAGGTGGCAACCAGTTGTTTTTGTGCACGGGTAAAGCCAGGTAAATCGAGATGAGTAATTAAATATGCGGCATGGTCGCCATCATGTTTAAAGCCAATGCTCAACCCAATTTCGTGCACGCAGGCTGCCGCATGGAGCAGGCTACCGGCTTCCGGCTCTGGAATCCATGACGCGGGACATTGATGAAGTAATTCAAGTGCGGTCGCAGCCACATTGATCCCGTGGTCCTCATCAAGCTGATAACGGGATTGGATGCTAGCTATGGTGCGCGCACGAATATCACTGTGACGCATCGCGGTCATCATTTCGTACACCAAGCCTTCACGTAGCGCCCCGCCGGCGAGGGTCATGCGAGTAACCTCTAAACACTCAAAAATGGCAATCAAGATGGACAGACCACTTGGAAAAACCAAGGCGCGCTCGAGCGTTAACCCCTCAATATCCAGTGCGTCCATTTGCCCGCAGGCAATCGCTTGATCGCGCAGTCGGTGAAGCTTTTCCAAGGTGATCACTTCATCCATCCCTTGGGTCACCATAATTTCTTGCAGCGCTTGTACCGTGCCGCTGGCGCCAACACAACAATCCCACCCCAGTTCGCGATACTGAGCTACCAATGGGGTCAACTCTGCTTTCGCACCGGCGATCGCTTTCTCAAAAGCGGCTTGGTTGAGGACGCGATCGGCAAAGTAGTCTTCTAAAAAAGTCACACATCCCATATTAAGGCTTTGTAACAAGGTCGGTTCAAACTGCTCACCGATAATCAGCTCGGTGCTAGCCCCGCCAATATCGACGACCAAGCGTTTACCCGGGCCACCTGAGGTGTGCGCCACCCCTTGGTAAATGGTGCGCGCTTCTTCTTCGCCCGAGATAATCTCGATAGGGTAACCCAGTAAAGTATTTGCCTTGGCTAAAAAGGCATCAGCGTTACTGGCACGGCGCAGCGCAGCGGTCGCGACCACGCGAATATTGTCCGTGTTAAAGTCTTGCAAGCGTTCGGCGAACAGAGCCAAACAATCCCAGCCGCGTTGCATGGCTTCATCGCTGAGCTGTTGTTGGTTATCCATCCCAGCGGCGAGACGTACTTTTCGCTTTATTTTGGCAAGGGTTTGAACACTGCCGGCCACTTGGCGCACCACCAGCATATGAAAGCTGTTGGAGCCTAAATCAATCGCGGCGTACAGCGTCGGTGTTGATGTTGTATTTCCGTGACCACTCATGATGCGCTCTGACCTATGTTTCTTTTCTGTTATGCCGACTTTTGTGGACGGCGGCGCTGCCGGTTGCGGTTGTTGCTGCTGCCTTTATTATTGCTGCTGCCGCTCTTGTTGTTACTACGACGCTGCGTATTCGGGCGTTTAGCCATTTTCTTTGGCGGCGGCAGATCCTTCAATAGCGCGTTACGATCAAATTCGCTGACCGGAATACTGTGCTCAATGTACTCTTCAATCGCCGGTAAGTTTATCGCGTACTCTTCACAGGCAAAGCTAATTGAGCTGCCACTGGCGCCGGCTCGTCCTGTACGGCCAATGCGATGGACATAGTCTTGCGCATCATCGGGAAGGTCATAGTTAAAAACGTGGGTAACCAAAGGAATATGTAATCCACGTGCTGCCACATCGGTGGCAACGAGCAGGTCCAGTTCGCCGTTAGTAAACTGCTCTAAAATTTTAACCCGCTTTTTCTGAGGGACGTCGCCAGTGAGCAGACCTACGCGATGATTATCGGCGGCTAAATGGGCCCAAATGGATTCGCAGCGATGCTTGGTATTGGCAAAGATGATGGCGCGCTCGGGCCACTCTTCTTCAATGAGCGTTTGTAGCAGCGGCATTTTTTCTTTGTTGGATGGCTGGAACAACTCTTCTTTGATGCGATGGCCAGTAATTTGCTCTGGCTCCACTACCACGTGTTCAGGGTTAGTCATGTGTTCAAAGGCCAGCTCTTGTACACGATAGGACAAGGTCGCCGAAAACAGCATGTTTAAGCGCTGGTTGGGGGCCGGCATACGGTTAAACAAAAAGCGAATGTCTTTGATAAAGCCCAAATCAAACATACGGTCGGCTTCATCCAGCACCACTGCCTGAATGCTGTGCAAGTCGATAATTTTCTTTTTGTGGAAGTCGATGATACGACCACAGGTGCCGATTAATATATCAACCCCTTGTTCCAACGTTTGTTGCTGTTTATCGTAACCTTCACCACCATACGCGAGACCGGCGGTGATTGAGGTATTCGCCAAAAGCGGTTCAGCATCGTTATAGATCTGAATCGCCAACTCACGCGTAGGAGCTAATATGATGGCCCGCGGTTGATTTTGTTTACGCGATGCGGGGACATCGGTCGTGAGGAGGTGATGAAACGTCGCAGCGAGGAACGCCAGGGTCTTTCCTGTCCCTGTTTGCGCCTGCCCTGCAATGTCTTGGCCGGTGAGCAGGACCGGCAATGCCAATGCCTGGATAGGAGTACATTCAGTAAACCCCTTGGCATCCAAGCCTTTAAGAACATCGGCGTGCAAGCCGAGCTCGGCAAATTTCTGCTCTGTGATATGCGTCATTTTCATCCGGATAGAATATCAGCTTAGGCTTGCAATACGGAAGCGAATCCAGTCAAATAGTCCCATAATTTACTGGTCGCAATTTAGCCAGTAACTAAAACATGTATTGGAGTAAAAGATGAGCGACAAAATTATGCAGCTAACCGACGACAGCTTTGAGGCAGACGTTCTAAAAGCTGCAGGACCTGTTTTGGTTGATTTTTGGGCAGAATGGTGTGGTCCATGTAAAATGATTGCACCGATTTTGGACGAAATCGCCGAGGAGTATGCAGGTAAAGTCACCATCGGAAAACTGAACATTGACCAGAACGCAGGTACTCCGCCTAAGTTCGGCATCCGTGGTATCCCAACACTGCTACTCTTTAAAGATGGCAGCGTGGCAGCAACTAAAGTTGGTGCTGTGTCAAAAACTCAACTGAAAGAGTTTCTTGACGCTAACCTGTAATGTTAAAGTAACCGTCGCTGCCTCACAGCGGCGGTTGTTTTTCTGTCAACTAGACGATACCCCATTTAGGTGCTACCTTATTGCACGGAATTTGTACTTCTGTTCATCTCTCGAACATGCCACTGGTCTCGACACGCTAACTAATTTCAGACCTCAACTTTGACAAACAAGACACTCACCACTATGAATCTTACCGAACTGAAGACTCAACCCGTCTCGACGCTGGTTGCGCTTGGCGAAAGCATGGGACTTGAAAACCTGGCTCGCTTGCGTAAGCAGGACATTATTTTTTCGATCCTCAAACAGCACGCAAAAAGCGGTGAAGATATTTTTGGCAATGGCGCGCTGGAAATTCTTCAAGACGGGTTTGGCTTCTTGCGCAGCGCAGACAGCTCGTATTTGGCCGGCCCTGATGATATTTATGTCTCGCCCAGCCAAATCCGGCGCTTTAACCTGCGCACAGGCGATACCATCGCGGGTAAAATTCGGCCGCCGAAAGACGGCGAGCGCTACTTCGCGCTACTAAAAGTTAACCAAGTTAACAGCGACAAACCCGACAATGCCCGCAGTAAAATCCTTTTCGAAAACTTAACCCCATTACACGCGAGCGAGCGGATGGTGATGGAGCGCGGTAACGGCTCTACCGAAGACATCACCGCCCGTGTCCTCGACTTGGCTTCGCCTATCGGTAAAGGCCAACGTGGTTTGATTGTGGCACCGCCGAAAGCGGGTAAAACCATGTTGCTGCAAAATATTGCTCAAAGCATTGCGTTTAACCACCCTGATTGCGAACTGATGGTGCTTTTGATTGACGAGCGTCCGGAAGAAGTGACCGAGATGCAGCGTCTGGTTAAAGGGGAAGTGGTTGCCTCGACCTTTGATGAGCCAGCTAACCGACACGTGCAAGTTGCCGAAATGGTGATTGAGAAGGCAAAACGTCTGGTTGAACATAAAAAAGACGTGGTGATCTTGTTGGATTCGATCACGCGTTTAGCCCGCGCTTACAACACGGTTGTGCCATCATCGGGCAAAGTATTGACCGGTGGTGTGGATGCCAATGCTCTCCATCGTCCTAAGCGTTTCTTTGGTGCGGCGCGTAATGTGGAAGAAGGCGGGAGCCTGACTATCATTGCTACCGCGCTGGTGGATACGGGATCGAAGATGGATGAAGTGATCTACGAAGAATTTAAAGGGACAGGTAACATGGAACTGCACCTTTCGCGTAAGATTGCGGAAAAACGTGTTTTCCCTGCCATTGACTTCACCCGCTCAGGCACCCGCCGTGAAGAGCTACTTACCAAACCCGATGAACTGCAAAAGATGTGGATTTTAAGAAAGATCATGCATCCAATGGGCGAGTTTGAAGGGATGGAGTTCTTGATTGGTAAATTGGCGATGTCCAAAACCAATAATGAGTTCTTTGATGCCATGCGGCGACAAAACTCGTAACGGCTAACGCAATAGTGTTAAGCACTGCGCATTCGCAGTGCTTTTTTATTGCTCACCCAAGGCCCAGCTCGCACAATAGACGTGACCAAGGAAAGGTGGCGCCGAACGCGTGACACTGGGCATAGGATTGCAACGGATGGCAAGACGTTACTGTACGATACTGTTGGCTATAGGGCTTGGGATCATGAGCTTATCGAGCCCGGCGGCCTTGGCGGCTAATGCGCCAGCCGCGGATGGTCAGATCGTCACCCAAACCTTTATTGAACAGGTGTTAGATAACGCGAACACGGCTAAAGCCATGCGTACCATGTCTACTCTGCTCGCGAAAGACGATGTCGCTGCGCTCAAAGCGCATATTCGTCAGCTTCCGCCGCTCACACGTGAAGCGACACTCTACCGTTTACTCTCTTCACCCTTGCCACTGAACAACGATCATTGGCGACGTTATCTGGCTGAATTGAGTCAGCAACAACCCCATTTTTTGTTACGTCACCAGCAAGACGGCTATTGGGTCACGACCCCTGCCTTCCATTACGCGGCAGCAGCACGCCAACAGTTAAACCGTTATCGAGAGCAACAACTGACCCAAGAGTTAGGCATGTTACTCAGTTATCGCCAATTGGTGATTGCTGACTGGATTAAGCCATCTCAGCCGGGTTATCGACAACGCCGTGATGCATTGGTTGCGATGATTGATGAGTATGACAGCGATGGCTTAGCCTATTTGGTCGAACAATACCTCACTGATCCTACCTTAATGTGGCTACCAGATAACGCGATTTTGGCCGCACTTGCACAAGCGACGGACCGGCCGGCACTGTATGATCGTCTTTGGCGGCGCGGTACCGATCAATACAGCCTCAATGCACTGCATGCTTTGCGTCAACGAGCTAATGATGGGTTTGCGTTGCAACAAATGATGGCCGCCGCAGATAACCCATCTCTGCGTGGCCCCGCGATTCGACAACTGGCGAATCTTTCTCCATTACCCGCGCCAGTCGCTGACTTTTTGATGTCTCAGTTATCATTACGCCAAGGGCAGCAGGTGGCACAATTATTGGTCGAAGCTGGAAAAGATGAGTGGTTAAGTGGATTAGGTGACGAGCTTGGCCCCCTTGGCCGCCAGCACATTGCATCTGCGTTGTCGTCGCGCTAATGTCGACCCTTTACCGATCCGGATACCGGTTTACTTGGTATCATAGAGGCGTCCATTAACTCATTGAGCCTGATATGAAACTTTCCGATCTGCGCGATTTTATTGATTACCTTGAGGCCCAAGGTGAGCTTAAACGCATTACGCAGCCAGTGGATCCTGACCAAGAGATCACTGAGATATGCGACCGCACCCTAAGAGCAGGCGGGCCGGCCCTTCTGTTTGAAAATCCCATCGGGTATGACATGCCGGTATTAGCGAATCTGTTTGGCACCCCTAAGCGTGTGGCGCTCGGTATGGGCCGACACGATGTGCTTGAGCTACGTGAAGTCGGCAAACTGCTGGCCTACTTAAAAGAGCCTGAGCCCCCTAAAGGGTTTCGCGATGCGCTCGACAAGCTGCCTGTGTTTCGTCAGGTGTTAAATATGCCCGCCAAGACAGTCCGTCGTCCGCGTTGCCAAGAAGTTGTGCTTAGCGGCGATGACGTTGATTTGGATAAAATCCCAGTGATGCGCTGCTGGCCGGGCGATGTGGCGCCATTGCTGACGTGGGGGCTGACCATTACGCGCGGGCCGAATAAAAAGCGCCAAAACCTTGGTATTTATCGTCAGCAAAAAATCGGCAAAAACAAAGTGATTATGCGTTGGCTCGCACACCGCGGTGGCGCACTTGATTTGCATGACTGGATGCAAACCCATCCGGGTGAACCTTTTCCTATCAGCGTTGCTTATGGCGCGGATCCGGCCACCATTCTCGGCGCCGTCACCCCCGTGCCCGATACCCTATCTGAATATGCCTTTGCAGGGCTGTTGCGCGGCAGTAAAACCGAGGTGGCAAAGAGCATCAGTAACGATTTGGATGTGCCGGCGAGTGCCGAGATTGTGATGGAAGGGTATATCGATCCGAACGAATATGCTGACGAAGGGCCTTATGGCGATCATACTGGCTATTACAACGAAGTAGAGCGTCACCATGTATTCACTGTGACACATCTGACCATGCGCAAAAAGCCGATTTATCACAGCACCTACACGGGGCGGCCACCGGATGAGCCTGCCGTACTGGGTGTGGCCCTGAACGAAGTGTTTGTGCCCATTTTGCAAAAGCAGTTCCCAGAAATTGTCGACTTTTATTTGCCTCCGGAGGGTTGCTCGTACCGGATGGCGGTGGTCACCATGAAAAAACAATACCCAGGGCATGCGAAACGCGTGATGATGGGCGTGTGGTCTTTCTTGCGTCAGTTTATGTACACCAAGTTTGTGATAGTGTGTGACGACGATGTGAATGCGCGTGACTGGAATGATGTTATTTGGGCAATCACCACTCGCATGGATCCCGCGCGCGACACCGTGATGGTGGAAAATACACCGATTGATTCGCTCGACTTTGCGTCGCCAGTGGTTGGCGTTGGCTCGAAAATGGGGCTCGATGCCACCAATAAATGGCAAGGAGAAACCGCTCGCGAGTGGGGCACACCGATCGCGAAAGACCCGGATGTGGTCGCACGTGTCGATGCGATATGGGACGAATTAGGGATCTTAGACTAATCCGGTTGGTATGCGCTAGCATTCACCGTTAATGATAAAAACACAGCCTGAGGCGGTAGTGATACCGCCTCTCATAACCTCAACGGCTGTAGCAAAACGAACAGAGGAACAGAATGTCGATACTATGTGAAGTGACCGCCGTTGAGTCGCTGGCGTGTCACACTTACCGCATTGTCCTAAAGCCTCAGCAGGCGGTGAGCTATCACCCTGGGCAATATGTGATGGCGGTAATGGGCGAAAAAGATAAACGCCCGTTTTCACTGGCGAGTAGTCCATGTCGTCAAGACGGCGGTGAGCTCGAGCTCCATGTGGGCGCCGCCGATGAAAATCCGTTCGCGCTGGAAGTGGTTGAAAAAGCCAAAGCCGTGCTAGAAAGCGGTGAAGCGAGCTTTGAAATCACCGAACCGGCCGGCGATGCCTGGTTGCGTGAGAGTGAGCGTCCCTTGCTGTTGATTGCCGGCGGAACCGGTTTTTCGTATGTTCGCAGCATGGTCGATCACTGTATTAATCAAGGAATACAGTCTCCGATCTTTATTTATTGGGGGGCACGCAACCCGTGCCAGCTTTACGCGCATGACGAGCTGCAAGCACTGTCTGAATCGCATCGCAATATTACCTTTATGCCTGTGGTTGAACAGGCGGAAGGCGAATGGCGAGGCAAAGTAGGGAATGTATTAGAAGCGGTGATGGAAGATTTTGTTAGCCTCGGCGCGTACGATATCTATATTGCCGGGCGCTTTGAAATGGCAGGCGTGGCACGTGATATGTTCTGCAAAGAGCGCGGCGTGAGTCGTGATCATCTCTACTCAGACGCGTTTGCCTTTATCTGATTAGGGTTGGCTCTCGGGTAAATAAACAGGCAGGGGTTTCCCTGCCTGTTTTACGTTCGGGTTACTGAGGCTTTGGGGCGGCATTCCGTTGGGCGGCATTCCGTTGGGCGTCGACGCGGCGCTTGACCCAGGTTTGGTTAAACCACAGCGCGGCTAAAATCAGGACCCCGCCGCTGAGTAACGGCAAAATATCCGCGTCGCGGTTCCAAATCAGCACGTTCACCACAATGCCGGCTGGGATCAGCGCGTTGTTCATCACTGCGAGCGCCCCAGCATTGACCAGGGTTGCACCCTTATTCCAAAAGAAATAGCCCAGCCCTGACGCGATAGTGCCTAGATAAATCAACACTCCCCACTGGGTTGGCGTAGAAGGCAGATTGTCACTGTTTCCGAGCAAGGCGAAAGCTAGCACGCCCACCACTAAGGCGCCAAGATAAAACCAACCGAATACCGCATGCTGAGGTAGCTGAGTTTGCTCTTTCTCAATCAAGTATTTGTAACCAACCTGCCCAATCGCAAAGCACAAATTTGCACCTTGTACCACTAAAAAACCAACCAGAAAGTCCGGATTGACAGTGGCATAGCGGATCACTACGGCGCCAAGCACCGCGATGGCCGCGGTGAGCAGGTACCAAGCGCTGAACTGCCTTTTCAACGCATCGTAAATTAAGGTGACATAAAGCGGAGTAAAAACGGTAAACAACAGCACTTCTGGTACCGATAAGAATAAGAAGGACTGATAGAAGAAACAGTACATGATGCCAAGCTGAAACGCGCCGACTAACATCAATTTGGCGGCAAACGCCGGGCGCACTTGGCGAGGACGTAAGAAAGGTAAAAACACCAGTCCTGCCAGCACGATACGCATTAATACAGAAAAGTAGCTGTCGACTTGGCCGGCTAGATATACGCCAATTAAGCTAAACGAAAAGGCCCACAGCAGTGTCACGCCGCTAAGATACCCCATAACTCGGTTCCTTCGATAAAGAGAGTAAAAGGGCAGTGTACCGTTTCGCTTCTAGGACGCAATCGGTTCCCAGTCAGCGTATGGTTAAAAGCGCAGAAGGCAGAATGACCCGCCTTCTGTCGATAGTGATTAGCGAAGAGGGTTTAGTCGCGGATGGGCACCATCAAAAGATCAACGGGCGTTTTATTCAGCAGCTGTTTAGTTGACGACAACAACGAGCTCCAGAAATCTTGATGATGGCCGACGACCACCAAATCAATCCCCATGTTTTGAATCGACTCGGTGATCTCTTCCGCTAAATCACCGCTACTGACCAAGGTGTGTGTGACCGTGCTTTGTGCGTCGCTGGCCAGTTGATTGAGTTTTTGCTGGGCTTCTTCAATCACTCGGTTACGTGATTCGACTAAGTTAATATCAATCAGCCCGGTATAAAGCTCGGCATAATTGACGTCAATATGAACCAACGACAGTTGTGCGCCCAAGGCGAAGGCAAGTGCGTCAGCTTTCTTCAACAGTCTTTCACTGTCATCTGACAAATCAACCGCAACCAAAATATGCTTGTATGACATAGAGTTATCCTTTTTATGCGAGGTTGTAAACGCAGTTTAACCAGCTTGAGAGGCAAAATCCGTCACTGTGATCGCATTCCGATTAAGAATTCGACAATGAGGCGGGTCATAAATTCGATATAAGAATCGGTCACGCAGGACATTACCGGCGTAATCCGCTTGAAAACCGACGTGCTGCTGGTCAGAATGGCAGCTAACCCCCAATAAAGAGGACGTTTTATATGCTAGCACCTGCCATGGTTGACAGGCTCAATGAGCAGATCAATTTGGAGTTTTTCTCATCAAACCTATACTTACAAATGAGCGCTTGGTGTGAGGATCAGGGTTTCGAAGGCGCGGCAAAATTCTTACATAAGCACGCACAGGAAGAAATGCAGCATATGCAGCGCCTGTTTACGTATGTGAGTGAGACAGGGGCCATGCCTATCTTGGGGTCGATTGATGCACCGCGTCACGAATTTTCCTCGTTAGGTGAGGTGTTTCGCGAAACGTATCAGCATGAGCGCTTAATCACGGAAAAAATTAACAGCTTGGCGCATGCCGCGTTTACCACGCAAGACTACTCTACCTTTAACTTCTTGCAGTGGTATGTCGCGGAGCAACACGAAGAAGAGAAGTTGTTTAAAGGCGTACTCGATAAGATCGAGTTAGTCGGCGAAGATGGCAAGGCTCTGTTCTTTATCGACAAAGACTTGGCATCCATGGCAGTTGAAGAATCAACGTCAGTGATGGACAGCTCAGCGGGGCAGTAATTACGTAACCTCTCCCTCTGAAGCGCCATCCAGTGTAGTGAAGGGAGAGGATTATGAACGGTGATATCCTAATTGTGGCTGTGTTCACAGTGACAGTGATAAATATCGCACGCTATGTATCGTCATTGCGGGCATTGGTGGTGATGTTACGTGATGCCAACCCGTTGCTTTACCAGCAAATCTGTCGTCGTGAGAGCAACTTCTTCACTTTATCGCCCCAAGGCGATATCTCGCGACAAAAACGTTTATACCAATATATTCGCAGCCAAGAGTACCTTCATCATCACGATGCGGCATTTGTGGGTAAATGCAATAAGGTGCGTCATCTGTTCACGCTTAATGTTGCCCTGTCCGGTGCCTTACTCGCGACCTTTTTTCTTGTCGCTTTTGCGGGCTGGTAAACGGATAACCATCCTTTAGACAAAATGCTGACCTTGGTCAGCATTTTTTTTGTTAGTCTGACAAGCATAAACGCCTAGACACCGTAATCGTGAGGGAAGCATGCAAAGCCTAATCCAATGGTGGCAGTCACTCTATCAAGCCGCCGCGTGGGACTGGATCTCAGATATTGTCATTTTGATGGGGCTTGGAGCCGTCGTCTGGGCGATATGGCGTGTGTTGATGGGGCGCTTAAAGGCACTGGCAGAGCGCACGCAAACACGTTGGGATGATGTGTTGTGGCCCGCGATTGATACGCCATTTTCCCTCTTAATCTGGGGCTGGCCTGCGTTTCATGCGCTAGAAATTTTTCTTGATAATACCGCAGGTCACTTGAATTTAAGCTGGGTGAGTGTGATCAGAGAGCTGCTGGTCGTGTTCTTATTGATCTGGTTTTTGCTCCGAGTGGTCAACAGTGGTGAGCAGCTGTTATTTGACGAAGGGCGCCGTGATCACACCACGATTAACGCCATTGGTAACGTCTTACGCGCACTCGCCGTCTGCATTGGCGTGATTACGCTGCTACAAAGCCTGGGTGTCAGTGTCTCCGGGTTACTCACGGTTGGTGGTGTGGGGGGCTTAATTGTCGGTCTTGCCGCCAAAGATTTGCTCTCCAACTTCTTCGGTGGGGTGATGATCTACTTTGATCGGCCATTTAAAGTGGGCGACTGGGTGCGCTCCCCCGATCGCAACATTGAGGGCACGGTGGAAAAAATTGGTATTCGCATGACGGTAGTGCGCACCTTTGATTTGCGCCCTTTATACGTGCCCAACTCGGTATTCAGTAACGTAGTGGTGGAAAACCCCTCGCGGATGCTGAACCGTCGGATTTACGAAACCATTGGGCTGCGTTATCAAGACGCCGATAAAATCAGTACGGTAATTGATGATGTGTATGCGATGTTAGAAGCGCATGCAGATATTGAAACGCGGCAAACCTTGATTGTGAACTTCAACAGTTTTGGCCCGCATTCACTTGATTTCTTTATTTACACCTTCACCAAAACGGTCAACTGGCAGCGTTACCATCAGGTAAAACAAGACGTGTTATTAAAAGTGATTGAAATTATTCATCAGCATGGTGCGGATATTGCTCTTCCTACCCGCACGCTGCATATGGATCCGAATATGCTAGAGCAAGGTGCTGCTGCTATGAGGCCACCGCCAGATGCACAGGCGCGTTAAATCGCGCTTGCCGCTCACGTGCGGGCTGCTACAATGCCGCTCCCACAGGGTGAGCAGAGAATAAACAGGTAAGCGTGTGACTGAGTATGATGTAATTGTGATTGGTGCCGGTGCCGCCGGATTGATGTGTGCGGCACAAGCCGGCCAACGTGGCCGCCGCGTTTTGGTGGTGGACCATGCCAAAAAGCCGGGTCGCAAGATCCTGATCTCGGGCGGCGGGCGCTGCAATTTCACCAACTATGACGTCACCGCCAATAATTTCCTGTGTGAGAACCCGCACTTCGTCAAATCCGCATTGGCGCAATACAGCCAATGGGACTTTATTGGCCTGGTGGCGACCCATGGCGTGGCCTATCACGAGCGTGACCATGGCCAGTTGTTTTGTGATGACAGCGCCAAAGATATCGTTAACCTACTTTTGGCCGAATGCGACCAAGCCACCATCAATCAACGCTATCGCTGTGAAGTGCATGATATCGAGCAAGAAGAAGCTGGCTTTCGCCTCAAACTCAATGGTGAGCCGGTACGCTGCCAGTCTTTGGTAGTCGCCACGGGCGGCCTTTCCATGCCCAAGCTTGGTGCCACCCCCTTTGGTTACCAGCTTGCCGAGCAATTTGGTCTAAAAGTGCTGCCCACTCGCGCCGCCTTGGTGCCGTATACCTTGCACCAAGAGGACAAAACGCGCTTTGCCGATATTTCCGGGGTGTCGGTGCCATGTTCGATCACCACCGAGTCTGGCGTTTGCTTTAGCGAGAACCTGCTCTTTACCCACCGCGGCTTATCGGGACCGGCGGTGTTGCAAACCTCCTCGTTTTGGCAGCCGGGCGAAGCGGTCACCATCGATTTACTCCCCAGTGAGTCGCTAAAAGACGTGCTGGTGGCGATGCGTGATAAGCACCCCAACCAAACCTTAAAAACCTCACTGTCTCGCCTATTCCCCAAACGCTTGGTCGAGGTCTTGATTGCGCGCGATAGCTTGCCGGATAAACCGCTCAAGCAGCTCGATGACAAGCAGCTCGATCAGCTTCATTACTACTTTCACCAGTGGTCCATTGCCCCAAATGGCACTGAAGGTTACCGCACCGCAGAAGTGACGCTTGGTGGGGTGGATACCCACGCAATTTCCTCTAAAACTCTTGAAGCGCGAGATATTTCCGGGCTGTATTTTATCGGTGAAGTGCTTGATGTCACCGGCTGGCTCGGCGGCTATAACTTCCAATGGGCTTGGAGTTCCGGCTGGGTAGCCGGGCAGTATGTATAAAAAAACATGCTTGGATGCACATTATCTTACTGAATTTATTGCTTAATCGCTAATCACGTAGAGAATCTGCTGCGGGGTGGATAAAGGATGAAGACTCCCCGTTTTTCCTTAAGTAGAGCCAAGGAGTGGTGAGTGATTTCTTTTCTAAGCGTGAGAGAGATATGCCGTGGTGTATCGAATAAAAACACGCTCTATACGTTTCTATTTGTGCTGCTTCACCAGTCATCGATTGCTTTTTCTATTTTCGCCTCTGTGATGGTTTCAGGCTATATTCTTGAAATTAATCAACATTATGAAGCATTGAAGCTCTGGGTATTCCTCTACATTGTCGCGATGATTCTTCCCTATATAATCGGCTACTTTTCTGATGTGTATAAAGAAAAGTGGTTGTGTGAATCACTGAGTCGATTTTGGCAATCCGCGACTAAACGCTATCAATCTTGCACTGACAGTCGCACAGTCGACCATACGCTGGGCGTGTACGTTTCTCAGGGAAAGAGTGCGATTTCTGACTTTATTGGCTATGCCTTTTGGGGGATGTCGTCTGGGCTCAACTTCTTCCTGAGTCTGCTAATGATCACCGCTTTTATTGATTGGCGTTTTTTTGTCAGCGTTATGATCAGTGTGCTGCTTATCTTGGGGTTCAATAAACTCATTTCCTCGCATCTGGAAAATAACGCCGTCACCACCCATAAAGCGGGTTCATCACTGACGTCAACGTTATCGACTATCCATGACAATGTACATTTTGGTTCGTCGGTGAATGCATTGGCTTATCAAACGCGGTTCGAGGAAGGGAAAGCGAAATACTTAGGGCTGAGAATCAAAGAGGCTGTGTTTAGGTATAAGGCATTGTTGGTTTCTTCCTTGCTCGCGCTTGCGCCAACTTCCTGTGTATTACTGTTCATTTTTACGTCTAGCAGTGTCCCGATGGAGGTAAAGGTGGCGTCGATTGTTAACCTCACACGCATTTATCATCTTTTAAATTCTGCGTCGGATATTGTTAGCTTGTTAATCTCTTTTCCGTCTATCAAAGGCCAGCTGTCGGTGATGACGTGTTTTTCGAAAAATAAGCCGCTTTACCAGCCACAATGGAATATCGCGATCCTTAAAGATAACGAGAGCGTTGATACCGTGAACCTTGCTCAAGCGCAGGAGGGCCGTTTTCGCGTTGTTGGAGAAAACGGATCTGGAAAAACTTCTTTCTTAAGGCACCTCTGCGCCAAAAATGATTATCTCTACTTCAACCCGTCTAAGCGCTTACTGTGGCCTTGGGATGATTCAGCAATACTGTCTGATGGTATGTACTCCGCCAAGAGTATTCAGTGGTTACTGGAAAATAGCTCGGGCCACTTGATTCTGGATGAATGGGATGCGTTTCTCGACTCAGAGAATACGAAAAAGATAGGTGCGCTGATTGATTCATATGCAGATAGCCGAGTTATTATTGAGGTCCGCCAATAGGCCGCGTTTCTGTCGGTCTTGCGAGGAATCCCCAATCCTCAGATGCTTGCTTTTGTGTTATTTACAACAAACTGCATATCATAAGCGATGATTGGTTTATGTGATCTTGATTCTAACTCTTCTCTAGTTGACTGTTTTTTGTCTAAAAAATAGCAATCTTTCTTGCGCGCTGTTACATTAGCGCGCGCTTGCCATGTCGGATAAAAACTATCCGGCGCTGTGAACCCGCGATGCACTGGATGGGCTCGCGGTACCCTAGGGACGGGGTGACGGCTGTTCACTATTGCTACCTCGGTTATCGGGGAGTTTGGAATTAACCTGTCGTTGCTTTGAGAGCCGTTCCCATGCAGTTATCACTAAAACAAAAATTAATTGGGGCATGCTTATCTGCTGTATTGCTGATGGCCGCCTTTCTCACCTGGCTTGCGGTAAGCCAGATTCAAGCCCAAACCCAGTCGAGCATCTATAGCCGCGTCAGTGGTATCGCCGATGCGGCGACTGAATCGATCAGCGGTTGGGTGCAAATCCGTGCTGATATCACCAGCGCCTTTACCGATTACACCAGCAGTAGCCATCGTGTGAGCTATTTACAGCAAGCGCGCGAGGCCGGTGGGTTTGACGATATCTACTTTGGCACCCCTAAAGGTGCCATGTATCGCTCGCGCCCAGAGCGCAACCGCGATGATTATGACCCTCGCCTCCGCCCGTGGTACAAGCAAGCCGTGAGTGCAGGTAGCCCGATGATTACCACCGCCTACAGTGATGCGATTACCGGTGCGATGCTGGTGACCTTGGCCGAGCCGGTGCGTCGTAATGGCGAATTGATCGGTGTAGTGGGCGCAGATGTGTTGATTGACCAGTTGATCCGCGATGTGACCCAATTGAAAGTGGGCAAAAATGCGAACGCGATGTTGTTAGGCGCCGATGGCACTTTTCTCGCCCACAAAGACAAAGCACGCTTGCTAAAGCCGTATCGCAGCCTGTCTCCTGAGCTGAATGAAAACCGCGTACGTCAGGCGTTGGCACAGCAATCGCTAGTAGAATTGCCTGTCGATGGCGTTGATAAACTGTTTTATTTTGCCTCGGTTCCTAACACCGATTGGGTGCTGGCGATTGAACTGGATAAGCGCACCGAATACGCCAGCCAGGATGATGCCTTGTTCGATCTTATACTGACAGCCCTCGTTATCACCTTGTTGGTGGCCGGTGCCGTGACTTGGTTGATGCACGTGTTGTTCCGTGACTTGCTCAATGTGTCCGCCGCGCTAGAAGAAATTGCTTCCGGTGAAGGGGACTTAACCCAGCGCCTTGAGCCACACAGCAATGATGAAATTGGTAAACTGGCCAATAACTTCAACCGCTTTGTCGGCAACATGCACGCCATGGTGTCGCATTTGCGCCAGCTGTCTGGCTCGCTCAAGCAACAAGCCGAGCTGACCGCGGCGCAAGCGGAAGAGCGTTCCACCCGTATTGGTCATCAGCAAGATGAAATCAATATGGTGGCGACCGCTATCCATGAAATGGCCTCGGCGACCCAAGATATTGCCGGTAATGCGGATAATACTGCGCGGACCGCCCAAGAGACCGAAAGCGTCGCCAACGATGGTGGCCAGCAGGTAGAGAAAAGCAAACACGCTATCACCGAGTTGGCCCATGACGTCGAGGCGGCCACCGGTGTGATTGGTGAGTTGGATCAACACGCGCACAGCATCACGAGTATCTTATCGACCATTCAGAGTGTGGCCGAACAAACGAACTTGTTGGCGTTGAATGCCGCGATCGAAGCGGCGCGTGCGGGCGAGCAAGGCCGAGGCTTTGCGGTGGTGGCCGATGAGGTGCGTATTTTGAGTCAACGCACCCATGCCTCGACTACCGAAATCCAGCAAATGATTGATACCTTGCAGCAGGCGACCGGTAAAGCGGTGACTATGATGCAAAATAGCCAACAACGGGCACATGCCAGTGTCGATGAGGCGAGCGTTGCGCATGAAAGCCTGAGCCAAATTGTTGCGGCGGTGAGCCAAATTAGCGATATGGCCACCCAAATTGCCTCGGCGGCGGAAGAGCAGTCGAGCGTGACCTCGGAGATCACCCGCAACTCAGAGGGCATTCGCGATGTGTCTAATGAGTTATCGACTGAAGCCGATGAAGCCGCGCGTCAAGCTGCGACGTTATCCGAGCTTTCTCATAGCCTCGAGCAAGAGATCAGCCGCTTTAAGCTGTAACCTATAAACGACTTAAACGCCGAGCATGGCAGCGCGCTGTGCTCGGCGTTTTTTTGTTCATTCTTTTGGCGTCAGCACCTTGGCGGCGGGGAGAGGCTCGGTTTGATGATGGCGGTCGGCCTCGTAGCTCTCGATAAAGTGGGCAAGAAAATAGTCCAGCTGCGTGGCGGCATCCACGTCGCCTCGGCTTCGTAGTAATGCACTCACCGCTTCACTGGTACACAGGTGTCCCGGTGGCTGGTTGCGCCTGAGCGTATATTGCGAGGCGGCTGTCGACGGCAAACTGACCCGCGGCAGACGATTGAGCCATGGGCTTTTATTGAGTATTTTTCGCGCCTGCTGCCAAGTCGCATCCAGCACCACAAACTGTAACGGCGCGCGAGGCGCATTCGTGGCGGCTAACGTCTCCGCGCAAGAGACTGACCTATCCGCGCAAGAGACTAACCTATTCTCGCAAGAGACAGACCGAGCCGGGTCAGCGAAGAGTCTATCTGCCGGGATAGCATCATCACTGGGAAACAACAACCAAGGTGACACATCACCGCGTGCCCAGCTGTCGAGCAAGGCTTGCGGTGGTTGTTTGCGTTGCCAAATCTCTATCTGAGTGTGGGGCAGCGCTGCTTTAACCAGTTTGCCGGTGTTGGATTGGCGCGCCGCTTCGTTTTCGTGCATCACCAGCACGCATTGCAATTGGCTTTCAAGCGGCCAATAGCAGTGACAGATACAGTGATAGGTAAAACCGCATTGGCGGCAGAGCGAACGGGCCATGATTGTCTCCTTGGTTAATAGCGCGCTATTGTGCGCAAGCCCAGCCACGAATACCAGGTCATTGTTGTCTGCTGTCCGCGCCATCGACCTGACGCTTAAGTGTTAACCCTTCAGGGCCCAAAGGATACGTATTGCCATTAAATGTCTCTTCGGTTGCGGTTAAGGACAAGCCGTTGCGTTGATAAATACGCTCAGACACTACCATTTGTTCGCCGCTACGAGTGGTCAGTACTTGTACCTTATTGTTAGCGACCGGCTGCCAAACCCCGGTTTCTTTAGTCACGGCTTCCCCTTGCGGGTGATAGGTAGTGATGGCGCTGTGGTCAGGCAGTAACGTCAGTTGGGTGGTCAGTGTTGGTTGGCCCGAGTGCTGGCTAATCCCTTGATACTGGCCCGTCCAATGTTGGCTGGTGTCGGCTGAAGGCAAAACCGCGCAGCCTTGGAAGGTATTTTGGGCTGTTTTTAAACGAGCCTGCCAGCCATAAAGGGTGTGTTCGCTTTGTTGGCAGCCGTTGAGGGTGAGAGTGAGAACGGCCTCTTTACTGCTAAACTGTGCCTGTTCATCGTCCAACTGATAGTCGGATAGGGGAACCTCTTGGGTATCATTGTCACTTTCCCACGCTACATGTCCTTTTCCTACCGCGGCGGACCAAAGTTGGGGATCACTGCCTTCGGCCAGCACAGTATTACGCGGTTGAGCACAACCTTTTAGCTCACTTGTCAGCATGTTTAAGCGCGAAACGGTGACGGCGGCGGGGTAATCGGCACTAAAACCTCGGCGAGAGACAGGGGTGAAAAAACCTTCAAATTCGGCATAAACCGACGCCTCATGCTGGTCAAGTGCCGCGCGCTGTTCGCTGGTTAAATCGAGCCAGTACTGTTGTTGGCTGCCGCAGGGGGTAAAACTGGCTGTTTCGGGACTCACGGCGATGCGACCGCTTTGCATAAAAGGAATTGGCGACTGACTGAGTCCCGAGGCAACGACATCGCTACGGTACCCAAGCTCTATAGGGCCAGAAGATTGGCTACATCCCACCAAACTGAGCACACTCACAGCGGTAATCACGAACAGATGACGAGTGGATGGCACGATAAACTCCTTGTGATAAGCGATAGACAGACTTGCGCCGATTCAAGCTGGCGGGCAAGATTGCCATTAGGATTGGATGAAGAGCAAGCTAGCATGCGTTATTGGTTATTTAAAACCGAGCCAGATACGTTTTCCATAGACACCTTAAAGCAGCAAAAGGTTTCATGCTGGGAAGGGGTGCGCAATTATCAAGCACGAAATATGCTGCGTGATGAGGTGACGGTCGGTGATCAGGTGTTGATTTATCACTCATCCTGCAAGCACGTTGGGGTAGTCGGCGTGGCGACCGTGGTGCGTGCGTGTTATCCCGATCATACCCAGTTTGAGCCAGAAAGCGGCTATTTTGATCCGAAATCGACGCCACAGATACCGAGGTGGTTTATGGTGGATGTGGCCTATCAGCGTCATTTACCGTTAATTACCTTGGCTGAGATGAAAGGTAATCCGGCCCTGGCTGAGATGCCCTTGGTGAAAAAAGGCAACCGTCTAAGTGTGATGCCGGTGACGGGTACGCAATGGCAGGCCATCCTCGCCATGGTGGGGGAGTAACCACAGCGAGGCTGGCGCCAAAAGTAAGCCCAATGAAGCTGTCACTGATCCAATAAATGGGCTTTTAAATAGCGAGCGACGGCTTCGTCGGCATGGCTGCCAATGATTGCCTTGTCTGAAAGAGTCGCTTTTACCCGTGCTTGTGCCGTTGCCATCACCAGCCCTTGGCCGGCGGCATTCAGCATTTCGACATCATTCATGCCATCGCCAAACGCAATACAGTCACTGAGATTGAGCTGGTGGCGGCGGGCGACGGCCTCTAAGGCTGCGCCTTTTGACACCCCACTCCCCATGACTTCGAGACAGAAAGGGGTAGAGAAGGCAATGCTGACTTGATCCCCATACTGCTCAATAAATTGATGCTCATACTGCAGTAGGTAGTCATGATCATGGCGGATAAAGAAAATCTTGGCCACGTTATCAACCGGGGGATTATCGACGTCAAATTCACGGGCCTGGAACCCTGAGTCTTGATGGTAACGGGCGAGTTCTTCGTCCATTTTACTCAGTAGCCATTCATCATCACGGTATAAGTGAATGGTGACAGTTGCATCATCTTTGACGTCTTGAATCAGACTCGCGACGATAGCAGGGTCAACATTATGCTGGTAAACCAACTGGTTATCACTGTCGTGCACACGGGCGCCGTTCGAGGTGATCATGTAAGCTGGAATACCAACCGTTTCACGAATGCTAGCAACGTCGACATGATGGCGACCTGTCGCAAACACAAAGTGAATACCTTGCTGATGAAGGTGCTCCAGCACTTGCTTGGTATAGGGGGCGATACGATGCTCAGGCGTCAGCAAGGTACCGTCTAGATCAGAAGCGACAAGTTTGTACATCATGTCCTCATTAGTTTGGCGATCACAATCACAGTATCCTTTGAGTCTACTGCAACTCGCAGCGGTTAAAAAGGGAACACTATCACTGTTTGATTTCCGCTTTTAGTGACCCCATGGATGAGCCGAGAGCTTGCATTAGCGATCCTCGCATTGGCGATCAAAAAAGTCGCGTATCGCGGATAAAGCGGCAATACGATGGGTGTCGGTTTCAAACAGGATCTCATGCCGTGCCCCCGCAAAAAACTGCCATTGGCTGGGTTGATTGGCCTGTTGGCGTAAAAAATGAAATTGCGACATGGCTGGATTAGAGACGATTTGCTCGCCACCAGCTTGGCAGATAAATGTTGGCGTCGTTAATTGTGATGCGACCGCTAAGCATTGTTCGCCTGCGGCCATGCCTTCGGCAATCCAGCGCGCGCTCGGTCCACCGATTTGTAACTGGGGTTGGTTGATATATAGCTGGCGAAACCAGGCATAGCGTGCTCGCGAGTGAGTCAGGCGGTTTTGCTCAAACGGCACATGACGATAGCCCACTTGCCCCGGCCCAAAACGCGGTGGGTGTTGATAGCGTGCCATCGAGCGACAAAGCCAAGGCGCGATACGGCCGAGCCAGGGACTCACTTGTACGCCAAACATGGGCGCGGTCATGGCTAATCCTGCGAGCGCGTTCGGATACTGATGCGCATAGAGTGTGGCAACGGCGCCCCCCATCGAGTGACCTAGCATGAAGGTCTGATCATAATGACGATGGGCCCGAATGGTTTGCATGAAGGTCGCGAGATCGGTGACATAATCGTCAAAACGTTCAACATGTCCCAAATCGCGCGGTTTAATGACTAAACGCTCTGATAAACCTTGGCCGCGATGATCAAAGCTGTAAACGTCATAGCCCATTTGAAAGAGGTCATAAAAGATCTCTTGGTACTTCATTACGCTTTCAATGCGGCCATTTACCACCACGACTGCACGCGTGTGTTGTGGGTGCGTAAAGCTACACCAATGCAGACGCAAGCCACTTTCTCCATGGAAAAATCCATGCTCACGTTGCTGCCAAAAGGGCGTAATATTGTGTTTAAACGTCTCACTCAGTTGTGCCTCGCGGGCAAGAGAGTGAGCGTCGCAAGCCGGTTGGTCCTGACTGTCGGCAAGAGTTGTCATTTGTTGGCTACCATCATTGAGATAGCGTTACTATAACCGTCTTCGAGTAAGGATGAAAATCCCACTTAAGAGGGAAAAAAGGCAAGCGTGATCGGCTTGCCTGGTAAAGAATCAAAGACGATTATTGGTTAAAGTTGTAATACGTCTCAGCGCCCGGGCCGACCGGTAAACCGAGAACAAAAACCCACACATAGAACAAGATGCTCCACCCGACCATAAAGATCATCGAGTAAGGCAGCATGGTGGCTATTAAGGTACCAATCCCCAGGTTTTTCACATAGCGGCAAGCTACCGCCAAAATCAGCCCAAAGTAACTCATCATCGGAGTAATGATATTGGTGACCGAGTCACCGATACGATAAGCGGACTGGATGGTCTCTGGTGCATACCCCACCAACATTAACATCGGCACAAAAATCGGTGCGGTAATCGACCATTGTGCCGATGCAGATCCCACCGATAGGTTGATTAGACCGCACATTAAAATAAAGGCAAAGAATAACGCAGGGCCGGTTAAACCAATGGTTTGCAGAAAGTCTGCGCCGCCGACGGCAATCACTTGGCCGAAGTTGGTCCACTTAAAGAAGGCGACAAACTGAGCGGCGAAGAACACCAGTACGATGTACATCCCCATCGCACTCATCGATTTCGACATCGAGTCAATCACATCACGATCGTTGTTGATGGTACCAACCGTACGACCAAACACGATACCCGGTACCGCGAAGAACACCATGATAAAGGCGACAATCCCTTTCAAGAACGGAGATCCCGCCACGTCACCGGTCTCGGGATGACGCAGTGCTCCCCACTCTGGGACAATGGTGAGTGCTAAAATACCACTGACAATCAGCACCGCAATCCCCGCATTACGCAGGCCGCGTTTTTCGTCATCATTAAGCTTACTGGCCGAGGCCGCAGAAATGTCTTCAGACGCTTGGCTTTGGTCATAAGGTCCAAGCTTAGGCTCAACAATCTTATCGGTTATCCAGGCGCCGACAAAGGCAATAAAGAAGGTGGAGACAAACATAAAGTACCAGTTCATCTCTGGGCCCACGGTGTACTCGGGATCAATCATTTGTGCAGCAGATTCGGTGATCCCGGAGAGCAATGGGTCGACGGTACCCAGCAATAAGTTAGCTGAATAGCCGCCCGACACCCCGGCAAATGCTGCTGCCAAGCCGGCAAGTGGGTGGCGGCCTAACGAGTGAAAGATCATCGCCGCGAGCGGAATTAAGACCACATAACCGAGCTCTGAGGCGGTGTTAGAGATAATACCGGCAAAGACAATGGTAAAGGTGACGGTACGGCGAGAGGCGCCCATCACTAAACCACGCATTGATGCTGAGAGTAAGCCAGAGTGCTCGGCTACTGCGACACCCAACATAGCAACCAATACGGTGCCTAATGGCGCAAAGCCAGTAAAGTTTTTCACCAAATTGGTGACGATCATTTGCAAACCTTCGGCATTAAGCAGGCTTTGCACGTAGATCATGCCATCGGCGGCACGCCCGCTTGCGCCTTCTGGACGCGGATCCGCCACTGAAACATCAAAGTAACCGGCGACACCCGATGCCAGCAGAATGGCGACGCAGAAAATTGCGAATAAGGTCACAGGATGGGGTAATAAGTTGCCGAGCCACTCGACGGTATCGAGAAAACGCGTAAACAGCGTGCGTTTATGTGGGCCGCCCCGTTGCTCGGAGGTGTTTGAGTGCATGTCATTCGTCTCCATGTTAGTACTGCACTTCCCGTCAATGGGAAAGAAGGCCGGATGTTAATTGTTTTTTAAACCAAATATCAACATTAAATGCTAACTTTTAACGTAATAAGCCGATCTGCGTGCTAGTTATCGGCATAAAAATTGACATACTTGACTGTAATTTGTCGTGAATGAGCGTCTTTTGACGCCAATTTGGCGTATTATGAAGTTCGTCTTGTTCACTCAGATGGTTAAAGGTGTTAACAAATGCAACCAGCGCAACATCAAGGGCATATTGCGTATCTCGATGTACTTCGCGTGTTGGCCGCATTATTTGTGGTCGCGATTCATGTCTTGGGGCCGTATCGCACTGAAATTGGGCAGATCGCTTTATCAGATTGGAGCGTGGCGGTTGGACTCAATAGCGCCAGCCGCTGGGTGGTCCCTATATTTATTATGATTTCAGGGGTGTTGCTGTTGTCGTCCTCGCACCGGTTCACGCTTAGACACTTTATTCAGCGTCGGGTGATGAAAGTGGTGGTGCCTTTTGTGCTTTGGTCGCTATTGTTCGCGGGCTTATCTGGACTCACTGCTGAAGGCTTTTCTTGGCAGACGGTAGCGCAAACATTACACGCTGCGCCCGACCATGAGACCTATTATCACCTAGGTTTTTTTTACTATTACATCCCGCTGTTACTTTGGATTCCGATACTGCGTCCCATTGTCGCGCATTTATCGGCACCGGGCGTGGCGGCGGTGGGGCTTGCGTGGATGGGCGTCACCGCCTGGTATTTATCGGGCGCGCAGGGGTGGTGGCGGAATGACTTTATTCTTTATGGCGGTTATTTGTGGCTGGGGTTTTGGCTTCATTATTACCCACGCGCGCGGCCTCTTTGGTGGGTTTTAGGGTTACTCGCCGTGGGAATGACTGGATACCATGTGCTTGGTACCAGTATCCAATACCAGCGTTATATCACCGAAGGCTGGTTATCTTACACGACGATCAACACGGTACTGATCAGCGCCGCGGTCTTTTTGGCGGTTCGGCAGTGGCGGCAGGGACGAACCACACCATCATGGGTGGCCACGCTAAGTCGTTATAGCCTCGGCATTTATTTGATTCATCCGATTTTCCTTTGGCCGGTGCGTGCATACTGGCCCACTTTATCGCCATCGTGGCTATGGATCCCGGCTCTGACGATTTATGCGTTTGCAGGCGCGGCGTTGATAACGGCATTATTACAGCGTCAGCGCATCACCGCGTGGCTGGTTCCCTAGTGGATGACACTTTTTGCGATAAAAGCAGTCATAAGTAATTGAAAGCATGTATACGGAGTCAGATCCCAATCATGAAATCGCGTATCCCTAAAGGGCGTAAAAACCGTCATACTAGAAAGATGGCAGTGAGCCAGCAAGGAGAGAGATCATGGATGATGTAGCAGTGGTTATTAAGCACAGTAAGCGCCTAGAAAGCTTACTGCGCCAGCACTATCACGCGGAAGGGAAAGGGCTCCACCAGCTTATCGACAGCAGTCAAAAACGGCTTCCCCATGATGTGGTCAAAAAGCTGCGCTTCGTGGCGACCATTAGGAATAAAGTGGTGCATGAAGACGGTTACCAAGTCGATGATATGCGTAAATTTATATCGGTAAGCAAGTATTGTGAGTCGGAACTGGTACCGCGAAGCAACCGCTTAATATGGCGCCTTGCTGCTGCCCTTATTCTGCTGTTTACCGCCGGGGCGATAGGTTTTTACGCGCAAGTTTGGCCGCAGTGGAGCGGCTAACGAACGACTCGCCGCGACTGTCACCGCCTCGTTAACATTACGATTTTTTTAAACTGGATCTTATTCTTATCAAGGTACACTGGACATCTTCGCTAGCCTGCCTAGACTTGGCGTCCTTGTTGTGAAAGGAATGATAATCATGTGGAGCTGGTTCGCTGTCTGTTGTTCTGGACTGCTGCATATCTCCGCAGCCTACCGGGGCCCGCGTTGGCAGTTTTATCTTTTTAAACCGCTGACCATTGTGCTGCTGATGCTCATTGTTGGTGCACACCTTAGCGTCTCCCATTATGCGCAATGGGTATTCGTTGCACTATTACTGTCAGTGGTTGGTGATGTCTTTTTAATGCTACCCAAAGACAGATTTGTCCATGGGTTAACCAGCTTTTTATTCGCACATCTCGTTTATATATTTGCGTTCTGGGCGCAATTTGACGGCCACATGGTGTGGTGGTTACCCGCCATGCTCTCAGGCCTAGGGGTGATCGTCTTTCTTTTGCTACTTCCCAACCTTGGGCGTTTTGCCTTACCGGTTGCTATCTATATTGCCGTGATCACACAGATGGTATGGGCCGCAGGCGAGTACTGGTTGAACACCCATTCTCTCGCAGCAGGGATGGCGTTAGCGGGAGCAATATTATTCATGTTCTCAGATACGGTGCTTGCTTTTGCGCGTTTTAAAGGTGAGTTC
Source organism: Salinivibrio sp. MA351 (assembly GCF_001996065.1). NCBI lineage: Bacteria > Pseudomonadati > Pseudomonadota > Gammaproteobacteria > Vibrionales > Vibrionaceae > Salinivibrio > Salinivibrio sp. MA351. The sequence continues at coordinate 178,875 of NZ_MUFG01000003.1, read as the reverse complement.
CGTGCAGCACAAGCGATGGTGATGTCGAGTTACTTTGTGGCGCAAGCATTGATTAGCGCCTCGGTGGTGATCGCCCAAGGAGGATAACCATGGAGCAAGTCTATCAAGCGATGAACCTCTTAGAAGCACACAGCCTAAAAGGGTTACTGGTCAGCCACCAGATTGATTGTGTGTTAAAAGGTGAAACATTGAGTGCCGCGGTGGGAGAGCTACCCCCGGATGTTCAGGGGGTCACCTTGTGGGTCGAGCCAGAAAAGGTGATTCAGGCGCGGACGTTGCTACAGGAATACGAAGCCCAAAGTCACACCCATTGGATTTGCCAAGCATGCGGTGAAGAGAATGCCGGTAGCTTTGAACTATGCTGGCAGTGCCAGCATAGTCGCGAGTGATTGCGTTACACCATATACTTACGGCGAATATCGAGCAGCGCAAAGATCCCAAAAATCAGAATTGACCACTTCTCCCAGCGGCTCATGGCAACTTTATCGCCGAAGGCCCCTAAAAAGATCAGCATTTGTAAGCCGTGCATGACCAACAAAAAGCCCGTCATGATGTACAGTGCCATGGCGGCGACACCAGGAAAAGGATGGACAATATTGGCAATCAACACCAGCCACACAAAGGCGATGGCGGCTTTCGCCAATAAGATTAACACTTTCATAGTTTTTCTCTCACGGGTCTTGTTTGCTTAATGATCGGGTTGAGTAAAATATAACCGGTAGTTGACTTGTCCTGCGCGTTTTTCACGGTGACAGTGCCAATGCGCGGGGATCTGATAGGCCTCTAAATCACTCTCGGCTTCGACATAAACACAGGCGTTTGGCGCAAGCCAATGATTGGCGTCTAACGCGGCCAAGGTGTCCTCGAGTAGGCCTTGATGAAAAGGCGGATCGACAAACACAATATCATACGGACCGTCTTTGGGGGCGGTGGCAAGTAGGGCGAGCGCATCGCCGCAATCAATGTGTGCGTTTTGCGCCCCAAGGTGATCTACATTAGCCCGTAATTGTTTGGCTGCCGCGGGATGTTTCTCACAAAAATGGACCCAGCTTGCGCCACGAGAGAGCGCTTCAAAGCCGAGTCCGCCACTTCCTGCGAAAATATCGAGGCAGCGAGCCTCTGGCAAATAAGGCGCGAGCCAGTTAAAAACGGTTTCTTTCACCCTGTCAGTGGTGGGGCGGAGCCCTTGCGCGTCTTGTACCGCAAGCTTACGGCCACGCCAGCGGCCAGCAATAATACGGACAGACCCAACCCCACGAGAAGGGGTAGGCGATGAGGGTTTGCGGTTGGCGCGTTTAACCATAGATTTTTTGACCGTTAAGAAGGTGGTAGACTATGCCGATTCGGTATTGTGCCGCTGATTGTATCAAGCATGCTTTAGGATTTGCCAATGGCAGAAAAAAAGAAACGTGGATTTATGTCATGGTTGGGCTTGGGTCGTAAAAAAGACCAGGCACAGCCGGACCCAGAACAAGAATCATCAACGCATTCGCCAGACGTGGCGGACGATACGGTGGCGTCAGTGACGTCGACGGATACGTCTGTTGAAACTGCTTCACAAAATCAACAAGAAAGCAGCCAGAGCCAGAGCCAGAGCCAGAGCCAGAGCCAGAGCCAGAGCCAGAGCCAGAGCCAGAGCCAGAGCCAGAGCCAGAGCCAGAGCCAGAGCCAGCGGTGCGCGAAAAACCGCAACGTGAAGGCTTCTTTGCGCGGTTAAAACGTGGCCTGCAAAAAACCAAAACCAACCTCGGCTCCGGCTTCTTTAGCTTGTTTAGCGGCAAGAAAATCGATGAAGAGCTATTTGAAGAGCTTGAGGAACAGTTGCTGATCTCTGATGTAGGGATGGAAGCCACGACCAAAATCATTGATAACCTCACCGATAAGGCCAGCCGTCGCGATCTCAAAGATGGTGAAGCCCTGTACGGCATTCTCAAACAAGAAATGGCGCACATGCTGGAAAGCGTTGAGCAACCCTTGGTGCTGACGGATCAAAAGCCTTATGTGATCTTGATGGTTGGCGTTAATGGCGTGGGTAAAACGACCACGATCGGCAAAATGGCACGCCAATTTCAGGATCAAGGCAAATCGGTCATGTTAGCCGCCGGTGACACCTTCCGTGCTGCCGCCGTTGAACAACTGCAAGCTTGGGGTGAGCGTAACCACGTGCCCGTGATTGCCCAGCATACCGGCGCTGATAGCGCGTCTGTGCTTTATGATGCGATTGAAGCGGCCAAAGCACGAAATGTCGATGTGGTGATTGCCGATACCGCCGGACGCTTGCAAAACAAAGCCAACTTGATGGAAGAGCTACGCAAAATTGTCCGTGTGATGCAAAAACTGGACGTAGGTGCCCCGCACGAAGTGATGCTTACCCTTGATGCAGGCACCGGGCAAAATGCGATCAGTCAGGCCAAGTTATTTAATGAGATAGCACCGATCACCGGTATTACCCTCACTAAATTAGATGGCACCGCAAAAGGCGGGGTGATTTTTGCGGTGGCTGAACAATTTAATATTCCGATTCGCTATATTGGTGTCGGTGAAGGCATTGAAGATTTACGCACCTTTAACGCCAATGACTTTATCGAGGCGCTGTTTAGCCGGGAGGAATAACCGTGATCCAGTTTCAGCAAGTCAGCAAAGCCTATCGCGGGGGACGTCAGGCCTTACAAAAGGTTAATTTTGAATTGCCTAAAGGCGACATGGCCCTGCTCACGGGTCATTCAGGCGCAGGGAAGAGCACCTTGTTGAAACTAATTTGTGCCATTGAGCGTCCCAGTGATGGACATATTTATTTCAACGGCCACGATATATCGCGCCTCCCGCGTCAAGATATTCCCTTTTTGCGTCGTCATTTAGGGATTATCTTTCAAGATCATAAACTGCTGATGGACGCGACCGTGTTCGAAAATGTCGCCTTGCCCTTACGGATTGAGCAGCAGTCAGACAATGAAATCAAAAAGCGGGTTTCAGCCGCGCTCGATAAAGTTGGTTTGCTTGATAAAGCGCGTTGTAACCCCATACAACTGTCCGGTGGTGAGCAACAGCGGGTAGGGATTGCGCGTGCGGTGGTCAATCGTCCCCAAGTGCTGTTGGCTGATGAGCCGACCGGAAATTTAGATGCGGCGTTGTCTGCGCAAATTATGGAATTATTCCGTTTATTCAATCAAGTCGGGGTGACCATCTTGATGGCAACGCATGACACCAGCCTGCTCGAACAATACAACCATTTACGGCGCTTTGACCTTCAACACGGAAGCTTAGCGGAGGTGGGGCATGGCTGAATCATTTATTCAGACCCAGCAACGTCACGCATTGACGGCTTGGCGTGATCTTTTTCAGCGTCCGATGGGTAATTTACTCACGCTGATGGTGTTGGCCGTTGCCTTGTCTTTGCCGGCGACCTTCTATTTGCTAGCTAAAAATGTGGTCGCGGTAAGTGCGCAGTGGCAAAGCCCAGCAGAGATCAATGTTTTCTTGTCGCCGACACAATCTGAGCAACAGGGACAGGCGCTGGCGGACACACTGAAAACGTGGCCAGGTATTGATAGCGTCACCTATGTGTCACCGTCTGAAGGCATGACCGCGCTTAAAAAGCAGCGTGGCTTTCATCAAGCGGTCACTTTATTGGAGGACAATCCTCTTCCCAGCGTGATCGTGGTGGTTCCCAGGGGAGATGCTGACAATGACAGCACTCGGACACTGTCGGATCGCGCGAGTGGATTAGCAGAGCAATTAAGGCAACGGGATGAGGTCGCTGAAGTGCGGCTCGATACCGACTGGCTCGCGCGTCTTGATGCCATAAAGACCTTGGCGATGACGATGGCGTGGTTATTTTCTATTTTAATGCTGGCGGCTGTTGTTTTGCTGGTCGGGAATACGCTGCGCTTACAGGTCCTGCATCATCAACCCCGGATCCAGGTGATGAAAATGGTGGGCGCAACGGACAGTTTTATTCTGCGTCCCTATTTATATATGGGGGCTTGGCTGGGGAGCTTAGCCGCAGTCGTGGCCTGGATTCTCACAGCCATGAATACGTGGCTGATGGATGGTGCCGTCCACCAATTTGCACAGCTATATGACAAGCCCTTTACCCTCAGCGGACTGAGTTGGGATGAGTCTTTGCTATTATTGATGGGATCCGTTTTGCTTGGCGTAGGCGCTGCCTTGCTGGCGACGCGCCGTCACTTAAAAGAGATTGAACCTGTATAGGGGTAATACGGTCATAGAACAACGAGAGAGACATCAGGGCTTGCAGTTTTCCCCCGCTTGGGTATATTTTTGCATGCTTAATAGCAATTCGGTCTTCGACGATTCGGAAACGAGGTTTGAATGACAAAAGAGATGAACGCATTGGCACCGATTGTACAAGGTAACATCGATGGTTATCTGCAAGCGGTTAACAGCCACCCTATGCTCAGCGCGGAAGAGGAGCATTCGCTGGCCGAGCGTCTCCATTATCATGGTGATTTGGAGGCGGCAAAGTCGCTGATCTTATCTCACTTGCGTTTTGTTGTTCACATCGCCCGTGGATACACCGGATACGGCTTACCCATCGCGGATTTGGTTCAAGAAGGCAACATTGGCTTGATGAAGGCGGTCAAACGTTTCAACCCTGAAGTTGGCGTACGTCTGGTGTCATTTGCTGTCCATTGGATCAAAGCCGAAATTCACGAGTACGTATTACGTAACTGGCGTATCGTTAAAGTGGCAACGACCAAAGCGCAACGTAAGCTGTTTTTCAACTTACGTAAAAATAAGAAGCGCTTGGGTTGGTTTAATAACGACGAAGTGAATATGGTCGCGGAGCAACTTGGCGTTGAGGCGTCAGAAGTTCGTGAGATGGAAGCCCGTTTAGCGGCACAAGATCCGACCTTTGAAGCGCCCGCATCGGCAGACGATGAGCGTGAAAATGGCCCAATGGCGCCGGTTTACTACCTAGAGGACAAAAGCTCAGATATTGCCGAGTCTCTAGAGGCAGAAAACTGGGAAGCGCACGCTAATCGTCGCTTGGCGAATGCGTTATCAGGCTTGGATGAACGTAGTCAGCATATTGTTCGTGCTCGTTGGTTAGAGGACAATAAGGCAACGTTGCAAGACTTGGCAACGCATTATCAAGTCTCCGCAGAGCGTGTGCGACAACTAGAAAAAAATGCGATGAAGAAATTAAAGCAAGCCATTGGCGATGCGCTATAGCGCCTCCTGATCCTTGTATTGGTTTCGTGAAGAAAAACCGGCCCGTTGGCCGGTTTTTTTATGCCTGAAAACCAGGCGGTACTCATCATGATAGCAAGTTATGCACAGCTTATCCTGGATCCATACTATATGTAGTGAATCCTTAGCTACGATCATCGCTTATCAACGCAATTCACACCTTTGTCCACAAACGATCAAAAATCAAACAAAGCGAGTATTGCTAGGCAGGCGGGGTGAGACAAACTCAGGTACAATGCGGGTTCATCTCGAGGCGCACGCGATCCTCGTGTAACATCAGCTGGGAATAACTTTGTGAGTGGAGAGGTATAAGGTATGGATCAGTTCGCACATATCTCTGTGACCGATGCGTGGGAAATGCTGAACGATGATCAGCAAAATGCAGTATTAGTGGATATTCGTGATCCTCAAACCTTTCAGGTCGCGCATCCTCAAGAGGCCTATCACCTCACCAACGACACGCTGGTGGCGTTTATGGATCAGGTCGATTTTGATCAACCCGTCTTGGTGATGTGTTATCACGGGATCAGTAGCCAAGGGGCGGCACAGTATTTGATCAATCAAGGCTTCGATGCGGTTTATAGTGTCGATGGTGGGTTTGAAGCCTGGCATCGACAGTCACTGCCGACCGCATCAGGGATCGATATAAAATAGGACAGCCCATGCAAAAAATCGCGGTATTGCCCAATGCGCGCTTGGCACAAGCTTTTATCGATTACGCGGCCGCGCATGATGTTAGCCTTGAGCTCGCGCCAGAGCCAGACGCACACGTTGCGGTTTGGTTGATTAATGACGACGACAAAGCATGGGTCGACAACGAGCTTGAACGTTTTATTGCCGATCCAACACATAGTCGTTATCAAGCGGCGTCTTGGCAAGTTGCCGAGACGCGCCAAGCACGCTTTCACTACCCCTCAGCCCGATTATGGCAAACGGTAAAAGAGAAATCTGGCCCGGTTACCTTGAGTATCATGTTTATCTGTGTGGCCTTGTTTACGCTGATGACCCTCGGCGGCTTTGATGTGGTGGCGCGTCGTCTGCTGTTTCCTGCAGACAGCAGCCAACAATGGCAATTATGGCGTTTATTCAGCCATGCGCTGCTGCATTTTTCTGCCTTACACATCATCTTTAATTTGTTGTGGTGGTGGGTGCTCGGAGGTCGAATTGAGCGTCTCGATAGTAGCAGCAAGCTGGTGCAGATCTTTCTCTTTGCCGCACTTTTCTCAGGCTTAGGCCAATATTGGTTAGACGGCCCGTATTTTGGTGGGCTTTCCGGCGTGGTTTATGCGCTACTGGGCTATTTATGGTGGCTAACTTGGTTGGCTCCCGAGCGTGGATTAACCATCGAAACACCCTATGTGATCTTTATGCTGGCATGGCTTGTGATTGGATTTTTCCAGCCTATGGGCATGAACATCGCCAATATGGCGCATTTATTTGGCTTAATCATCGGTTGTGTCCTGGGTTTATGGGACGCAAAACGCCACGCTTGACTATCCGCTAACCCCTCGTTCATCGACAGATACCACTGTGCCCTAAAAAAAAGAGCAATGAATTGCTCTTTTTTTGTTCGAACGCATGCCTTTTTTGCGTTAGATCTATGTTTTTATGTTCGCTTTCACGGTTTTGGTTTTCATTTTGAGTAATTATTCCATTTGTTGAGCGAAATCGAAATTTTAGTTGCTCACTTGTTTGATTTTTATCTTTTTAATTAATCCATCGCGTACATCTTACTGAGGACCCTCCCATGTTTGGAATCTTTCGGCCGGCAGCTCACCGGCAAAGATTGCCAGAGTCACAGATCGGTGACACTTATACCCGACTGCGCTGGCAATTATTTTTTGGTATTTTTATCGGCTATGCCGGTTATTATCTGGTGCGTAAAAACTTTAGCTTGGCGATGCCGTTTCTGATTGATGAATATGGCTTTAGTCGCGGCGATCTAGGTGTCGCATTGGCGGCGGTATCCATCGCTTATGGTTTGTCCAAGTTCCTCATGGGCAGCGTGTCTGATCGCTCAAACCCAAGATATTTCTTAAGTGCCGGTCTGTTAATGTCATCACTGGTGATGTTCAGCTTTGGCTTTTTGCCATGGACGACAAGCAGTATTGCCATCATGTTTGTGCTGCTGTTTATCAATGGCTGGGTGCAAGGTATGGGCTGGCCGGCTTGTGGACGCACCATGGTGCACTGGTGGTCACGGAAAGAGCGTGGTGAGCTAGTCTCCGTCTGGAACGTTGCCCATAACATTGGTGGCGGACTGATTGGTCCTTTGTTCTTACTGGGTTTATGGCTGTTTAACGACGACTGGCGCGCTTCTTTCTATGTGCCGGCATTCTTTGCTGCGTTGGTCGCTGTCTTTATCTGGTTTACCTTGCGAGATACCCCACAATCGTGTGGCCTGCCGCCGATTGAAGAGTACAAAGACGATTATCCGGATAACTACGACGAAGAAGCATTTGAAAAAGAAATGTCTGCCAAAGACATCTTTGTTACCTACGTGATGAAAAACCGTCTGTTGTGGTATATCGCGATTGCCAATGCCTTTGTTTACTTGATTCGCTATGGCGTGCTCGATTGGGCGCCGGTTTACCTGGATGAAGCCAAAGGCTTTAGCGTGGATAAATCGTCTTGGGCCTACTTCTTATATGAATGGGCCGGTATCCCAGGCACACTGTTGTGCGGTTGGATGTCCGATAAGTTCTTTAAAGGGGCTCGTGCGCCAGCCGGGGTGCTATTTATGGTGCTGGTGACGGTCGCTGTGTTGGTGTATTGGTTTAACCCCGCCGGCAACCCGGGTATCGATATGGTGGCACTGGTTGCGATTGGCTTCTTAATTTATGGCCCCGTGATGCTCATTGGTCTGTATGCCTTGGAGCTTGCACCGAAAAAAGCGGCGGGTACCGCGGCAGGACTGACCGGGCTATTTGGTTACCTAGGTGGCGCGGTTGTCGCAAACATTGCTCTGGGTTATACCGTGGATCACTTTGGCTGGGACGGTGGCTTTATGCTGCTCACCGGTGGCTGTGGCTTGGCCATCTTCTTCTTGTGCCTTGCGTGGGTGGGAGAGCATCGTATGCGCCGTGACGCGGCTGTGCACGCTGCCTAAATGATCTGTCTTGGCATTGCCTAGTGGCTATGCGTAAACTAGGAAGCCCTCGTGATCGCGGGGGCTTTTTTTGTAAGGGGAGATGCAGTGAAGCAAAACAAACGTCATCAGCAAATCATTGATCTGGTTAAATCACAAGGATACGTGAGCACGGAAGACTTGGTTGAGCGCTTCAATGTCAGCCCACAAACGATTCGACGTGATCTCAATGAATTGGCAGCAGAAAATCAAATTCGCCGCCATCACGGTGGCGCCACCGTGCCCTCCAGCTCTGAAAACACCGCGTATGCGACCCGCAAAGTACTGCAACAACAGGAAAAAGACACCATCGCTCAGGCGCTGGTGCAGCATATTCCCGACGGCGCAACGTTATTTATTGATATTGGGACCACCCCAGAGGCGGTGGCGCGCGCATTGCTGGATCATCATAACTTACGGGTAGTCACCAATAACCTCAATGCGGCGGCGATCTTAATGCCGAAACAGGATTTTACGGTGATTATTGCCGGTGGTGAGGTACGCAATCGTGATGGTGGGATTGTGGGAGAGGCCACGCTCGATTTTGTCTCTCAGTTTCGACTCGACTTTGGCATCTTGGGGATCAGTGGTATTGACGATGATGGGTCATTACTGGACTTTGACTATCATGAGGTGCGGGTTAAAAAAGCCATTTTAGACAATAGCCGCTGTGTGATGTTGGCCGCTGACCATACTAAATTTGGCCGTAATGCGATGGTGAACTTAGGCAATATTACCCAACTGGATATGGTCTTTACCGATGTCACTCCGCCCGCGCAAATTCAGGAGATGTTAGCGGCACAAGGCAGCCACCTAGAGGTGATCAGCCATGCCGTCTCTGAGGATATGCCATCAGTTGGGTGATTACTGATAGAGGTACTTGGTAAATAAAAGGTCGGCCAGCATTCTGCGATTGGTTTCGGCAAGAAGAAGCGCGTTGACCTTTTCTAGGCATGCTTTGCGAATCGCTTCGCGTCCCGACAGCGACTTAATTTTGCTCGCGGTCTGTTGCGCCAAGGTTTCTATGATGACATCGCGGATAAGCGGCGAGTGGTATTCCAGCTCGCTGACCCACTTAGGGTCATCAACCATCAATTCAACTTTCACCTTGATAAAACCGAGCCGTGGGCCTTCGGTGACATAATTGGTGGTAATTTCAGGCTCTAAGGAAAAGTAACTGTACTTTGCTTGGTTGCCGTTACTGCCTTCTTCTTGTGCCTGGACGGCGGTACTGACCCATAACAACAGGCTCAGCAGTACCATCAATAGGGGTTGTCGTTTACTCATAGCTACCCAAAAATTCGGTTGATGATGTGATAGGAGTAGGCCGTGCGCATTCTCCAATCGCGGTCAGCCTGATACAATTACCCGCCGAGTATAGCAACATTGTCCGCCTCATAGGGGGACGGACAGGCGAATTTTGCGCGATGTGGCACAGGAAATAATGTCAGACTTAAATCATACCTATCTAGAGGCGCTGCAACAGGCACGCTGGGAGCGACCCGATATTGCGGCGTTAAAGCGCACCGCAAAAGGCAGCTGGTTGTTAGAATCACACTCCATGACGGCGCGACTTAAACGCCACTGTCAGGACTTCGATGTCGATGTGCTCCAGGTCTATCAACTGACGCCGGACAAATTGACCGATCATGAAACCGCTTTGATTGGCCCTGAGGCCTGTGTGGTACGGGAAGTCGTCCTCAAAGGTGACGGACAAGCTTGGCTCTGTGCGCGAACGCTAATGCCGGCTTCCACCTTAGAAGGACAGGGTGGCCACTTACACGCGCTGGGGACCGAACCACTGGGTCAGCATGTGTTTAAACAGCGGGCCTCTCGCCGCGATGCGATTGAAACCGCGCATGTCTCTTGCTTGTCACACCAGCTTTATGCCCGTCGCTCACGTCTTTGGCTCCATAATCGACCCATGTTAGTGGCCGAGCTCTTTTTGCCTCACTCGCCCTTATATGGCAAGGAGGCGCCTGCATGAGCACGAAATTGGCTGCTTATGGCCAGCTTGCACGTTTAGACCGTCCCATTGGAACCTTATTATTACTTTGGCCAACATTATGGGCGTTATTTTTAGCCGCCGATGGCATGCCGGCGTTGCTGACCCTGGTCGTATTTGTGCTCGGGGTGTATATGATGCGTGCTGCCGGCTGCGTGATCAACGATTATGCGGATCGCCACTTTGATGGTCACGTCAAACGCACCAAAGCGCGTCCTTTGCCCTCAGGGCGGATTGGCGAGAAAGAAGCGCTGGGTTTCTTTATTGCGCTAGTGTTAGGCGCATTTTTATTGGTATTAACCCAAAATACGCTCACCATTCAGCTCTCGTTTGTCGGGGTGGCGCTGGCGTTTATTTACCCGTTTATGAAGCGCTATACCCATCTTCCCCAGCTGGTGTTGGGGCTGGCGTTTAGCTGGGCGATCCCGATGGCGTTTGCCGCGGCACAAGGGGCACTCCCTCCGGTGATTTGGCTGCTATTTATGGCCAATATTTGCTGGACTATTGCTTACGACACCTTGTACGCCATGGTGGACCGCGATGATGATCTAAAGATTGGGATTAAATCGACCGCTATCTTGTTCGGACGTTGGGATAAAGCCGCGGTTGGTGTATTGCAGTTATTGACGCTTGCGCTATTGATGCTCGCCGGGCAATGGCTAGAGCTGGCGGCCGGTTACCAATGGAGCCTATTAGCGGCCTTTGCGCTATTTGTTTATCAACACTATCTTGCCCGTGAACGGGAACGCATGGCATGTTTTCAGGCTTTTTTAAACAATAACTATGTCGGTTTAGTGGTATTCATTGGTGTTTTGGCCGGTATTTACGGTTAATGTTGTCGCTCTTATCATCAACAACGAGACACTAAAAAGGCGCTTCTGAATGAAGCGCCTTTTTTTAAGTATCTAACTGTTTCTGGCCATCAAAGCTTTTTAATCAATATCTTATGTTAACCAAGAGCTTATGAAAACCACGAGCTTATGGGTACTACAAGCTGACGGTATCCTGTTAGCTATCATCAGGCTGGCTTTCATTCAGCGGCTGATTTAGCACGGCTTGAATTGTTAATTGCACTTCTGGTGAGATCAAACCACAGACAAAGTCATTTAAGGCCTGGATGCGCTCAGCATTGGCTTTGGCATCATCGTCTAAATAGCCTTGCTCGCGCAGGGTATCGATAAAGATGGTAAAGACCTGTTTATCGAAAAACTCAGGCGCATTGATACCATGCAAACGGCTGAGTCGTTGCGCTAACATTTGGCTGTGTTTTTCCAAATCGCGCTTATCAATGTGTGGCTGATGGGTGAACAAGGTCAAGGTAATGGCATAGCGCTGCAGGGTTTCGGCAATGGTACGGCCGAGTAATTGTAGCTCGCCGAGCTTGGCATTATTCATGGTGACTTTGTCGCCCTCACAGCACAACAAGGACTGCGCATGCATGGCATGTAAGAGTGCATCAAAGTAGCTGTCGAGTCCGGCATCATCAAAGCTCATAAAGAGTTCTGCTTTGAGCAAGGGATACAACTGCTGCACACAAGCCCGCAAGCCGGATTGACTGATGGTTTGGTGGGTTACCAGGATTTGTGCAATCAGTGATGGCAGTGCCACTAGGTGGATCACATTATTGCGATAGTAAGTCATTAAGATGGCTTGCTGGCGGTCAAGCGAAATGACTTCACCCATGGTGTCTTTCTCGACCACCAGTTTATTTAACGACAACGCATGCTCGACCAATTCTACCGGCGAGGCTTGTGGGACACTGCTACTGGTGGAATATGGGGCCTGAGTCAGTAGGCCTTGATAGACCGCAAGCTGTGCTTCTAAGGCTTCTCGGCTCAGGGCTCGTTGGCGCGAGGCGAGCAGCGCGGTCGCACAGAGGTTCAGCGCATTGGTCGCGGCGGCATCGTTGATATGGGTCATGACCTTGGTCGCTAACTCACCCACCACTGGGTTCATCCAAGCCGGCTTTTGAGGCTCCATTGGATCAATATAATCATGCCAATCTGGCACTTTCTCATTGAGGTGTTGATTGAGCGCAATCGGCTCACCGAAGTTGACATAGCCAAGGCCATAATTGCGCAACTTACGCACGATCCCGATTACCTGACCAAAGCTCTCTTTTTCTTTACGCTGGCCCTGTAGCTCTTTGGCATAAGTGTTCACTTCCATCACATGCTCGTAGCCGATATAGACAGGCACTAAGGTGATAGGACGCTGTTGCCCGCGCAGCATGGCTTGCAAGGTCATCGATAACATCCCCGTTTTGGCCGACAGTAAGCGACCAGTGCGCGAGCGCCCGCCTTCAGCGAAATATTCGACCGAATAACCGCGGGCAAACAACTCGGCCAAGTATTCACGAAAAACGGTGGAATATAAGCGATTGCCTTTAAAACTGCGGCGAATAAAAAAGGCGCCACCGCGACGGAAGAGCGGCCCGGCAGGGAAGAAGTTGAGGTTGACACCCGCGGCAATATGCGGCGGCACTAAGCCTTCTTTATACAGTACGTACGAGAGCAGCAAGTAATCCATGTGCGAGCGATGGCAAGGCACATAGACAATCTCGTGACCATCTTGTGCCAGCTGGCGAACCCGTTCGGCATTGTTAACATGAAGGCCTTGATACAGTTTATTCCAAAGCCAGGTTAGAATGCGGTCGCTGTATCGAATCAAACGATACGAAAAGTTTGCCGCAATCTCTTCCATCATGTCGACGGCTTCTTTACGAACTTTTTCAACTGACACATCACGGCTTTGTGCTTCATCGTGGACGACTTTGTCGATGGCCTTTGACGCCAGTAGGCGTTTGAAGAGCAAAGCACGATTAGGTAAGCGTGGGCCTGAAGCCGCGAGTTTTTGCCGCGAAAAGTGGATCATTGCCACTCGCGCCAGTTTATGGGCGATCGCCTGATCGGTGCCGTGTTTATCCGCCATATAGCGCAAGGATACCGCTTGGCTTAACCGCACCATGCCATCACGGCCACGCGTAAGGATGGTCCAGAATTTTTCTGGCCCATTCATTGCGTGCAGCGTTGCTTGGTGGCGTTGTGTTTCGTTACCCGGATCGCGTTGCCACAACACGGAAGCGGGAACCAGCTGGATATCCAATTCACTATCTTGACGATGTAAGCGCAGCAGATCTTGAAAATGCGCTAAGGAGCGTTTGGGCAAGTCTTGATCCGCGGAAAAGACCTTACGACCGTGACTAATAAAGACATAGCGCGGCAGTGTGGTATCGCCAATAATGAGGGGCTTTAATGGATCCGGTAATCCTTGACGTAAACAGGTTCGCCGTAGCGTTAATAAATCCGAATGAGACTGAAACGGCAACACGTACACAATAGGACGTGCGAGAGACAGGTTTAGCTGCTCGACCGGTTCAGAGGGGATACATTGGGTTTTTACCCAGGCAGAAAGCGGCAAATTCAATAGCTTGTAATAAATCTTTTGCCAGAGCGCCATGATTGTCAGTGCCTCAAATTCAAAATGCACGCCAAGGATAGCAGAAAATGGCTGCGAACTTGCAACCAAAGGCAGAGAATTGACGCGAGATTGCGCGCGTTTGAATCGGCTACCGACAATGAGATCCGCTTCTCGTGTCTATAATTAGTCCTTTTCAAGCCGTATGTTACTGGATATACTCACAGTTAACTGTATAAAAAGACAGGTAAGAGCATGAAGCCGTTAACCGCGAGACAGCAACAAATCTTCGAGCTGATTAAAACCCATATTGAAGACACAGGGATGCCCCCAACACGTGCCGAAATCGCCCGTCAGCTGGGGTTTCGCTCCGCGAACGCTGCCGAAGAGCATTTGAAAGCGTTGGCGCGCAAAGGCGTACTCGAGATTATTCCCGGGGCATCACGCGGTATTCGCTTAATTAGCGAAGAAGAAGTGGTGACGCCTGATGACCAAGGCTTGCCTTTAATTGGCCGTGTCGCGGCGGGTGAGCCCATCTTGGCACAAGAGCATGTTGAGAGCCTCTATCAGGTCGATCCAGCCTTGTTTAAGCCAAGTGCCGACTTTTTACTGCGAGTTAGCGGTATGAGCATGAAAGATATTGGCATTCTCGACGGTGACTTACTGGCGGTGCACAAAACACAAGATGTACATAATGGCCAAGTGGTCGTCGCGCGAGTGGATGACGATGTCACCGTCAAACGGCTAGAGAAGAAAGGGTCGAATGTTGTTCTTCATGCTGAAAACGATGAATTTATGCCGATCTCGGTGGATTTAACTGCACAATCACTGACGATTGAAGGTGTTGCTGTTGGTGTGATTCGCAATACCGACTGGATGTGATTTCCCACGTTGGCGGACATTGATGTCCGCCAATGGAATGCGGTTAAAAAAACATCTTTGCATTTCTCTACATTTAAACGATAATTATTATCATCCCTTGATTATCGTGTGTGGAGGTGTCCGTGCGTACGCAACAGCATTCTGTTCCCAGTAAGCTATTTAAGCCCATGTGGCTGCGCAGTCGTGAGAGCCTGACTGACAATGGCGTGATCTATGACCCCATGGCGGCCGCCGCATGTCAAGGGTGTGTCATGCAGCCCGAATGTGATTGGCACAATCTCGATCAAACCCAGCTTCTTTATGCCACGCTCACTAGCCAGTGTGATGCCATTGTTAAACAGTTTCTTGCTCAGCATCCCACGGCATGGATCATTAATGTTGGTGGTGGGTTAGATACCCGCTTTTATCGACTGGATAACGGCCGTTGTCGTTGGTTAGAAGTCGATGTTGACGAAACCTTGTTATGGCGAGAGCGTTTATTCCACACCAGTGAGCGTTTCCGGATGGTGCAAGGGTCGGTCAAACAGCTTGATTGGCTGGCGCAACTGGCGGTCCCTGCGGGTCATCCGACCATGTTAATTTGCGATCAAGCCTTACTTGAGTGCACCAACCAAGAAATTTCTGCATTTTGCCAGCATATTAGTCGCTATTTTCCGCAAGTTGAGGCCTGTTTAGTCTTAGCGGGAGATAAGTGCCATAGCCGGATCGGCCAGAAACTGGGGTGTGAATCTTATCAACATGGTTTTGCCGATCCGCGTATGGCGATCATTCAAGCCTTGCCCTGGGCCTGTCGGGTTGAAGAACACTCCCCACTTGATAAACCTTGCCCAAGGTGGCGTTTTTGGCAGCGCGCACTGGCGGCGATGCCGCGTTATCGTCTGCGTTTTACCCCGATGGTGTTGCATATTGAGATCTAGCGCGGCGCGGATGCCGCCTTTCGCTTTTCAGTCTGTGCTTAGCCTCACGATCTTTCTTTGTCTATTTTTTGTCCTTTGGGCAAACCTCTCCTAGATTGAATGTAAACAAAACGTTAATTTTTGTGATCGTGTGTATCGCGTTGTTTCCTTAACCTTTGCTTAAGCTGCGTGGGTTTAAGCAAAGGTGCAATGCATTCATGCCTGCGGGCAGGAGGGGGCCGTGTCGAGCTACCATAAACCAATACTGGCATCGGGAATGGCTTTGCTGCCTGGGCAAGTGCAGGCTGCCGAACGTGAAGGGTGGAACCTGACTCAAGGGGTCACGGCCATCAGTCAGCAGGTGTATGACCTGCATATGACGATTTTCTATATTTGCGTGGCGATAGGGGTATTGGTGTTCGGCGTAATGTTTTGGGCCATTATCCGCCATCGTAAATCCAAAGGCGCCAAGCCTGCTTCGTTTCATGAAAGTACCAAGGTAGAAATTGCGTGGACGCTCGTACCGTTTCTCATTTTGGTGGGTATGGCGATCCCCGCCACCCAAGTGCTACTCGATATGGAAGATACCACCAAGCCTGATTTAACCGTTCAAGTGACTGGCTCACAATGGAAGTGGCATTACCGCTACTTTGATCACGATGTTGCCTTTTTCTCCTTGCTTGCCTCTAGCCCTGAACAGATCCGCAACGAAAGACAAAAACGCGATAACTATTTGTTAGAAGTCGACCAACCCTTGGTGTTACCGGTGGGACGCAAGGTGCGCTTTTTGATCACGTCGCAAGATGTGATTCATTCTTGGTGGGTACCGGCCTTCGCGGTGAAAAAGGATGCCAATCCTGGGTTTATCAATGAGGCTTGGACCAAAATCGACAAACCCGGCATTTATCGTGGGCAGTGTGCCGAGCTGTGCGGTAAAGACCACGGTTTTATGCCGATTGTGGTGATCGCCAAGCCGCAAGAAGAATTTGATGCTTGGGTGCAAAAAACCGCACTCACTCAGCAACAAGCTCGCGAAGAAGAGCAACGCTTATTGGGGATGGAGATGCCGATGGATGAACTGATGGCGCTGGGCAAACAAGTGTATGACAGCCGCTGCGGCATGTGCCATCAAAGTGAAGGGCAAGGCATGCCTGGCGTATTCCCAGCGTTAGCGGATGCTGAGATTGCGACGCAACCAAATCGATTGGTTGATCATATCGATATTGTCGTCAACGGCAAAGCCGGCACCGCCATGCAAGCGTTTGGACCGCAATTGTCACTCAAAGAGTTAGCAGCGGTGGTGACGTACGAGCGCAATGCGTGGGGCAATGACACCGGCGAGACGGTACAAGCCGCTCAGGTTAACGCGGTGATGTCGGGCGAAGAGCTTTAGGAGCGCACTATGACAGATACAACGCCAGAATCCGTTCATGACGACCACCACCATAAACCGCGCGGCATCATGCGCTGGGTGCTGACCACTAACCACAAAGACATCGGCTCCATGTATCTGATTTTCAGCTTCACCATGTTTTTGCTGGGTGGCGCGATGGCAATGGTGATCCGTGCGGAATTATTCCAGCCCGGCCTGCAACTGATAGAGCCCAACTTTTTTAATCAAATGACCACGGTTCATGGTTTGATTATGGTGTTTGGCGCGGTCATGCCTGCCTTTACTGGGCTCGCTAACTGGATGGTGCCGATGATGATAGGGGCGCCGGATATGGCGCTGCCACGGATGAATAACTGGAGCTTTTGGATTCTGCCGTTTGCGTTTCTATTGTTGATCGGCTCGTTATTTATGGAAGGTGGCGGCCCCAACTTTGGCTGGACCTTCTACGCGCCACTGTCGACTACCTATAGCCCCGATAGCACCGGCTTATTTGTGTTTGCCCTACATATTATGGGGATCAGCTCCATTATGGGGGCGATCAATGTGATTGTGACAATTATCAATATGCGCGCGCCTGGCATGACCTATATGAAAATGCCGCTGTTTGTCTGGACCTGGCTGATAACCGCCTTTTTGCTGATTGCGGTGATGCCGGTATTAGCGGGAGCAGCGACCATGGTGCTGACCGATAAATACTTTGGCACCAGCTTTTTTGATGCGGCGGGGGGCGGTGATCCGGTTTTGTTCCAGCACATTTTCTGGTTCTTTGGTCACCCAGAAGTTTACATCATGATTTTGCCCAGTTTTGGCATTATCTCGGCCATCGTGCCGGCGTTCTCACGCAAACGGCTATTTGGTTACAGCTCCATGGTGTATGCCACCGCCTCGATTGCAGGATTAAGCTTTCTGGTATGGGCACATCATATGTTCACTACCGGGATGCCGGTGTTTGCCGAGCTGTTTTTCATGTTCTGTACCATGCTGATCTCGGTGCCGACTGGGGTCAAAGTGTTTAACTGGGTGGCGACCATGTGGCGAGGCTCGCTAACGTTTGAAGTGCCAATGCTGTTTGCGATTGCATTTATCGTCTTATTTACCATTGGCGGGTTTTCTGGGCTAATGTTGGCGATCACACCGGCTGATTTTCAGTACCACGACACCTACTTTGTGGTGGCGCACTTTCACTATGTTTTAGTCTCAGGGGCGGTGTTCTCGATCATGGCAGCCGCCTATTACTGGCTGCCTAAATGGACTGGGCATATGTTTAATGAAACCCTGGCACAGTGGCATTTTTGGTGCTCAGTGATTTCCGTCAATATTCTTTTTTTTCCGATGCATTTTCTCGGCCTCGCAGGCATGCCACGCCGGATCCCCGATTATGCCCTGCAGTTTGCCGACGTGAACGCCATTGTCAGCATTGGTGGCTTTGCCTTTGGTCTGTCGCAACTCATCTTTTTAGCCGTCGTCATTAAATGCGCGCGTGGTGGCGAGCCTGCTGCCGCTAAACCTTGGGAGGGGGCCGAAGGTCTGGAGTGGACCGTGCCATCGCCCGCGCCTTACCACACCTTTGAGACACCGCCGGATCTGGAGGAAGCGCGCTATGGTCACTAAATCAACGCGCTCCGCTCGTCGTCTACTGTTGCTCGCCGTGGGTATGTTTGGTTTTGCCTTTGCCTTAGTTCCGCTCTACGACGTGTTTTGCGACGTGACGGGCATTAATGGCAAAACGGATACCGAGGCGGCCGCATCCAGTGCTGGCATTAACCAAGATCGCTTGGTGACCATTGAATTTATTGCCTACATCAATCCGGGGATGCGTTGGACATTTGAGCCCCAAGTCAACCAGATGCAAGTGCACCCTGGTGCGACTCACACGATTAATTATCTTGCAACGAATAACGCACGCTATGACACCATTGGTCAAGCCGTACCCTCGGTCTCACCGGGGATAGCCGCGCAATACTTTAACAAGATTGAATGCTTTTGTTTTAACCGGCAGCCATTGCCACGTGGCGAGGACGCGGCGTTGCCCCTGGTGTTTTATGTGGATCCTGAGCTGCCGGATGACATTAACCATTTAACGCTGGCCTATACGCTGTTTGATGTCACCGCCAGTGCCAAGGAATAAGGAGGCGATCATGGCGACGCCTGAACGTTACTACGTCCCAGCGGCGAGTATATGGCCGATTGTCGGTGCGCTGGCGCTGTTTTTAATTGCGGCAGGGGCCGGTGCCACGGTAGGCGGCTTGTTTGGGGGATACGGCCCTTGGTTGTTGCTTGCGGGCACCGTACTGATTGTGGTGATGCTGACCGGCTGGTTTCGCGATGTGATCCGCGAATCCATGCAAGGCCTCTACTCGGCTCAAATGGACCGTTCTTTTCGCCAAGGAATGAGCTGGTTTATTTTTTCTGAGGTGATGTTTTTTGGTGCCTTCTTTGGTGCGCTCTTTTACGCCCGCTTTATCGCCGTACCTTGGCTAGGCGGGGCCAGCAATAATGCGATGACCGCGGCGGTATTGTGGCCGGATTTTGTTGCCCAGTGGCCACTGACTGTCACACCGGGCGGGATAGAAACCACGGCAATGCCCGCGATGGGGCTGCCCTTGCTTAACACGCTGATCCTCCTGACCTCGTCGGTCACGCTCCATATTGCCCATACTGCGATTGAAAAAAACCAACGCGGACGGCTGAAGGGATTTTTACTGGCGACCGTCTTACTTGGGGCGGTGTTTATGTTCTTTCAAGGCGAAGAGTATGTGCATGCCTATCAAGAAATGAACTTGCGCCTCGATTCAGGCGTGTATGGCAACACCTTCTACTTACTGACGGGCTTCCATGGTTTACACGTGACCTTGGGAACCTTAATGCTCTTGGTTATTTGGTTACGCGTGATGCGTGGACATTTTAGCCCTGAGCATCACTTTGGCTTTCAAGCCAGTGCGTGGTATTGGCACTTTGTGGATGTGGTGTGGCTGTGCTTGTTTGTGTTGGTTTACATTCTTTAACTCAGTATGGGCGCGGATTGGGGGCAACCCAGCCCATGGAGAGCGCAATCAGCAATAACACGAAGACAATCACGGAAAACAGCACCCGGCGACCGAGATAACGGGATAAAGGCACTGAATTATCGCCTTTTAATAACACGGGCAAGGCACGAAAGAGGTTAAACAAAATAAAAACCAGTAAACAAATCAGCATGGCTTTGATCAACATAAGCGCTCCTTCGCGCAATGGGTAAGTATGAAACAAGGACGACGAATGGGATTTCTGATATTGACTGTGGTTGTGGTCTTGCTGCTCGTCAAGTTAAGCCATTGGCAATGGACGCGTGGCGCGCAAAAAGCCCAACATCTGGCACGGTTTGACGCCAACCAAACACCACAATCACTCACAGGCTCGGTGCAAAAAGGGCAATACCTGGTGATCGATGGCCAGTTTCGCCTCGAGTTCGCCGTGTGGCTCGACAATCAGATCCACCAAGGCCGCGTAGGCTATCGCCTTTTTCTTCCTTTTATCCCAAGCCAGCAGCCATCGCAGTGGTGGTTGGTTGAATTGGGCTGGATGGCCGCGCCTGCGCTTCGTGCATTGCCGGACGTTCCCACGTTAGCATCGCGCTATCAGCTGTTCGGATTTGCTGACATACCGTCAAAGCGCGTTGTGCTTAAGCAACAGACGGAAACGCAAATCTGGCCGGTGCGGGTACAACGCATTGATTTACCCACATTGCAGGCACGACTACCCGCGCTAGAGGCGCAGTGGCTGATACGGGCAGAAAAACTGGTGGATGTGACAGCGCCGAGCCGGGATGCCTTGGCGCAAGCAGGGGTGAGGCCGGTGTGGCAGCCAGTGGTGATGCCGCCGACGAAGCACTATGGCTATGCCTTGCAATGGGCACTGATGGCTCTCGCAGTCGGTATCGGTGCGGGCATATGGTGGCACAAAACACAAAGGAAGGAGTGCGAATGAAAGGACGCATGCTTGTCGTGGCATTGATAGGGATCTTTATACTGCCGGTGGTGGTGGCCAAATTAGTGCTCGAGCAAAGTTGGTACCAAAAAGGTGTCACCAATTACGGCCAGTTTCTTGCTGAGCCAGCGACCTTGAATTGGTTACCCGAGCAAGGGCAGTGGCGGTTGATTTATCGGGTGCCAGAACAGTGTGACTTGGTGTGTGAGCAAGCCCTTTTTCAGTTAACGCAAATTCCTATTGCGGTGGGTAAAGAGCGCGATCGCGTCACTAGCGTGGCCCTGACAAGTACTGCACCGAAAGCGCCGGAGGTACTGACATGGCAAACTTTGACGACCGAGCAGGCGCAGGCATGGCAGCAGCAAGCATTTGATAAAAATACTATTTATCTTAGCGATCCGATGAACAATGTGGTGCTGGCCTATCCAGTCAGTGATGATAACACCCAGTGGATTGCGCAAGGTAAAGGCTTATTGCGCGATCTCAAACGGCTTCTCAAGTTGTCTAAGGTGGGCTAATTATGGCAACACGTCGCTACCAACTCGCCGTCTTATCGACACTGATACTGGCCGTGCTGGTGGTTGGGCTGGGCGCGTTTACCCGTTTAACTGAAGCCGGACTTGGCTGCCCTGATTGGCCCGGATGTTATGGCCACTTGGGCGTGCCCGACAGTGGAACTGCGCAATCGGTGGCGATGTTGCGGTTCCCCGACGCGCCCTTGGATGTGACAAAAGCGTGGAATGAAATGCTGCACCGCTATGTCGCAGGCACCTTAGCATTGGCTATTTTTGCGTTGACTTGGATAAGCTGGCGACGCTCCGATTATCGGGCGTTACGGCCGCTGACCACGCTGCTGAGTGTGGTGGTAGTCATGCAAGCGGCGCTCGGGATGTGGACGGTCACCTTAAGCTTAATGCCGGTGGTGGTGATGGCACATTTGCTCGGTGGCTTCACTACGGTGTGTTTGCTGGCTTGGCTTGCGGTGTTGGCAGGGGCAATCAAGCTGCCCGTTATGCAAATATCGCCGCCCGCACGCCGCGTGGGCAGTGTGGCAGTGGTCGCCGTGATCATACAGATAGGATTGGGCGGTTGGACCTCAGCAAATTATGCCGCCACGGTCTGTACGCAGTTACCCATCTGCGAAAGCCCTTGGTGGCAGCTTTTCACCCCCTCGGCGTTTAATCCTATCAGCCCTCACAGCGAGACCTACCAGTTTGGCGTACTGAATCATGCCGAGCGGGTGACCATTCATGCCACGCACCGTCTCGGCGCCATGGTGGTCACTGCCTTGGTGCTGGGCTGGGCATGGGTACTTTGGCATGCTGGCGCGCGCGCCGTTGGGCTTGGGGTGATTGTGGTTCTGGCCGTGCAAATCAGCCTGGGGGTGACCAATGTGGTCGCGCTCTTGCCCTTAAGTGTGGCGGTGGCGCATAACCTCGGTGGATTGTCGCTACTGGCCATATTACTGCTCTCCCGGTTTTTATGTCTTTCACCGTCGGCCCGACAAGGATCTCACCATGGCACAGTATCAACGCACCGCTAATGTATCGACGCCTGCTGGCGCTAATTGGCGTGATTATTACGAGCTCACCAAACCGCGCGTGGTTGCCATGCTGCTTCTCACCGCGCTGGTGGGGATGTGTTTAGCCACGCCCGGCTGGCCACCCTGGTCGGCGGTGCTGGTGGGATTATTTGGCATTGGCGCACAAGCCAGTGCTGCGGCGGTGTTTAATCACGTGATCGATTGGAAAATTGATACCAAAATGCAGCGTACTCGCCATCGTCCCGTTGCTGAAGGCCGTGTCAGTCAAGGCGCCGCTTTGGTGTTTGCGGTGGCACTGATGGTGAGCGGCTTTATTACCTGTTGGTGGCTGAATCCGCTCACCGCGTGGCTGACCTTTGCCAGCCTGGTGGGTTATGCGTTGGTATACACCCAGTGGCTTAAACCCGCGACACCGCAAAACATTGTCATTGGCGGTTTGGCCGGCGCAATGCCGCCACTACTTGGTTGGACGGCGGTGACAGGCGAGGTCCACGCGCATGCGCTGCTGCTGGTGATGATTATATTCACGTGGACGCCGCCCCACTTTTGGGCGCTGGCGATTCATCGGCGCCATGATTATGCCAAAGCCGATGTGCCGATGCTGCCCGTCACCCACGGGGTTCGCTTTACTCAGACCATGGTTTTGCTTTACACCTTATTGCTGGTGGTGGTGGGGATTTTCCCTTGGCTGACCGGGATGAGTGGTTGGCTATATCTGGTGGGCGCGACTGCCCTTAACCTCGCTTTTGTCGGCTATGCTTGGCGACTGAAAACCCAGTCGCAAAAAGGCATCGCGTGGCAGACTTTTAAGTTTTCGATATGGCATATCTTCGCGACCTTTGTGGTGCTGCTTGCCGACCACGCGTTGCGCTATTAAGTGGCGCTATTGGAGGGACTACTTAAGCCCTTTTGCCGACAGTACCGTGGCTTTGTCGGCGACAAACGAGACCTTAATGTGTTTGCCATCACCGCCCCACACGCAATGGGTTAATCCCATGGTGTCATCACATTGGCTTGGCTTGCCAACGTGAGCAACTACCACGTCATAACTCATGCCGACCTCCAACTGATCGTAGTTTTGCTTAGTCACTTTCGAGCAACCGGCGAGAAAGACGACCAAGACACAGGCAAAAAAGACGCGCATAACAATACCTCACTCACTGATGTGATCAAAAAACAGGCCTCATGGCCTGTTTTGCTATTAACGTGGTGGTGTCTATTAGTAGTAAGAGTGATCGCCCCGGGCGTGCTCGGTCACATCGCGCACACCGTGTAGCTCACCACTAAATTCAGCCAATAGCTGCTTTTCAATCCCTTCTTTCAAGGTTACATCCACCATGGAGCAACCGTTACACCCGCCACCAAATTGGAGGATAGCCACCGAATCATCAGTGATTTCAACCAGGTTCACATGGCCGCCATGGCTGGCAAGTTGTGGGTTTACCTGGCTTTGAATCACATAATCGACGCGCTCCATCAAAGGTGCATCATCGGCGACTTTACGCATTTTGGCGTTCGGTGCTTTCAGCGTGAGCTGCGAGCCCATTTTATCGGTGACAAAGTCGATCTCTGCTTCGTCGAGAAAAGGGAGACTCAGTTCGTCGATAAACGCAGAAAAACCGTTGAATTTTATCTCGGTATCACTGCTTTCTACCGCTTCCGGCGGACAGTATGAGACACCGCACTCTGCGTTTGGCGTGCCTGGATTGACAACAAACACGCGAATATGGGTGCCCTCGGGCTGCTGCTCAAGCAACTTCACAAAGTGGCTTTGTGCATTTTCTGAAATATTGACTTCTGACACGACAAATACCTGACTAATCCAGTGTGTTTTATACAGTGTACTCCGGTTTGCTTTGGCTATCACCCCTTGAACCATGTGGCTACTTTATGTGCAGGGGTAGCACGCTTACCGCTAGGGTAGATCGGTACGGGCCAAACAGTAAACATCGATCGTTTTTGCACCGGCTTTGCGCAGTAATCGACATAATTGCGATACCGTTTGTCCGGTGGTGACGACATCGTCGACGACAGCGACATGAGAAGCGGGGAGCGGGCCATGAAGAGCAAAAGCACCACGCAGATTATGTAACCTGTCTTGCCGACTGAGACCTTGTTGTGGCGCGGTATGTCGGGCGCGAGATAAGTACGTATCAACCACCCGAGTATCAAGTTTGTCGGCAAGTGCCCAAGCCAAGTGCAGGCTTTGATTAAACCCTCGTTGCCAACGACGTCGCCAATGCAGCGGCACCGGCAACAGCACCGGTGCGGGGGTGAGAATACGATCACTGAGCTGCTGGGCAAACGGCAACGCCAGCTCGAAGGCTCCTTGGTATTTGAACGCGTGAATTAACTGCGGGAGAGGATCATGATAGCCACTGATAGCAACCAAGCGGTCCCAAGCTAGCGGCTGGCTGAGGCAGGCGCCACATCGCGCTTGTGGTTGTGAAACAGGCAGTCCACAACACTGACAAAGCAAACACTGATGATGGGCATCCCAACACGCATCACAGCACAGAGAGTGATGGGCAGGCAAGGCGAGGTGGCAAACGGGACACTGTAAGGGCAAGAGTTTGCCTCGCCAGTGGGTCAGTACACGTGTAAAGCGCCGTGGCGCAATTGTTGATATCATAAGCGTCCTGAGTAAAAAGCAACCAAGGCAGTGTAAACATGGCGGAATGTGATTGGCAGTCGCACGGGCAAGGACCCGATCTGGTTCTCATTCATGGTTGGGGAATGAACAGCGCGGTGTGGTCATTAATCTTGCCGTACCTAACACCACACTTCCGGGTGCACTGTGTTGATTTACCCGGTTTTGGCTATAGCGCGGCACAACCAGGGCTTAATATCGAAGATCTGGCACAAGTTTTGCTTAAAGAATCACCAGTAGATGCCACTTGGATAGGCTGGTCGTTAGGTGGGTTAGTGGCAACACAAGCCGCGCTTTTATCGCCACAGCGTGTAACTGGATTGGTTACCATCGCCAGCTCACCCAAGTTTGTTGCCGAACCTGGGTGGCGAGGAATTAAACCTGGGGTGCTCAGTGACTTTGCTCGTCAGCTTGAGCGTGACTTTTCGCTGACAGTAGAGCGCTTTATGGCGCTGCAAGCGATGGGATCACCGACCGCGAAAAAAGACGTAAAAGCGCTTAAGCAAGCGGTATTTTCGCGGCCAACACCGGACCCTCGTGCGCTTGCGGATGGCTTAGCCATGTTAGCGGACACGGATTTGCGTCAGGGCTGTGGCGCTATCAAGGTGCCTTGGTTGAGAATGTATGGGCGGTTAGATGGTTTAGTGCCGGTGTCGGTGGCTGATGCGGTATCAACATTGGCTCCGGACTCACACAGTGAGGTCCTGACACACAGTGCTCACGCGCCGTTCGTGACCGAGCCTGAAGCGGTGGTAGACAAGCTAAAAGCCTTTTTAGGCAACAAGTTGCCGGCAACATAGCCAGTGCGGATCATTTTTTTGGTAGAATTGACTCAATCTTGTCACGGTTCTGCCGATAAGTTAACTATGTCACTTGTTTTGGCATAAGGAGAGACCATAATGAACGTAGGTAACGTTGGGCAGTCTCCGGCGTATCATCAAGCGATGAAGTCCAAAACGCCGGCACAGCCGCAGAAAAATGCGGACAAACAAGCTGAGCAGGTGTCCAAAGCCAATACTTTTAAGGATCACGTCGCAAAAGCGAATGGGGTCAAAGAAGGTGATAAACCCGCTTCGCCTCAAGCCGCAAAAAATAATGTTGACGCGAAAGGCGGCGCTGACGTGAAAGACGGCGCCAATGCTGGTGCGGTCGCTAAAGCCCAAGAGGGAAAAGAGCCGGAAGAAACGTCCGCCGTAAAGTCGTTTACCTACGGCGCATTGGGGATGGAGCATCCGGAGAAAGTCCAAGAAAGCGATGATTCATCGTACACTGCGGGTAAATTTGTGTCGGCCTTAGGTACAATAGGTACAATACTCGCGGTTATCGTCTAAACTGATAGAAAGACGACAAGGCCGCACTAACAATTAGGCCTTCAGCTGGTGTGGGAGGTAGCATCAGATGAACATATCGCCAGCCAGCGTCAGTATTCCAACTGTCGCGCCATCGGTGAACCCGCCAACGGAGCAAGTTGCGCGGGACAATCGCTTGCGCGAAAAAATCGTCCCTGCTAAGTCATCTCCCGAGCCCGACAATGGTAAAGCCCCTTCTGATCAAGATAAGCAGCTGGGACGTTCATCCTGGGATCCTGCCCAACATCCCAACTACTCGCTGGACTATCAGCGTGATTCATTAACGCATGCCGACTACGATGGCGCCAATATCGCAGGCCGTATCGATGCCATAGCACGCACGGATCCCAGTGAGCAAGCTCGCCAAGACAATGGCTACACGATGGGCTTAAAAATGCCCGAAGAAGTGTTAGAAAAAATTGAGCAGCTAAAACGGTTTGAGCAAACGCGTGCGGTAGTGGCGATGCGCTACCAGCAGGCAAGCGTGGCGAACATGCCCTCCGAAGTATTGATTGTTATTTAATGCGATCCAGACCTTAAGCCATGTCCTGATTAAGACAACATATAAAAAGCCCCGCCAGTATTGGCGGGGCCATTAGTGTCTAAATATGCCATTTGTTAGGCACTATTAGGTTAGCTCTAGAAACCTTTGACTTTAAGAGCGTTTGATTCCAGAAGCCTTTGACTTTAAGAGCGTTTGGCGCGCGCAAAGGCATCGGCCATGCTCCCTCCTAGGGAAGATGATGATTGCTGTTTGGGCGCCTTGCTTTCGCGCTGCTTAGTCGGCCTCGCTTTCGCGTTCGCTTCCGATACCTCGGGCGTATCATCAAGACGCATCGATAAGCCAATCCGTTTGCGCGCCACGTCCACTTCCATGACTTTAACTTTTACTACATCACCGGCTTTGACCACCTCACGTGGGTCGCTGACAAAGCGCGTCGACAGCGCAGAAATATGGACTAAACCGTCTTGATGAACACCTACGTCGACGAAAGCGCCAAAGTGAGTGACATTGGTCACCACACCTTCGAGCTGCATCCCAGGCTTCAAATCACTGATTTGATTAATGCCATCGGCAAAGGTCGCCGTTTTGAACTCTGGACGCGGATCGCGACCGGGTTTCGCAAGCTCACTCAGCACATCGGCGACAGTGATCGCCCCAAAGGTGTCATTGGCATAATCATTGGCGTTTAAACTTTGCAGTACGCCCCCGTTGCCGATTAATGCATCGACCGCTTTACCCGTCTTTTGGGCGATGTGTTTGACCAGTGGGTAGGTTTCTGGGTGAACGCCGGAGCGGTCGAGCGGATTGGTACCGTCCATGACGCGTAAAAATCCCGCGCACTGTTCATAGGCTTTGGGGCCTAAACGAGGTACTTTCAGCAAGGTTTTACGGTCGTTAAATCGACCATTTTCATCGCGAAAGGCAACAATGTTTTGCGCCATGGTTTGGCTAAGGCCTGCCACCCTGGTGAGCAGCGGCGCAGACGCGATATTGACATCGACCCCTACGGCGTTCACACAATCTTCCACCACCGCATCAAGCTTTTTGGCCAGTTGGTGTTGAGAGACATCATGCTGGTATTGGCCCACCCCAATCGACTTAGGATCAATTTTTACCAGCTCCGCCAAAGGATCTTGCAGACGACGGGCGATTGAGACGGCGCCACGGAGCGACACATCTAAGTCTGGAAACTCGTTAGCCGCTAGCTCAGAGGCTGAGTAAACCGAGGCACCGGCTTCGCTGACCATCACCGTTTGAATGCTTAAATCAGCCTGCTTGAGCAAGGTGGTCACAAAGCTTTCTGTCTCGCGAGAGGCAGTGCCATTGCCCACGGCAATCAAACTCACGTTATGGCTTTTAATAAAGCGGTGCAGCACTTTGCTTGCGCCGTCTATATCATGCCGAGGTGCGGTGGGATAAATGGTGGCGGTATCGAGGAGTTTGCCGGTGCCGTCAACCACGGCGACCTTACAGCCGGTACGCAGGCCTGGATCAATACCTAAGGTGCAGCGAGGACCTGCTGGCGCGGCCATCAATACATCTTTGAGGTTGGCGGCAAACACATCAATGGCATCGTTTTCTGCCCGCTCTTTGAGGTTAGCCATAAACTCAGTTTCTAGGTGCATCAAGATTTTGACCCGCCAGGCAAAGGCTATCACTTGTTGGCGCCAGCGGTCAGCCGGGGCGCTGCCCAAAGAAAGCTGATAATGCTGAGCGATCATGGTCTCGCACACGCTTTGCTTGCTTGCTGGATCTTGATCCGGATCGGCAATCAATGCCAGCTGTAATACGCCTTCGTTGCGGCCGCGCAACATGGCCAGCGCGCGGTGAGAAGGCACTTTGGCAATCGACTCTTGGTGATCAAAGTAGTCTTTAAACTTGGCACCGGCGTCTTCCTGACCAGCAACCACGGTGGCGCGCAGCACCGCATATTGCTTCAGGTATTGGCGTAGCGTTTCAAGCAGGCTGGCATCTTCGGCAAGACGCTCCATCATGATCGCGCGGGCACCATCCAGCGCCGCTTTGGTATCGGCCACGCCTTTATCAGGGGCCACAAATGGTGCGGCGGTGGTCTCAGGTGTTTGGGACGGATCGCGCCATAGTGTATCAGCAAGAGGCTCCAGCCCTGCTTCGATGGCAATCTGCCCTTTGGTCCGGCGTTTCGGTTTATAGGGAAGGTATAAATCTTCCAGTCGGTTTTTGCTCTCTGCGGCGACAATATCGCGGCGCAGCCCCTCGGTCAGCTTGCCTTGTTCGTCAATCGATTTGAGGATGGTGTCACGACGAGCGTCCAATTCGCGCAGATAGACCAAACGGGTCTCAAGGGTGCGTAACTGCGAATCGTCTAAACCTTGCGTGGCTTCTTTACGGTAGCGGGCGATAAAAGGGACAGTGTTTCCGTCGTCCAGCAGTGTCACCGCGGTGTTGACCTGGCCAGGCGCGACATTAAGCTCTTGGGCCAGGGTTTGGATAATCGATGTGTGCATGTGTTTCCTTTTCGTTCCCATCAAAGTCATCAAGATGAGTGATGCTCAGACTGAATCATTGCCTGGCTTGGGATAGGTGATAGTATTGATAAACCACTGTTTTTCGCCTTCCGGCGTTGACACCACGACGTCATCGTCGACCGCTTTTTTCAATAACGCGCGCGCCATGGGGGCATCAATCGAAATGTAGTCTTTGCGCTCATAAATTTCATCGGGACCGACAATGCGAAATTGCTTGGTGTCGCCGGCCTCGTTTTCAATCTCGACCCAGGCGCCAAAAAACACTCGGCCCTCTTGCTCGGGCGCATAATCGACAATGGTTAAGTCGTTCAGCCGCTTGCGCAGATAGCGGACACGGCGGTCGATTTGCCGCAACAGCCGTTTATTATAGGTGTAGTCCGCGTTTTCTGAACGATCCCCTAAACTGGCGGCCCAGCTGACAATTTTGGTCACTTCTGGACGTCGCTCGTGCCACAGGTAATCGTGCTCGGTTTTGAGCGCATTAAACCCTTCACGGGTCACCAATTTGGTTTTCACGTTACCTCTCCTTTCACTAGCCAACTGGCGTCGTGCGATATAACCTTGTTCAGGAAAGTACAAGAAGCGAGTGAGCTTGTCGAGGCAACACTCGGTAACAATTTACCGTACAGTTCTGTGCGGACAAACACTCGGCCTGGCGCACAACTGTGGCAAAATTCAATCAGATGACGGTAATAGCTGCTTGATGATTAGGCAGCGAACAGCATTGAGGGCGAAGCATGCAAGAGAACTATAAAATTCTAGTCGTGGATGATGATATGCGTCTGCGTTCACTGCTAGAGCGCTACCTGACCGAGCAAGGGTTTCAGGTACGAAGTGTCGCCAATGCCGAACAAATGGATCGATTATTGGCGCGTGAAGCCTTTAATCTTATGGTGCTTGATTTAATGCTCCCTGGGGAAGATGGCCTGTCGATATGCCGCCGCTTGCGCCAAGCCAATAATCAATTGCCCATTTTAATGCTGACGGCGAAAGGGGATGAAATTGACCGAATTGTCGGTTTGGAGGTCGGAGCCGACGATTACTTACCTAAGCCGTTTAACCCACGAGAATTACTGGCTCGGGTGCGTGCGGTTTTACGCCGTCAAACAATAGAAGCGCCTGGCGCGCCGAGTGCTGACTCCACCACGGTCACCTTTGGTGAGTTTCGTCTTAATTTGGGCACGCGTGAGATGTTTCGTAATGACGAACCGATGACACTCACCTCGGGGGAATTTGCAGTGCTCAAAGCCTTAGTGACCAATGCGCGTGAGCCGCTTTCTCGGGACAAACTCATGAACATGGCGCGTGGCCGCGAGTACTCAGCGATGGAGCGTTCGATTGATGTACAAATCTCCCGTTTACGCCGTATGGTCGAGGAGGATCCAAGCAAACCGCGTTATATCCAAACGGTGTGGGGACTCGGCTACGTGTTTGTGCCTGATGGTGAGGTGTAGCGATGCGGATGTCACCGCGGACGAGCTTCGCGCGAACCTTATTGATTTTGGCTGGCTTATTAATTGCCAGCCAAGTTTTTTCTTACCTGACCATTGTTAATTATGCGTTGCTGCCGAGCTTGCAGCAGTTCAATAAGATTTTAGCCTTTGAAGTCCGCTTGATGCTGGAAGAAGACTGGTATCTGAAAGATGGTGAAGTCCTTCATCTGGGTGAGCCGGTGCGCCGACAATTGCTGGAACAAATTGGGGTAACCCTCCATGCGCCAAGCAGTGAGCGCGCAAGCGCGTTCCAAGATGCGATGGAGATTGACTACTTAAGCGAACATATTAGCGAAGAGCTCGGAACAAAGACCCAAGTGCGCCTGGTCAGTGGCGAAGAAAGCTATGTGTTATGGCTGAAGTTTGAGGCCATTGATGATTTTTTAATGCGGATCCCCTTATCGGAGCTGCATCAAGATGACTTTGCGCCGCTGTTTCAATATAGCTTGGTGATTGCGTTGTTGGTGATTGCCGGCGGCTGGTTGTTTATTAAGATGCAAAACCGACCCCTGGTTGCGTTGGAGCGGGCCGCGCTCGATGTCGCCGATGGTCGCTTTCCTGATCCCGTCCCACCCCGGGGGGCGTCAGAAATTCAGGCGGTGACCGTGGCCTTTAATAAAATGTCAGCAGGGATACGTAAACTCGAAGAAGATCGCGCCTTGTTAATGGCGGGCGTCAGCCATGATTTACGCACGCCACTCACGCGCATTCGACTGGCGACTGAAATGATGTCATCCGACGATGCGTATTTGGCCGATAGCATCACCGAAGACACGGAAGAGTGTAATGAGATCATTAATCAATTCATGGATTATTTACGCGCGGTGCAACAGCAAGATCCGGATCCCGTTGATTTATCCACCATCTGTCGCGATGTAGCCAACCATCAGCAGTCAATGGGCGTTGATATTGTCTTGGACTTAGAATCGCTGCACGGTGATTTATATGCCAACTCGGTGGCGCTAAAACGGGCGGTTACCAACCTCGTGGTTAATGCGGTGCGTTATGGCAATGGCTGGGTAAGGCTGCGGTGTGGTAGCAATGCCGACCATACGTATCAATGGGTGGAAGTGGAAGATAATGGCTCGGGCATTGATGCGAGTCTCGAAAATACCTTGTTCCAGCCGTTTACTCGCGGCGATACGGCGCGGGGTAGCGAAGGAACAGGGCTAGGGCTTGCAATCGTGAAACGGATTGTTGAACAGCTTCATGGCGATATTCGTTTATCATCTCGGACCGAAGGCGGGCTGCGGATCCAAATGACGTTCCCGGTCGGTAAATAGGCCGCGTTAAGCGGCCATTAGGCGTTGGAATAGTGGGTTTTATGTCCCAACCAGCGGCGAATGATGGCCTGTGCATGTTTGGGGTAGTGCTGGTGCAAATGACTGGCCAGCTTTTGTACCTCGGGGATCAGCGCTTGGTCGCGGACTAAATCGGCAATTTTAAACTCAGCCAAACCGGTCTGGCGGGTGCCCAATAACTCGCCTGGCCCACGGATATCGAGATCGCGTTGAGCAATGACAAAGCCGTCATTGCTGTCTCGCAGTACGCCCAAGCGCTGAGTGGCTGTTGTCGACAAAGGGGCATGATAAAGCAGCACACAATGGCTGGCGACGGATCCACGACCGACACGGCCACGTAGCTGGTGGAGTTGTGCCAGCCCGAGTCGTTCAGGGTTTTCGATAATCATTAGGCTGGCGTTAGGGACATCGACGCCCACTTCAATGACAGTGGTTGCCACCAATAACTGCACCTCGCCTTGCTTAAAGGCATCCATTACTGCGTGTTTTTCCGCCGCTTTCATTCGGCCATGAACCAGGCCAATGGTCAGATTCGGTAACGCTTCTTTGAGTGCCGTAGTCGTATCTTCAGCGGCTTGCGCCTCTAAAGCGTCAGACTCTTCAATTAATGTGCATACCCAATAGGCTTGCCGACCATCACTGCAGGCGGCGTTGACCCGGGCAATAATGTCATCACGGCGCGTGTCCGGCACCGCAACGGTTTGAATCGGCGTGCGTCCTGGTGGCAATTCATCAATCACCGAGGTTTCTAAGTCGGCATAGGCGGTCATCGCCAAGGTGCGTGGAATAGGCGTAGCGGTCATGATCAACTGATGTGGATGCGCGCCCTGTTGCTCGCCTTTTTCACGCAAGGCAAGCCGTTGGTGGACACCAAACCGGTGTTGCTCGTCGATGATCACCAACGCCAAGCTTTTAAATTGGACACTGGCTTGAAATAACGCATGAGTACCGACCACCATTTGCGCCTCGCCGTCGGCGATGTGTGCCAAGGTTTGTGTCCGTGCCTTGCCTTTTAATTTGCCGGCAAGCCAGCCGACTTGGATACCTAGCGGCTCTAGCCATTGGGCAAAATTGGTGGCGTGTTGCTCGGCCAATAGCTCGGTCGGTGCCATTAACGCAACCTGATGGCCTTGCTCGATAGCTTGTAAGGCGGCGAGTACGGCGACCAAGGTTTTACCGGCGCCGACATCACCTTGGACTAAGCGCATCATCGGGAATGGTTTGGCTAAATCGGCACTGATCTCGCTAACCACTCGTGATTGTGCCCCTGTGGGAGAGAAGGGCAAATTGTCTAACAGGCGTTGTCCGAGCGAGTGACTCGGGGCGAGGGCGACCCCTTTCACTTGCTGTGCGTGATGACGAACTGACAGCATCGACAGGTGCTGGGCAAGGAGCTCTTCAATGATTAAGCGTCGCTGGGCGGGATGTTGGCCCGTTAATAAATCATCCAGTACCGTCTCTGGCGGAGGGCGGTGCAATAGGTGTAAGGCGTCACGCAAAGACAGCTGTCGATCGTACAAGCCTTCAGGGAGTAATTCTTCGACACCGCTTTTATCTAATAAAGCCAGCGCTTGGTCGGTGAGCTGACGTAGCGTCGCTTGGCGCAGCCCTTCGGTGGTCGGGTAGACCGGCGTCAGCGTTTCTTCCATCACCAACTCGGAGGGCTCGGAAAAGACTTGATACTCGGGGTGAATGATTTCTAGCCCGTGTTTGCCCCGTTTAAGTTCGCCATAGGCTTTCACCTGTTTGCCAACCGCCAAGCTATTTTTCATCGCGGCATTAAAATTGAAAAAGCGTAGCGTTAACGCGCCGCTGCCATCTTGCACCCGAACCGTGAGCATCCGGCGGCGGCCAAACACGGTGTCATTATGGGTGATTTCACCTTCGATGGTGGCATGCTGGCCAGGCAATAGACTGGCAACTGGCCACACTCGGGTGCGATCTTCATAGCGATACGGCAGATGAAACAACACGTCCTGCACCGTATGCAGGCCGATTTTAGCCAGCTTTTCAGCCATTTTACTGCCGACACCCTTAAAGGTATCGACGGTTACTGCGCTAAGCATGGAAGATTGCATCCGTTTCTTTATCCGTCAGGTTGAGCTTGCTAAGCGATTAACGCGCGTGTTTTGCCGCCTGCATGCTCGCCCACCATGTTTCGTCAGCAATAATTTGCCCATTGTCATCGAGTGGCGGATAAGGCAGCCCCTTTTGCTTGGCCACGCGGGCGAGCACCGGATGACCGCGCTCAAACAGGATGTGATGCACTTCATCGTCGGGCAAGCGTGTCTTCGCCAACTGGTACATGCCTGCCGCTTGGCGTTGGCGTTGCGCTTCGTACAAAATCAAGGCGCTAGCCACTGACACGTTCAGCGACTGTACCATACCCACCATTGGAATGAGGATGTCTTGATCGGCTTTATCGAGCGCTTCGCGACTGATGCCATGTTTTTCTTGGCCGAGGATAATGGCGGTTGGTCGGGTGTAATCAACCTCACGAAAGTCGATGGCCGTTTCCGATAGGTTAGTGACCAATACTTGCATGCCTTGCGCTTGCATGGCCTCAAAAGCATCCGCGGTCGTGTTATGGGTGACCACGTCAATCCAATTGCGTGAACCGGCAGATGTACCGCCTAAGGTCCGCATTTTGGTGCCTTCTGGCCATACCGCATGCATACGATGAATGCCCACCGCATCGGCAGTACGAATGATGGCAGAAATGTTATTGGGCTTGTGGACTTGCTCCATACACACAGTGAGATCAGGCTGGCGCTTTGCCAGCACCTGATGAATGCGTTCAAAGCGTTCAGGTGTCATGATTCAATTCCGTAAATGACAGACGAAAGACAAACGCGCCCACCAAAAGGGTGGGCGACAGACAATAATAATGTATCGCGACGATCAGTTCTTTTGG
This sequence comes from Salinivibrio sp. MA351, assembly GCF_001996065.1. Classification (NCBI taxonomy): domain Bacteria; kingdom Pseudomonadati; phylum Pseudomonadota; class Gammaproteobacteria; order Vibrionales; family Vibrionaceae; genus Salinivibrio; species Salinivibrio sp. MA351. Next base: position 143,713 of record NZ_MUFG01000003.1, on the reverse strand, counting down.
CGGCTGACCTTCACCACATTGGGCATCACCCGCAGGCGGCGCATAATGTTGGCGAGGTGCACCCGATCTTTGGTCGTTAATCGAACAAAGATAGTGTACAAGCGACCATCACGTTCTTCAGTGGAGAGCCCTTGGATATTGGAGCCCGTTGAGGCAATGGTGTTGGTTAAATCGGCCAACGCGCCTTGATGGTTTTGCATATCGACTCTGACGCGGGTACTGAACTCTTGCTCAAAATCATCCGCCCATTCCACCGGCATATACTTATCCGGCTCTTGGCGATGGCCGCGAATATTGGCACAGGTTTCACGGTGAATCACCAACCCCTTGCCGGGACTAACATGGGCAATGATAGGATCGCCTGGAATGGGGCGACAACAGTTGGCATAGGTCACTAGAATGCCATCGGCACCGCGAATCGGCATTTTACCTTCGGTAGGCGCGGCCGGGTCTTGATTCAGTAAGCGACGTGCTATCACCACGCTCATGAGTTCACCTAAACCAATCGAGGCGAGTAAGTCGTCGCTGGTTTTGAGCTTGAGATCGCTTAACACGGTATCGACTCGCGCGGCGTCGATGTCCGGCAAGTTTTGTTCCCCAAGCGCATGATTGAGTAAGCGGCGGCCTAAGGTCACCGACTCCTCCCGACGCATGGTTTTCAGTACCTGACGAATCTTGGTACGCGCCCGTGCCGTGACCACATAGTTAAGCCAAGCGGCATTGGGGCGCGCGCCTGGCGCAGTGATGATCTCGACGGTCTGGCCGTTTTTTAACGGCTGACTGAGCGGATAGGGCTGACGATTAACTCGCGCACCGACACAGGTATTGCCGACATCCGTATGCACTGCATAGGCAAAATCGACCGCGGTCGCATCGACCGGCAGCTCGACAATTCGCCCTTTCGGCGTAAAGACGTAAAGCTCATCGGGGAAAAGGTCCGACTTAACGCTTTCGATGAACTCAAAGGAGCTCCCGGCACTTTGTTGCAGCTCGATAATGTTTTGCATCCATCGTTGCGCCCGTTTTTGCGCGGTGGTCCCCGATGGACGATCGGAGCCGTTTTTATAAGCCCAGTGCGCCGCGACCCCTTTATCCGCCATTTGATCCATATCTTCGGTACGAATCTGCACTTCAACCGGGACACCGTGGGGGCCGATCATCGACGTATGCAGTGATTGATAGCCGTTCGCTTTGGGAACGGCGATATAATCTTTGACGCGGCTAGGGCGAGGCTTATAGAGGCTGTGCATTTGCCCCAGCACCCGATAACAGGTATCGAGATCGCGCACGATCACCCGAAATGCATACAAATCCATGATGGTATGGAAACGCTGCTCTTTGTTTCTCATCTTGTTGTAGATGGAATAGAGATTTTTTTCTCGGCCCAGTACACGGGCCTCAATGCCGGCATCTTCAAGCCGCCCTTCGATTTCCGCATGGATTTTTTGAATCATCTCTTTGCGGTTTCCCCGAGCTTGCGCAATCACTTTTTTGAGCACGCGATAGCGATTGGGGTAGAGGGCTTCAAAGCCCAGCTCTTCGAGCTCGACTTTTATATTATGGATACCTAAACGATGAGCGAGTGGGGCAAAAATCTCTAGGGTTTCGCGGGCAATACGACGCTTTTTATCCGGACGTAGGGCGCCGAGTGTGCGCATGTTATGAGTACGATCGCCGAGTTTGATCAAAATAACGCGAATGTCATGCGCCATGGCCATGACCATTTTGCGAAAGTTCTCGGCTTGGGCTTCTTTACGATCACGGAATTTGAGCTTGTCGAGCTTAGACACGCCGTCAACCAGTTCAGCCACCACATCACCAAAGCGCTGCTGCAGATCGTCTTTGGTCACCTCGGTGTCTTCAATGACATCGTGTAATAACGCCGCCATGAGGGTTTCACAATCCAAACGCATTTCTGCCAGGATCCGTGCTACCGCAATGGGGTGAATGATGTAAGGTTCGCCCGTTGAACGAGTCTGCCCGTCATGGGCATCCCGTGCTACTAGGTAAGCTTGCCGGAGCGCTTCAAGCTGTGACTCCGGCAAATATTGACTAGCAACTTCTTTCAGGCTATCAAATAGATACAAACGGCCTGCCCCTGATAAATGACGCGTTTAACGTTGACCAGAAATGGTGCTAACCGCTGCCATTTCGGCGGCTTCTTGCTCTTGCTTCTCTTGACGCTCGCGGGCGTCGAGTACTTCTTTGTTAATCAGTCCTTCTTCTACTTCGCGTAGAGAGAGCACAGTGTACTTGTCGTTTTCTTCTGCGACTAAGGCGTCTTTACCACCGGTTTGCATTTGGCGGGCGCGGCGAGCCGCAACCAGAACGAGATCGAAACGGTTACCAATTTTTTCAACGGCGTCTTGAACAGTTACGCGTGCCATGAAGGACTCCAGCTATGTAATAAACAGGTCATTAAAAATGACCGAAAAGTATACAAAAGGCCGCGACCTATTGCTAGCTTTGTGCTGCAATGCGGCCACGTCTCAATATTTGGGTTAGTCGGCCAGCAGGTCGTCGATCATTGTATGATATTTGCTGGCTTGCTTGGTTTGCCCCATCCGCTCTGCGCGGACGATGGCCTTAATATCCATTAATGCGACGTCAAAGTCATCATTAATAATCAGGTAATCATAATCAGCATAGTGAGAGATTTCCGAACGTGCCTCTTGCATGCGTGTGGCAATGACCTCATCACTGTCTTGGCCACGCGTTGTCAAGCGTCGTTCCAGCTCTTCACGGCTTGGCGGCAAAATAAAAATACTCTTACTTGCGGGCATTTGCTGACGAATTTGCTCGGCACCTTGCCAATCGATATCAAGAAAAATATCGACGCCATTGTTAAGCATTTTTTCAATCCAGACCCTGGACGTGCCGTAATAATTGCCGAATACCTCTGCATGCTCTAAAAAAGCACCTTGGTCGATTAAGGCCTTAAATGCTTCTACCTCAACAAAGTGATAATGCACGCCATCTTCTTCTCCCGGGCGCATGGCGCGGGTGGTGTGCGATACCGACACTTTCATGTCATAGCGAGGATTATCATTCAGTAGCGCTGAAATCAGGCTAGATTTGCCCGCGCCACTCGGGGCGGAAACAATGTAAAGCGTACCTTGGCTCATGGATTGATCACTTTCACTGGCTGATGCCCATCCGCAGTATAGCGTATGCGTATGGGAGTCGATCGACGAATAGATGTTTGTCTCCCGTGGGAGGCGCGCAGGGTAGCACGAACCTGTCGCAATTTGAACGGGATTAGTTGCAATCTCGGAGGGGAGTAGTGTGACTTGGTGTTATCAGCAATGCTTTTTCTCTTTAAATTAAGGTTTTGCTATGCTGTCTTGGTAATTGAACACATGTTTAATTATCGCCTATTTTTTCAACGACAGTAAGGAGTACCCGTTGAATACCTCATCGAAAAAAAATATGAGCGTGACCGTTGCCGCGCTCAGTGTCGCCAGTGCCTTTTCTTTTTCTTCTTTTGCTCAAGCCAGTGACACTGCGCTAAGCGACCAACTTGGCATTGCTGATCATGCGGTGATTGCTCACCGTGGTGATTCCTACAACGCGCCAGAATCCACGTTGCCAGCCTATCAGCTTGCGTGTGAAGTGGGCGCGGATTACCTCGAGCTGGACCTGCAGCGCACAAAAGACGGCAAACTGATCGCCGTGCATGACGATAACCTCAAGCGCAACACCAATATTGAGACAGTCTATCCTGAGCGTGCCAGTGATCCGGTTAACACCTTTACGTGGGCAGAGCTGGAAAAACTGGATGCCGGTAGCTGGTATAACCAAGCCTATCCCGAACGCGCACGCGAAAGCTTTCGTGGCTTGAAGTTGGTGACACTTGACCAGGTCCGAGAAATCGCCGAAGGCTGCGCCCATCAGCCAGGACTTTACATCGAGACCAAGGTGCCTGAATTCTTCCCTGGCATTGAAGAGGATTTGAAACAAGATTTAACCCAACACGGTTGGCTAGATAAGGACGCCAAGGGCAAAGTGATCCTGCAAACCTTCAATAAATCGAGCCTTGAAGCACTGCAAGATGTGATGCCGAATGTGCCAAAAATCTTGCTACTATGGGCAGGTGATGGCTATATTCCGACCAAAGATAGCGCACCGAAAGCGGATGACGAATCTTACGCCCAGTACTACGCGCGTCAGGAAGTAGCCTCGAAAGCGGACTACGCAGAGTGGCTCGATTACGCCAAACAAAACGGTGCCATCGGTGTAGGGCCTTCAGGTACCCAAGCCAACTTCGATGATGCCTGGTCAAGCCAATTTAGCTATATGGATCTGGCGAAGACCTGGATGGTGGACATGAGCCATGAAAAAGGCTTGCTGATGCACATGTACACTCTGGATGATCGCGAGGATATGATTCGCTACCGTGATCGCGGTGTGGATGGCTTCTTTACCAATCGTCCGAATATGGCGGTGAAAACGTTAACGGATAGCGACGGTAAAGACATTGAGGCAACCTTAACGCAACTGGGTTATTAACCCCGCGCGTTAATTGTATTTACCCTTTGAGCCCGCCTGTTATTAGCGGGCTTTTTCGTTGGGGGCAAACGCTAGATAGGGTTCGGTTCGGCTTATTTCGCTAAACAGACCCTCCGCGCCATGGATGGCGCGGCGGAGCCTCCAGGGATGGATTGACGGCGTGTCTGTGTGCGAACTGAGCCGGTGCCCCAAGGTTAACGTTTTGGCTATCTACTCGCTCGCCATGAGTTTAGCCAGCGTACGTCGGTACATGGCATAAGCCACCGCGCCCGCAAGTAGGTTACCGATTAAGGCACCGGCAAATAGGCCAAACAGCTCGCCAATTTGTGCCCCGAACCAAAGGCAGGGCAGGAAAAACGCAAATAGGCGGAGCGCAGAAATGGTTAGGGCGGTGTATGAGCGGCCTAATGCATTGGTAATTGACACCATCAACATACACACCCCCAGCGCGCCCAGGCTAAAGGGTACTAGCGTAAGATGAGTGTGCAAGATATCGGTAACTTGCTGATCGCTGGTCATCAAGTCGGCGAGGGGAGCGGCGGCAAGCCAAGTGACCACGGCGATCAGCAATTGAAAGCCGAGAATAAACTGACACGCTAACTTGACCAAATGGCGCACTTCGGTCAAATCGCCTTTACCCAGCAAACGACCCACCATAGGTGGCATCGACATGGTTAATGCCAGTACCGAGACAATCGCGAAAAACTCAAACCGCGAGCCCAGTGCCCAGGCGGCGACTGCCGCTGAGCCAAAACTCGCAAGTAACTTGGTCGCCAGCATCGATGAGACGGGTGGTAGCAGCTGACTAATCATCGCTGGCCCCATAATGTGACCAATCGATCCTATACTTTGCTTAACGTTGACGTCATGCCAGTCAAAAGAAACCCAACCTTTGCCGAGTACGCGAGGGGCGACAATGGCAATGCCAGCGCCAAAAGCAATCAGAGTGGCCACCGCTGCGCCATTGATGCCCCAATCGAGCCAAAAAATAAAGATAGGATCGAGGATAAGGTTTAATAAGCTGGTAACCACCATCATGGAGCCGGGCAACACTGTGTTGCCATTAGCGCGAGCCAAGCTATAGAAGAAGTAAAGCACCGCCCCTGTCCAGGCACTGACGAGCCAAATTTGCCAATAAGTATCAATCACCGGGAACACCTTGTCCGGCGCATCGAGTAACAGCAAGATCGGATGGCGCAAGGCATAGAGCAAGCCGGCAAACAATGCCACGCCTGTGGTGCCAATAAATAAAATCAGACCGCCTAATTGCTTGGCATAGCGACACTGATCGGCGCCGAGCGCGCGCGAGATCACTGCTGTGGTCGCAATGCCGAGGCCAACTTGCAACCCGATAATGATCATCTGAATCGGCAAGGTGAAACCTTGTGCGGCGAGCGGGAGTACACCCAATTGACCAATGAAGGCACTATCGACCAACTGAAAGCTCATCAGCGACAGCACACCAAACAGCATCGGTAGGGTGGTAGAGAAGAGGCGCTTGGCGCGAGAAACGGATTCCATCAGGCACTCTTTACATTAATAGGGTGAAAAAAGCCGAGCATTGGCATGCTCGGCATAGTCGCACCAATTGTAGAGGAATGCTAAAAATTACCAACCCCTAATAAATACGGTTATTCAGTGTCAGCGAGCCTGACCCTAGCGATGCGATGGACGTTCAGGGGGGCGACTGCACACAATCATTGGAGTTAGTGATTCATGCTGGTAGCTGTGGTTTTTAGTGAAACAAGTCACTATCTCTATTGCACTGATCCTGATGAATGAATATGAGATTGAGGGGGGAGCGGGAGGATGGCTGTCTGCTTATCAATGCAGGCGCTGTGGTGGATTATCGGTGCGTGCGATCACGAGAAGACACAAGGTTTCGGTGAAATGTCAGTTTTATTGCATTTTAAACCAAACCTTTTTGACTATTGATTGAAATATTTATTGCTTTTAGTGATAAGAAAGCTAGCACAACGCAGTATAAAAATAGCATGGCTTTCGCTGTTTTGTAGCAAAAAAATCACTTCTGACAGGCTGTTATCGTTGATCGTGACCAATATTCGAGATAAATATAGACCACATTATGTAAGTGTGTAATACGTATTGTTGCTTTCAGTGCTTAGGATGGCCAAGAGAGCACAACGGCAGGATCAATGACCTGCAAAAATATCAGACAGTTAACAGGGAGTAGTGGACTATGCTGTCGTACTTTATACGTCGGTTTCTTTTAGTGATACCGACGTTTCTTGGGATCACCATTTTGATCTTTGGTATCACCCGTCTTGTGCCGGGTGGGCCGGTCGAGCGAATGATGACGCAAATGCAGGCACAAGCCGATGGCGGCTCGAGCTTGCAACGTGCTGGTGACAGCTCGGCGTTATCGGACGATCAGATTGCCGAACTTAAGGCATTTTACGGCCTCGATAAACCTGTGCTAGAAGCCTATGTCGATTGGCTCGGTAAACTTGCCAACTTCGATTTGGGTGAATCAACCCGCTACTACGAGCCGGTCACCGACATGATCGCCGAGCGTCTGCCCGTCTCGTTGTTTTACGGCGGAATGACCTTCTTCATCAGTTATTTTATCTCTCTCCCGCTTGGCTATTACAAAGCCCTCAAGCACGGCTCGGTGTTTGATTCGTCCTCCTCAGTACTTATCTTTATTGGTTTTGCCCTGCCGGGTTATGTGGTGGGGGTCTTGCTGATCACCCTATTTAGTTATCACCTCGAATGGTTCCCGATGGGCGGCTTTGTTGGCGATGCCTACTATGACGCGACCAGTTTTTGGGAACGCGCCAAAGATGTGATGTGGCATGCGGTACTGCCGCTGATTTGTTATCTGATTGGGGATTTTGCCACCCTGACCATGACGATGAAAAACAACCTGATGGAAAACCTCTCCGCGGATTATATCCGCACCGCCATTGCCAAAGGGTTACCGTTTCGTTCGGCGGTACGCAAGCACGCGCTGCGCAATAGCTTGATCCCGATTGCTAGTCACTTTGGTAATTCCTTGCTGTTCTTTATGACGGGGGCGTTTTTGATTGAAGTCATTTTCAACATCAACGGCATCGGCTTACTTGGCTATGAATCGATTATGGAGCGTGACTATCCGGTGGTGATGGGGATTGTTGCCATCAATGCGCTATTACTGCTGGCGGGCAATATCATCTCTGATATCTGTGTTGCCTTGATTGACCCTCGCGTGAAGTTTGGATCTTGATATGTTGACGATGAGCCCTTTAACTCAAAAGAAAATCCGCAGTTTTAAGCAAATTAAACGTGGTTACTGGTCGTTTATGATCTTGACCACCATGTTGGTGCTGTCGCTATTTGCCGAGCTATTGATCAACAGTAAAGCGTTAATGGTCAAATACAACGGCGAGTATTACTTCCCGGTACTGAGTGATGTGTATTTGGCGAGTGATTTTGGTCAAGTGGGCACCAGCGAAGCCAACTATCGTCAACTCGCCAAAGCCTTTGAGGCACAAAGTGGCGACAATTATGTAGTCATGCCTCTGGTGCCGTGGAACCCGCTTGAGCAAGACTTTAGTGGCGACTTTCCGCCCACGGCGCCAAGTGCCGCAGACAAGCATTATCTCGGTACTGATGATATCGGCCGCGACATTCTCGCCCGCCTGGTATACGGCTTTCGTATTGCCATGGGCTTTGCGTTACTGACCATGGCTGCGTCTTATGCGATTGGCACCGCCGTGGGCTGTGCGATGGGATTTTGGGGCGGTAAGTTTGATTTGTTTTTCCAACGCTTTATCGAGGTTTGGTCTATGGTGCCGTTTTTGTACGTGATCATGATTCTAGTCTCGATTCTCCAACCCACGTTTGCCCTGTTTGTGGGGATTAACGTGCTATTCGGCTGGATGGCGATTACCTGGTATATGCGCACCATGACGTACAAAGAATCGTCGCGTGATTATGTGATGGCGGCGCGTGCATTGGGTGCCTCTACTAGCCGGATCCTGTTTCGCCATATTTTGCCCAACACCATGGTGATGATTGTGACCTTGGCGCCCTTTACCATCGCCCTCAATATTACCGCGTTAACGGCGCTGGATTATCTCGGTTTGGGGCTGATGCCACCGACGCCAAGTTGGGGCGAGCTGTTACAGCAAGGTAAATCAAATCTGGATGCGCCATGGATTGTTGCCTCTGTGGTGTCGTCTCTGGTGTTGGTGTTGGTGATGGTGACCTTTATTGGGGAAGCGGTCCGAGCCGCGTTTGATCCGAAAAAGTTCACCCGTTATGACTGATTTTAAATACAACCAGCAATTTTTAAATATAACAAGCAATGTGTGCATCAAGATAAGGACATCACGATGAAAAAACTGATCCTTGCTACCTCCGTTTCCCTGTTTAGCCTTAGCGGCTGGGCGGCGGAATTGCCTGAAAATCTCAATTGGCAAACTAACTGGGATGCCCCCAAAATCGGGTCTCCCGACGCCAAGCGCGGGGGTACACTGCGTACCCATTTGCAGAGTTTTCCGCAGACATTACGCACTGTGGGGCCGGATTCAAACTCAGGCCTGCGCAGTTACTTTCTTGATGAAATGCCCTCACTGGTAAAGCGCCACCCAGATACACTGGAATGGATCCCGGACTTGGCCAACGAGTGGGCCTATGGTGACGATAACAAAACCATCTATTTTAAGCTCAACCCTGAGGCGACCTGGTCAGATGGCGAGCCAATGACCGCCGATGATTTTGTGTTTATGATGCAGTTTTATCGCTCTAAAGACATTGTTGCCCCTTGGTATAACGACTATTACACCAACACCATTGGTAGCGTGGAGAAAATCGACGCGCATACTGTGGCCATATCGAGTGCAATAGAGAAAAACCAAGAAGAGTTAATGTATACCTTAGGAAGCTTAATTCCGCGCCCTGCGCATTTTTACGCTAATCCGCGCAAAGATGAAAACCAAGACGGCATTGCTGATGACTATGTGCGCCGCTATAACTTTAAGGCCGAGCCCACCATGGGGCCTTATGAGCTGGGCCGTGTGCAAAAAGGACGCCGACTCACCTTTAATCATGTAGACGATTGGTGGGGTTATACCAACCCCTATTACCAAAATCGCTACAATGTTGAGCGTATTCGAATGCGCGTGATCCGCGATAACGACATTGCCATGAAGCATTTTGAAAAGGGCAATTTGGATGTGTTCGATTTGGTTCTTCCAGATATCTGGCATGAAAAAACCCAATCTGAACCTTATAAAAAAGGCTATATCACCAAGTTCTGGGGGTATAACGAAGTGCCGGTTGGCGCGGGCGGTTTGTGGATGAACTCGGCCATGCCAATGCTGGATGACATTAATGTGCGCAAAGGGATTCTCTATGCCACCGATTTTGACGGCATGATTGAAAAAATCACCCGTGGCGATTACTCGCGTAAACCGCATGCAATGGGCTTTGGTCATGGTGAATACGACAATGACGGTGCGACGCCACCACCGTTTGATCCTAAAAAAGCGATCAGCCATTTCGAACAAGCCGGCTTTGACCAGGTTGGCGCCGATGGTATTCGCGTCAATGACAAAGGCGAGCGTTTAAGCTTCGCGATTACTTATGGGTATCAGCAGCACACACCACGCATTGCTTACTTAAAAGAGCAGGCCAAGCAAGCAGGGCTGGAATTTACTATTAACTTGGTCGATGGCTCATCGGCGTTTAAATACGTACTCGAGAAAAAGCATCAGTTGGCCTTTCTTAATATGGGTACCTCGGAAATCCCGGCCTATTGGGAGTACTTCCACTCGGATAACGCTAATAAAACGCAAACAAACAACCACTCTAACTACAGCTCACCGGCATTGGATAAGCTGATCATGGCCTATAAAAGCGAGTTTGATACGGCGAAAAAGTATCAGCTGTCGCATCAAATCCGCACCAAAATCTCAGAGGCCAGTGTGATTGTACCGGGGTACATGGTGCCGTATGTGCGTCAAGGTTTTTGGCGTTATGTGCAAATCCCAGATAACGCGATGACCAAGCGCACCGAAAACATGGTCACCAGCGGCCGCGTGATGGGCTTTGGCACCTTCTGGATTGATGAAGCGATGAAAGACGCCACCGAAGAGGCCATGGACGACGATAAAGCCTTTGAGCCGGTGACCATCATTGATGACAGATACAAGCTGTAGAGGCGCTTATGACCCAGGATGTCATTCTTTCGGTTAAGGATTTGACCGTTAATTTTACCACTGACGATGGCCCCCGTGAGGTACTTCACGGGGTGAGCTTTGAAGTAAAAGCCGGGCGCACGCTCGGCTTGGTGGGAGAGTCGGGCAGTGGCAAAAGTGTTACTGCGATGTCAATTATGGGCTTGCTGCCTAAACCCTATGGGCAAGTGACCGGCGGCGAGATTCTGTATCGCGGGACAGACTTGGTGACCCTGCCCGCCAAAGAGCGCTATGCAATGCGCGGTAATCGGATCTCGATTATCTTTCAAGACCCAATGACGGCGCTGAACCCTGTGCATACCATTGGTCGGCAAATCAATGAAGTCTTGATGTTGCACCGCCCGGAGCTGGATAAAAAAGCGCGCGCGGCATGTGCGCTCGACATGCTGGCCAAGGTGAAAATCCCGATGCCAGAAAAGCGATTGAACGAGTACCCGCATAACCTGTCCGGGGGGATGCGTCAACGGGTCATGATTGCCATGGCACTGGCCTGTAAGCCCGATATCTTGATATGTGATGAGCCAACCACCGCCCTAGATGTGACGGTGCAGGCCTCGATTTTAGATTTGATTAACGAGCTGCAAGAAGAAACCGGCATGGCGGTGATTTTTATCACCCACGATCTGGGCGTGGTCGCCGAGGTGTGTGACGACGTGGCGGTGATGTACGATGGCCAAATTCGCGAACGGGCCGATATTTTTACTTTATTTGACAACCCCGCCCATCCGTATACCAAGCGTTTGCTGGGATTAATGCCAGGGCGTCACCATCAACCCAAGCAGATGATTGATATTCGTCCGTTGGAAGACTTTGATGCCGCGCCATCATCGACATAGTTGCAGGAGAACGAGATGAGCAAGGAAGTCCTCAGAGTAGAAAATCTGAAGCAGTATTTTGTCTCCGGCAAAGGCCTGCTTCGTCAAGGCTATACCATTAAAGCCGTCGATGGCGTATCGCTCTCGGTGTCACAAGGCGAAACGCTCGGGCTGGTCGGTGAGTCGGGATGTGGCAAAAGCACCCTTGGCCGTACCATGCTTAAGCTGTTTGAGCCTACCGAAGGGAAAATCTTCTTTGAAGGTAAAGACATCACCCCGTTGTCGCCACGTCAGATGCGGCCTCTGCGTAAAGATATGCAGATTGTCTTTCAAGACCCGCTCGAGTCGCTCAACCAGCGTCATACCATCGGCGGGATCTTAGAAGAGCCCTTTATCATTCACAATATTGGCACCGCGAAAGAGCGTCGCCAGTGGGTGCTTGAGCTATTAGATAAAGTCGGCTTGCCCCACGATGCGGTTAACCGCTATCCGCATGAGTTTTCGGGCGGTCAGCGCCAGCGGATTGGTATTGCGCGGGCGATTGCCCTTAAACCGAAACTGCTGATTTGTGACGAGTCGGTCTCCGCCTTGGATGTGTCGGTGCAGGCACAAATTCTTAATCTGTTGTTGAAACTCCAGCAAGAGATGAACTTGGCGATGATTTTTATCTCGCACGACTTATCGGTGGTCCGTCATATCTCCGATAAGGTGGCGGTGATGTACTTTGGTCATGTGGTAGAAGAGGGGCCGACCGAAACCGTCTACCACCAGCCGCAGCACGAGTACACCCAAACGCTACTCTCTGCCATTCCGATCACCCATCCTAAATACCGCAAACACAAGCGCCGTGCCGAGCAACCGGTGGCCGAAAAAAAGCCTGAAGCGGTGAGTTAAGTACACGCCCAGGCCCCTCTGGTAAAAATGAGGTAACCCCCAGTAGTTGGATATCCAACATCGGGGGTGCTTCATCAGCAAAAGCTTGATGGAAGATATGGGGTGGTGGATATAATAGTAGCCAATGGTCATTGAAGATGAATTTAACCTTACTGGATGATACCGATGTAAGCCAAGCCTATGCAGCTTATTTGCGGGCGTTGCGTCAGCGCGCAAAACTGTCACGAGCGGCACTGGCAAAGCGAAGCTGCGTGCCTGCCTGAACGATTCAAAAGCTTACTGTCACCCGTACGTTAAGTTCAGGAGAGCAGGTTGCTGTAGGGATCTTGGCTCAGAATCGGCAAGGTGTTTTTTTTCAGTACACAGACGGCTATTTGCAGCAGTTTGGCAATTTATCACCGTTTACAGGAAAATACCGCGCTGTTTCTATAACAAATAAGAGGGGACAGTAATGAAGCTCGGTCGCAACGATCCTTGCCATTGTGGCAGTGGTAAAAAATTCAAACGGTGTTGTATGGACGGTGTGTCTAAGCAACATGCGCAAGTTGTTGATGACGCAGAAACCATACTGGCGAATAACCCAGGTATGAGTATCGATGAACTCAATGCTGTGTTACAGCGCCAAGTGCAGGATCGCAATAATCAACCTCATCCCGATTTTTGTGGTGTGACACCCACGCAAATGACCAATTGGCTTTATGCGCCGTTTGATCAATTACAGTGGGTGACGATCACGACACCCGCCGATCTTTCCGCCAGCCCAGTGATGCGATATTTGGCTCTGATGCTTGAACATGCGATGGCGCAAGGCGGTGCTTTTAAAGCAACCAGCAAAGGCAACTTACCGGCTAAATTGGTCAAACAAGCCAGTGAATTATTGCCTGAGTTTTCAGTTTCTCAATTCCAACGCAACATTAGTATCAGCGAGTTTGCTGGGTTTAACGAAGACAAATTCAATGCCTTGCACTATACCCGCGTGCTGGCCGAAATTAGCGGTATTATCTACCGACGCAGCGGCCGTTATCATGTGAAAAAAGCGGCGCAAAAACAGTATCAAGACATGGGCGTGCAAGCCTTTTTTAAGCCGATGCTGGCGGCTGCAACCGGCAAATATAACTGGGCGTATTTAGATAGCTTTGAATACGATGTTGATTTGCGCACCTTTTGGGTATTCATGTTGTGGCGCATACAAGCGCATCACAGCGTCGATCAGCTTACTCAAGAAGTGATGGTTGCTTTTCCTGATGTGTTAAAGGCGTTCCCAACGGACGATTACGCCCCGCCGGAAGCGTTGTTAAGCGGACTTATCGAAACGCGATTTATTGAGCGCTTTTTGCAGTTTTGGGGATTTGTGACGATGGATCCAAGGCGTTTTATAAACGGCGAACCCATTGCGCTCACCGCTCAGACTCAGCCGCTGTTAGAACAAACCTTTCAATTCCACATTAACGTATAGCAGGGCATCGTGAGCGAATATCAATACTATAAATTTGAGCGCTTAGATGGGTATTTAGACAGCACCGCGCGCCAAGCACTCAGAGCCATTTCACGCCGAGCCGATATCACGGCAACGTCTTTCCAGGTGGTTTACAACTTTAGCGATCTAAAGGCTAAGGCATATGAGATCATGCTAAAGCACTTCGATATCGGTTTTTACTATGCCAACTGGGGCTCGGTTGATGCCTACATCAAACTACCTGCCGGGACCATACCCGATGCCATGCTTGGGTTATCGAACGATGGTTTTAAGGTTCGTCAAACCGATGAGTGGCAATTGCTCACTTTCTCTATCGAAGAGTATGGTGCGTATTTTGATGATGAAGATGCTGACGATTTTTTCCAGCATTTACCCGGTTTACGCAATCAGTTAATCCAAGGTGACTGGCGGCTTATGTACTTAGCGTGGCTCCAAGCGGTAGATGACGATGATGAGCTTGACGCGATACCGTTAATCCAATTCGATTTTGAGCGCCTTAGCGAAGGATTACAGGCTTTTGCTGCGCTGTATGCGATTCCCTTACCTTGGGTTAAAGCGCTTATGATGGTGCTGAATGAACAGCCCAGTCACTCAGCCAAACACACCCAGTTGCAGTTTGAAGATTGGCTCAAAACGCTCACGGAAGCGGAGAAAAACACACTATTACGCACGTTGTTTGAGCAAGGCCAATTAACTCGTCACCAAGCCGTAGCGCTGACGCGAAAAGAACCAGCCAACAAAGACGAAACCTATCAGTATTGGTTAAACCCCGACCTCGTGGCTCCCTATATTGCAACCGCACAACGACAGTTTGAGCAACAACAAGCCGAGGCACTTGCAAAAAAACTAGCCATTGAAAAAGCAGAAAAAGAACAAGCCTTAATAGATCTCTACAACCAGCGTGACCATTACTGGCAGCAAGCGCACGAGCAAGCGGATCGCACTTGCCCCACTGGCTATGATGCGGCATCACGCTATTTGCATCAGCTCTTTGAGGCCTATCAGCTTCACGATAATGCTGCGTCCTTTGATCAGCGGTTTAAGCGCTTTATAGCAGCTAATAGCCGTCGTAAAGCATTATTAAATCGCTTGAGTGATTTGCTTAAATGATTGGGTCCACCCCAGGCAGACCCAGTGTTGTTAGCAAAAAATATCGTTGAGTTTTGATTGGTTGAAAGCCTTTATGCCCGCCTTTAGGTCTACACATTGTTACCTGTGAAGTCACTTTGTGTAGACCTCAGACGAGAATGTGACTTAACTCTTTGTTGCTATTGTTTGAAAAGTATAGAAAAGTGATCCTTTCATAGCGCCTACAACCCGTGGTTTGTAAGGTGATGCAGGCTTATAGCGTGGAAGGAAAAAATGCAGCAGGTCGGAATTTATGAGCAGCTGGTAACGCAGCTTATTGAGAGCCGTATTGATCGAGAGCGATTCTATGTTGGCGAGCGGACGCTTACCAGCAACGAGGCGTCAGTTTGGTTGTCTCGCTTTTTATCGCATGTTTTGCACCATGTGCTCGACGCCGTGCCTGCCAGTGACGATCGCCTAGCGCAGCAAATCACACTATCCAACCAATTCTTGCTGTGGCTGAAAACCCAGATCCACGATAAAGACATTATCGACGATAACCTGCTCGCGAGTCAGGGGAAAATCCTGACGGCCCTTTATGAGTTTGAAAACCCGATAGCATCTGATTTAGCGCGCTATGTGCAAGATATTTTCCCACTCACCGGCTTAACGCAGAGTGAGCTTTTTTGTGGCAGTAATGCGGGTCTTTCATTGGAGTCAGAGCTGAAAAGAGAGATTTTATCCGCAGACAAAATCTATTGGTTGGTATCATTCATCAAGTGGGCGGGGATAAGAATTTTCCGTAAAGAGCTGGAAGCCTTTACTCGCAGTGGTCGCGAGTTAAAGGTCATCACCACGTCATACATGGGCGCGACAGATGCGAAAGCGGTGGAGTACTTAGCCAGCTTACCCAATACCGAGGTGAAGTTAAGCTACAATACCGAGCGCGAGCGCCTGCATGCAAAAAGCTATTTGTTTTTACGCGAGACCGGCTATCACACCGGTTATATCGGATCGTCAAACCTCTCTCACTCTGCACTGACGAATGGGTTGGAGTGGAATCTCAAAATTACCTCGCAAGAAATTCCCCACATTATCAATAAATCACACAGCACCTTTGAAACGTATTGGGCGTCGAATGAATTTGAACGATTTGACGGAGATGCAAAAAGTACCGAAAAACTGAATCAAGCCCTTCGGCAGCAGCGCGGTGGCGAAGAAGATGGTACTACGTTTTTCTTCGATCTCTCTCCTTTCCCTCACCAGAAGGAGATTTTGGAGCAGCTGACGGTTGAGCGTCAGACGCATCAACGTTTTCGCAACTTAGTGGTGGCGGCAACAGGCACTGGTAAGACACTGATCTCTGCGTTTGATTTCGCCCGTTTTTTGAAAAAACACCCTGATGCCAACTTTTTATTTGTGGCTCATCGTGAAGAAATCCTTAAGCAGGCGCGTGCGGCCTATCGAGGCTTATTACGTAACAGTACCTTTGGCGAGCTGTGGGTCGGTGGTCACACGCCAGATCATTACCGCCAGTTGTTTGTCTCGATTCAAACATTGAACAACCAGCTCGATACGCTCAACTTGACGGCCGATTACTATGACTACATTGTGATTGATGAAGTGCATCATATTGCTGCGAGCAGTTATCGAGCGGTTTTGCACTACTTTTCGCCGTCAGTACTACTGGGTCTGACGGCGACACCCGAGCGTCACGATGGCGGCGATATTCTCGCGGATTTTGGTGGCGTTATTGCGGCTGAGATTCGGCTGCCAGAGGCGATTAATCGTCGTCATCTTTGCCCATTCCAATATTTTGGTATTGATGATGATACCGATCTACGGACCATTCCTTGGCAGCGTGGCCGCTATGATATTGCACAGCTGACCAACCTCTATACCTCCAACCAAGCGCGGGTGGATAAGATATTACTCAGCATGAACGAGATCATCACGGATCTTAGCCGTATGAAAGCACTCGCTTTTTGTGTGAGTAAAGAACACGCTCAATACATGGCTCAACAGTTTTCACTGCAAGGGCTGAAGGCGGATGTGTTGACCAGCGACAATCGGCATGAACGCCAGCGAAAGCAGCAATCGCTGCGCGCCGGTGAGATCAATGTGCTTTGTGTGGTTGATATTTTCAACGAGGGGGTCGATATCCCTGAAGTGGATACCTTATTGTTTCTGCGTCCCACCGAGAGTTTAACCATTTTCCTTCAGCAGCTAGGCCGCGGTTTACGGTTAGCCGAGGGCAAAGAGTGCTGTACCGTCCTGGACTTTGTCGGTCATTCGCGTCCCGAGTATGACTTTGCAAACAAGTTTCGGGCGCTGGTGGGCAAGAGCGCTCGAGCGATTAACCATGAAATTGAACAAGGCTTTCCCCATGCGCCTTTGGGCTGTCGCATTGAGCTTACTAAGCGCACCCAAGAAATGGTCTTGGATAACATCCGCAAAGCGTCGTTAAAGCTAAGGCCCTTAGTGGCAATGGTTCGGCAATATCCTCAGCACACCCACCTGCCGCTGACGCTAGCGAATTTCCTAACCTTGTATCCGTATATTGATTTGAACGAACTATACAAGCGAGGCTGTTGGTCAGAATTGGTGTTCAAAGCAGATCTGCTGGTCAATGATTCTTCTGTTGATGAAAGTGCACTTAAAACAATCAAGAAGGCGATTTTTCAGCGGATTTTAACCACGGATGATCATGCGTATCTACAGTTTTTAAAGCAGCTTTGCCAAACAGATTTTGCGCCTGATACGGGTAGCGAACGGCATCGACTTATGTGCCATTATGATGTTTGGCAACAAACAGGGCCAGCTCTTGGCTTTTCATCCATTGCGCAAAGCTTTGCCGCGTTAAGGCGGCTGGGCATCAAAGCAGAATTAATGGATGTGGTGAACTGGAAACTGTCACAAACCAAGCACGAGCAGTTAAGGATGGACGATTTGCCTGATGTGCCATTACGGCTTCATGCTCGATATGCGCGTGAGCAAATTCTAGTTGGGTTTGGCGCTACCACCTTGGAGCGGCAGCCACCTGCACGAGAGGGGCTCTATGCGCTTAAAGATCAAAACATCGAACTGTTATTTGTCACCTTGGATAAAAATGAAAAGCAATTTTCCCCGACGACCATGTATCACGATTATGCGATCAACGCATCACGCTTTCACTGGCAGTCGCAAAACAGCTCGCGCCCTGATAAAGGCCGAGGCAAAGATTACATTCAACATCAAAAGATAGGGAAGCGCCTGTTTTTGTTTGTACGTGAGCAAACGAAGGATGAATTCGGGCGTACCATGGGGTTTGTGAATTTTGGCGAAGTGAATTATATCTCGCACACCGGATCTCAGCCGATGGATATTACGTGGGAGCTAGCCACTCCGATGCCAAACTTTATGTGGCAGCAGGCGGCGAAGTTGGCAGTAGGCTAGTCGAGATGGCAGTGGCATTGGGTGACCAACGTGCCACATCGCCCAATGAAAAATTCGATGAAACTTACAACCCTAACTCGCCTAGAGAGTGTGACTACGTTTGCTGAGGTCGATGAAGCCTACAAAGGGGCAGTGGTGTGACTAAGGGAGTTCTATCAATGATGCAGAAGGTGAAATGAATGACAGAGCATATCCCTCAAGCTCCACAAGGAGAGTTTGTTTTCTTCACTAGTGCAGACGGTCAAACTCGTGTTGAGTGCCGTTTTGAATCCGATACATTGTGGTTATCTCAAGCCATGATTGGTGAGTTGTACGGGAAAGCCAAAGCAACTATCAGTGAACATATAAAAAATATCTTTACTGAAGGTGAATTGGACGAAAATGCAGTTGTTCGGTTATACCGAACAACTGCTTCGGACGGGAAATCATACAATGTACAATATTTCAGCCTGCCCTTAGTTATCGCGGTGGGCTATCGAGTTCGCTCACAACGTGGTACTCAATTTCGCCAATGGGCTACGCAAACGCTCCAAGAATACCTCATTAAAGGCTTCGTAATGGATGACGAGCGCTTAAAAAATCCGCCTGTTGGGTCGTCTGCTGTTCCAGACTATTTTGATGAGATGCTGGAACGCATTCGCGACATTAGAGCCAGCGAACGACGAGTTTATCTGAGGGTGAAAGAGATCTTCACAATGGCGGCGGACTATGAGCCATCCAATCAGGAGACTAATCGTTTTTTTCAAATCATTCAGAATAAACTGCATTATGCTTGTACGCATATGACCGCTGCTGAGCTTATCGCTAGCCGTGTGGATGCCAGCAAACCAGACATGGGGTTAACCAGTTACAAAGGTGACGAAGTACGTAGGACAGACGTGACCGTTGCCAAAAACTATCTGCGTGAGAACGAAATCAAGGAACTGAATCGTATTGTTAATATGTGGCTTGACTTTGCTGAAGACCAAGCTCTTCGCCGAAAACAGGTTTTCTTGCAAGATTGGGCGGATAAACTGGATCAGTTCTTAAGTTTTAACGACCGAGAGGTTCTAAGCGGCGCTGGAAAAATATCCAAAAAAGCAGCCGATGATAAGGCGAAATTGGAGTTTGAACATTTCGCAGAACAACGCCGTCGTTTAAAAGAGGCTGAGGGCGAAAAGGTCAACATTGCTGCGCTCAAGGCTGCGCTCAAAAAAGGCAAATAGCTGTATTAGAGATGTCACTCGTAGCGACGAGCATGGCAGCTCTCAAGAAACAACAAAGCCCATTCTTAAAATGGGCTTTGCCTGAACCACACTCAAACGATTATTTAGTGATTACTCAATATTCTGGATCTGCTCGCGCATTTGCTCGATAAGCACTTTGAGCTCGACGCCGGAGGCGGTGATTTCGGTGCTGATTGATTTGGAGGCCAGGGTGTTGGCTTCGCGGTTGAACTCTTGCATCATAAAGTCCAAGCGTCGGCCGCAGGCGCCGCCTTTTTTGAGGGTTTTGCGCGCTTCTGAAACGTGTGAGTCGAGGCGGTCTAACTCTTCGGCCACATCGACTTTTTGTGCCAGCATCACCATTTCTTGCTCAACGCGAGCTGGGTCGAGCTCTACTTTGGCTTCTTCAAAACGTGTGGTTAAACGTTCACGCTGCCACTCAATCACGGTGGGCATTTTTTCGCGCACTTTGATTACTTCAGCGCTAATCGCATCCAATCGCTGCTCAATCAGCACTTTCATGTTGTCGCCTTCGCTGGCCCGGGCCGCCACAAAAGCCTCTAGCCCTTCATCTAAACCGGCGAGTAATACACGGTGCAACTCATCGGTATCTTGCTCCGGCGCTTCCATCACGCCCGGCCAGTTTAATACCTGAAACGGGTTAATGTTGCCTTCGCCCGCGGTATCTTTGACCCACTGTGCGGCGTCAATGACTTGTTTGGCCAAGCCTTCGTTGATGGTGAGTTTGTCTTGGCTTGCCTGGGAGGTGTCAAAACGCAGGTTACATTCCACTTTGCCGCGGGCGAGGCGCTTACGGAAACGCTCGCGCACCACAGGCTCGAGGCTACGTAACTGCTCAGGCATGCGGATATAGGTTTCAAGGTAGCGCTGGTTGACGGAGCGGATTTCCCAAACCGCGTTGCCCCAATCGCCCTTGAGTTCTTGTCGCGCGTAGGCGGTCATACTGTGGATCATGTGTACCTGCTTTTGTGTGCTAAGAGTGAATAATGAAGAGTATACGCATCTGCTCTTCTTGCGTCAGCTGTCTTGAACGGCAAGGCGGACAGGGATCGCAAGCGAGCAGATAAACACGTATAATCGCCATCACATTTTTCAGTCAATGAAGGTAACTTGCATGCGCCCAAGTGGAAGAGCACTCGACCAAATTCGTCCCGTTAGCTTTACCCGCGGTTTTACGGCCCACGCAGAAGGCTCTGTGTTGGTATGCTTTGGTGATACCAAGGTGATTTGTAATGCCACGATCGAAGAGGGCGTGCCACGCTTTTTGAAAGGCAAGGGCCAAGGTTGGGTGACCGCCGAGTATGGCATGTTGCCACGTGCGACCCACACCCGTAATCGCCGTGAAGCGTCAAACGGTAAGCAGGGTGGCCGCACGGTAGAAATCCAACGTTTGATTGGCCGCAGTTTGCGCGCCGCGGTCGATTTAAAAGCATTGGGTGAGCGCACCATTACGGTTGACTGTGATGTGATTCAAGCCGACGGCGGCACACGTACGGCGTCCATTTCGGGGGCGAGTGTGGCACTGGCGGACGCGCTTAATGCGTTAGTGCGTAACGGCAAGCTTGCTGCGAATCCAATGCGTGGCCACGTGGCTGCGGTGTCGGTGGGCATTTATCAACAAACGCCGATTTGCGATCTCGAGTATGTGGAAGACTCAGCGGCAGATACCGACATGAATGTGGTGATGCTCGAAGATGGCCGCATGATTGAGGTGCAAGGCACGGCAGAAGCTGAGCCGTTTACTCCCGATGAGCTCAATGCCATGTTGGCACTGGCCAGTAAGGGCATTGAT
Source organism: Salinivibrio sp. MA351 (assembly GCF_001996065.1). NCBI lineage: Bacteria > Pseudomonadati > Pseudomonadota > Gammaproteobacteria > Vibrionales > Vibrionaceae > Salinivibrio > Salinivibrio sp. MA351. The sequence goes on along the minus strand of NZ_MUFG01000003.1, from coordinate 122,294 downwards.
GACATTGTCGTCGCGCAAAAATCGGCCCTGGCCGAATAATCCTATTGCAATGGCTCCCATCTTGGGGGCTATTTTTTTATCTATTAACCTGAGATGGGCGCGCGTCGCGAACGCCCGATAATAATCACAGACAGCAAGAGAGGACTGCATGAAAGCCTATCAGCGCCAGTTTATTGAGTTTGCCCTTGAGCGGCAGGTTTTGAAGTTTGGCGAATTTACCTTGAAGTCGGGGCGTAAGAGCCCGTACTTTTTTAATGCGGGGTTGTTTAATACCGGGCGCGATTTGGCAAAACTGGGTGAATTTTATGCCGCGGCGTTGATGGATGCAGGCATAAATTATGATGTGCTGTTTGGTCCGGCGTATAAAGGGATCCCCATTGCGACCACCACAGCGGTGGCGCTCGCGGCGCATCATGATGTGGATACGCCATATTGTTTTAACCGCAAAGAGGCTAAAGACCACGGCGAAGGTGGCAACTTGGTAGGCAGTGCACTCGCAGGTCGAGTAATGTTAGTGGACGATGTGATTACCGCCGGCACCGCGATTCGCGAGTCCATGACACTGATTCAGGCGCAAGGCGCACAACTGGCGGGTGTCTTGGTGGCAATTGATCGCCAAGAGCGCGGCCAAGGTGAGTTATCGGCGATCCAAGAAGTGGAGCGTGACTTTGGTTGCCAAGTCGTCTCTATCATTAGTTTGTCTGATTTAGTCGCTTACTTAGAACAAAGCCAAGCGGATCCAGCGCAGTTAGCCGCGGTGAAAGGGTACCAAGCGAACTACGGCATTTAAGCAACGTGCATGCAGCTGGCTAGCGTTATAGATGTAGCCAGTTGCATTGCGCTCGTTGAACGACGCCCATTGCATTGCGCCCATTTGCGTTGCAGCCAACACCGCTCATTGCAATTGATTGGTCAGCAGTTGCCAGTATTGTTCAAAATTCGCGGTTGGCAGCTGCTTAAACGATGAGCGTACGTAACGACAAAAGCCGCCTTCCACTTGGCTAATAAGCTGACTGGCAAGCACGGCTTCATCTAAAGGAAAGCCCTTTCCTTCGCGCAAGCGACGCTCACGTAATACTTGCTTGAGCTGTGCTTCAACGCGCTCGAAAAGCTGGTTGATGCGCGCTTGTAGCCTGTCTTGCTCAAACATCAGCGCATGGCCTGTCATGATGCGTGTCAGCCCTGGGTTACGTTCACCAAACACCAGCAATAATTGCAGAATCAACTTGAGACGAACCAAGGTGTCCTTTTCTTCTTCAATAATGAGGTTGATGCGGGATAAGAGCGAGTCTTCGATAAATTCAATCAAGCCCTCAAACATACGTGCTTTACTGGGAAAATGACGATAAAGCGCGGCCTCTGACACCCCGACTTGCTCGGCGAGCTTGGCGGTGGTGATGCGCTGGCTGCCTTGGGTTGACTCCAGCATCTGCGCGAGCGCTTGGAGGATCTCTTCGCGGCGATTACTTTTTTTCGGGGCTGCCATGGATGCGATTCCTTTGTCTTTTTATCTATCACACTGGCGACGTTTAAAGGAGGCATCATGGAGAGGTGCCGCCGAGTGTGACGCTTTCCTCTTATCTTAGCGACGAGGTCTCTGTATTAAAAGCAAAAAGCGTGGCCATGGCGCACGCTTTTGAACTTGTTTTTCACCCGGAGCTAAGGGCTCCGGTGTGCTGGGCTTCTCCCTTATTCTTTTATCGATCGTTGCAAATAGCGCGTGTGAATGTGTGCTATTACGCTACGCGCTAACGTCGGTTTATCCGCAAGGGGGAGCGCTTTGTCACCGTCAGACCAGAATAGGTGCAGGGCATTATGATCACTGTTAAAGCCTTGATCGGCGTGAGACACATCATTTGCGCAAATCATATCGAGCTTTTTGCGGGTGAGTTTATCACGTGCGTAGGCTGCAACATCCTGGGTTTCGGCGGCAAAACCGACCGTAAATGGACGGTGCTGGGTTAAGTTGGCGACCGAGGCAATAATATCGGGGTTTTTCACCATGGTAACGGTCATCGTGTCTTTATCTGCCTGCTTTTTCATCTTCTGCTCGGCCATCGTTTGTGGACGGTAGTCAGCGACCGCGGCACAGCCGATAAAGACATCGTGCTCGGTGATAGAGGCATGCACAGCATCATGCATTTGTTGGGCTGTGGTGACATCCACGCGCGTGACACCGGTGGGCGTGCTTAATGCAACCGGACCGGAAATCAAGGTCACTTCGGCACCCAAACTGGCGGCGGCCTCGGCCAAAGCATAGCCCATTTTTCCAGAGCTGTGATTCGACAAATAGCGAACCGGATCCAGGGCTTCTCGGGTTGGCCCGGCGGTAATCATTACCCGTTTATTGGTGAGCGGTTTTGGGCCGGCCCAGTGTTCACACTCTGCCACTAAGGCCAGTGGCTCAAGCATACGGCCTGGCCCCACATCGCCACAGGCTTGGGCACCGCTGTCCGGACCCCAAATAAGGCAACCGCGCGTGCGTAGGGCCTGTATATTCGCTTGGGTAGCGTGAGCGCGATACATTTGCTGATTCATCGCCGGGGCAATCGCAATCGGTGCATCGGTGGCCAAGCACACCGTGGTGAGCAAATCATTCCCCATCCCAGCGTGAATACGGGCAATTAAATCGGCGGTAGCGGGGGCAATCAATACTAAATCAGCCCATTTCGCTAACTCGATATGCCCCATTGAGGCCTCAGCAGCTGGATCGAGCAAGCTATCAGATACCGGATGGCCTGAGACCGCTTGCAGGGTTAACGGTGTGATAAATTCTTTAGCGGCGCGTGTCATTACCACTTTGACAGTGGCACCTCGCTCGATCAGGCGACGGGTCAAATCGGCACACTTATAGGCGGCAATTCCACCGCCCATGCCAAGCAGAATACGTTTACCTGCCAGCGTTTGGGCTGGCTGTGTTGAAGAATTGGCCATAATGCTCTGTGTGTTTGTGCTTGAATAGCGAAACCATACCATAATCCGCCGCGCAAAAAGTGTGTTAGCGCAAAGGAAAGCGCGTGGGATGTGAGCCAAGTAGAATGCGATCTAAGCACTGAGCGGTTGAAACCCTTGAGTGCTTATCAAGGGAAAATCGCGAGCGAGCCGCAGTTCCGCTCGAAAAGGATTGTGCGAGATCCCTCGCGTGTCTTAACTGGCGACAAAATCAAAGAGGGATAATAATGAGCTTAAAAACTTTGCCCTTGGATTGTCGTCCAAGGGAGCGTCTATTAGCACGTGGGGCGGACAGTTTATCGGATGCTGAGTTACTGGCGATATTTTTACGCACCGGTGTCACAGGGATGAGTGCGGTTGCGCTGGCTGATCATCTATTAACGGACTTTGGTTCGTTGCGTGCGCTGATGGGAGCCGATCAAACGGCGTTTTGTCAGCGTAAGGGGTTAGGCAGTGCGAAATACGCGCAACTGCAAGCGGTACTGGAGCTCAGCCGTCGTTATTTAAAAGAGACGTTAAGTAAAACGGATGCCCTGACCAGCCCCGATCATACTCGGCGTTACCTCTCGACGTTACTGCGCGATCGGCCACGTGAAGCCTTCTATGTGTTATTTCTCGATAACCAACACCGAGTGATTGCCGATGAGCAATTATTTGAAGGGACCCACAATGCCGCCAGTGTTTATCCGCGAGAAATTGTTCGCCGTGCATTAGAGCTTCATGCCGCTGCGTTAATTTTGGCACATAATCATCCTTCTGGGGTCGCTGAACCGAGCCAAGCGGACCGACATATCACTGATAAAATCGCCAATGCCTTGTCATTAGTGGATGTACGCGTGTTAGATCATCTGGTGGTCGGGGACGGAGATGTGGTATCGTTCGCTGAACGAGGTTGGTTGTTATCCTCCTAAGGATCGCCTTTGGCGAAAAAAACGATCAAAAAGCGCATAAAAGGATCTGCTCGGGACTTGAGCAATGTGAATTCAGTTAGTATAATGCGCCACCTTTGATAGCCTTGACCTTCGACCTGACCTTAACGTTGCAGGACTGGCGGACAAGGTTGATATCGAGCCGAAACGATTTTGGAGAGACTTTCATGTCACGAGTATGCCAAGTAACTGGCAAGCGTCCTGTAGTTGGTAACAACCGCTCTCACGCTAAGAACGCCACCAAGCGTCGTTTTCTGCCGAACCTGCAAACTCATCGTTTCTGGGTAGAAGGCGAAAAACGCTTCGTTAAACTGCGCCTATCCACTAAAGGTATGCGCATCATCGACAAAAAAGGCATCGAGTCTGTATTGACAGATATGCGTGCCCGCGGTGAGAAAGTATAAGAGGAATTAGAGAATGGCTAAAAGCGGCGTTCGTGAGAAGATTCGTCTAGTATCCTCAGCGGGTACTGGTCACTTCTACACCACAGACAAGAACAAACGTAACATGCCTAGCAAATTCGAGATCAAGAAATTTGATCCTGTAGTTCGCAAGCACGTTATGTATAAAGAAGCCAAAATCAAGTAATTTGATCGATGCTTTGATAAAAGACCCAGCTTCGGCTGGGTTTTTTTATAACTAAAATCCGTCAGTGTTTGGGTATATACTGCGATAAATACGTACAGCGGCCTTGGGTGAGAAAACATGAAGCTAAAACGGCAGACGTGGAACAACATCCTGATTTTTTCAGTCGTGATTTTTTTTGGCTTAATGCTATTGCCCGATTATTTACGTTATCAGCGCCAATCAAATGCCATGCCTGAAGGCGTCATTGCGCTGGTGGACTCACGCAGTGAGGTGTTATCACTGCGCTTTGCGCATTTAACGCTCACCCGTACCTTGGATGGCTGGCAAACGGATAAGCCGTTAGTGATCAGCCCAACCGAGCTGGCTCAGCGGTGGCTAGGGTTGGCAGGCACCCAAGTTGATGAAGCAACCTTACAGTCACTGCGCCCACAACTTACCGCTCCCCGTACGCTCGAGTTGACCCGGAGTCCAGACAAAGAGCCGATCCGTATTACTTATTATCAGCAGCCCCAATTTTGGTTGATGCAAAATGAGCAGGGGCAATGGCTGGCGGTGTCTGTTGATCGTCGGTATCTTTTCCCGCTAACTAAATCGTGATAATCCAGAGCCATCTCTATGCCAGAATTACCGGAAGTAGAAGTGAGCCGTTTAGGCATCATACCGTATGTCGAAGGGCAAACGGTGACCGATATTACCATTCGTCAGCCAAAGTTACGTTGGCCGATTCCCGATGCGCTACAACAACTTAAAGGGCAGGTTATCCGCCGGGTTACCCGTCGGGCCAAGTATCTGTTGTTAGAAACCGATGTCGGGGCGGCGATTATCCATTTGGGGATGTCAGGCAGTTTGCGGGTGCTACCGACGTCACTGGCGCCCGAGAAGCACGATCATGTCGATGTGACACTCAGTAATGGGCGCTTACTGCGTTATCATGATCCACGCCGCTTTGGCGCCTGGCTGTGGCAAGACGGTGAGACGCCCCATACCGTTTTGGGTAAATTGGGCCCCGAGCCATTAACCGATGCCTTCGACCCTGACTACCTGTTAGCCAAAGCAACAGGGAAAAAAATGGCGATGAAGAGCTTTATTATGGATAACTCGGTGGTGGTTGGGGTGGGGAATATTTACGCCAACGAATCGTTATTTTGTGCGGGGATTCATCCTAAGCGACCCGCGGGCAGTCTCTCGGCGACTGAGGCGGCGTGCTTGGTGAACGAAATTAAAACCGTTCTCGCAGCCGCCATCACTCAAGGAGGAACCACGCTTAAAGATTTTACGCAAGCGGATGGTAAAGCCGGTTATTTCGCCCAAGCGCTGCGTGTTTATGGTAAATCCGGTCAGCCTTGTCCGGCTTGTGACGCTGTGCTTGAGCGTATCGTCATTGGACAGCGGGCAACGGTATTTTGCCCGCAATGCCAGCCTTTAGGATGAAGGCGTTGCCTGCAGCTTGTCTTTCAGAGCGTTGAGTACCTCGTGGTGCACAAATTCTCGCGTGTCTCCCCCGTGCAAAGCCACTTCTTTGACGAGAGTGGAAGAGATAAAAGAGTGTTCCTCCGACGGGGTTAAAAAGACACTCTCTAGCTCGGGCATTAAACGCCGGTTCATGTTGGCCAACTGAAACTCATACTCAAAGTCTGATACGGCACGCAAACCACGGACCAAAATGTTGGCTTGGTACTGTTTGGCAAAGTTGACCAGTAATCCTGAGAACCCAACCACGGAGACATTGGATAAGTGCGCGGTGACCGTTTGCGTCAGGGCGACGCGTTCATTCAGATCAAAAAGCGGTTGTTTGCTTGGACTGGCGGCAATGCCCACAATCACATCGTCAAACATTCGTGCCGCGCGTTCAATCAGATCCAAGTGACCGTTGGTGATCGGATCAAATGTGCCCGGGTAAATCACGCGGGTATGTTGTTTTTGTGTCACTGGCTTATCCTTAAAAACGTGTATTGGGAAGAGGTTATCAAATCCTTGTTCTGCGCGCATTGTTCTGACTCTCTTGCGTGCCCTTGCCTGTGATTCTAACCGCGAGCAAGGTACACTGATGTGCGCCAGCGTCAGTGCGTAAACAGGAAAAACCGTGAGTGTAGAAGTCGAGCAACGCGAAAACGAGTGCATCTGGTACGATCCTACCTTGGTGGTCGGGGAGCCGCGCCAGTATTTTGATATTCATTTTTGGCACCAACAGGCTGCCGTCACCGGCTCGGCCAAAGGGCGAGGGATAACCTTTTTTGTCCGTGGCCCGAAAATGGAGATGGCACTGCGGCATTATTATCGCGGCGGCCTGTTCGGCAAATTGGTGAAAGACCAATACTGGTTTACGGGCTGGGAGGAAACGCGCTGCGGTGCGGAGTTGCGCTTATTGGCTTATTTGCGCGAGAAAAAACTCCCTGTACCGCGTCCCGTCGCTGCTCGTGCGGTAAAGACAGGCCGTACCTATCGTGCCGATATCTTGGTAGAAAAAGTCCCAGGAGCCCGTGACTTGGTGGCGATATTAAGCGAAAACAGCTTGCTAGCTCACGATTATCACGCCATTGGCCGCTTGGTGCGTCGTTTACATGATGCCGGCGTGTGCCATTCTGATCTGAATATCCATAATATTCTTCGTGATAGAAAAGGCAAACTGTGGCTGATTGATTTTGATAAGTGCCAACAGCGTGAAGGTGAGCAATGGAAAGAAGACAACTTAGCACGCTTGCATCGCTCTTTTAAAAAAGAAAAAGAGAAGCGCCAAATCCGCTGGCAGCCCGAGGATTGGGCTGCGGTCTTAAAAGGTTACAATCATATTCGAAAGTAGTCGCCACTCAGTGCGAGTGTCGAAGCCAAGGGGTGAGTGCTTGTAAGGTTCGCTCAACGGCGCCACGGTTTTCTTCGACCACCGCCAAACCGGCTTTTCCTGCTTGCGCTGCCAGTGGCGGTGCATTAAAGAAAGCGCCAATCTTTGCCGCGAGATCTTGGCTATCGTTACATACTTGCAGTGCGCCTGCGTCTATTAAAGCATCACCAATGACTTGGAAGTTATAGTAACTGGGTCCGGTTAATAAGGGTTTGCTGAGCGCAGCGGGCTCTAACAGATTATGACCGCCAACTTTGGCGCCTAAAAAACTCCCTGCCATGACAACCACATCTGCACTGGCGAGATACATCATCATCTCACCCATGGTATCGCCAAGGTACACTTGCGTGCTCGTGGTAAGCGTCTCGCCCTGAGTATGTCTTTGTATACTGAGGCCCTGAGCCGCGACTTGTTGCGAGACATCATCAAAGCGCTCAGGGTGGCGAGGGACCATAATCAATAAAGCATCCGGATAATCACGTAGCAAAATACTGTGGGCGGCTAACATGATGGCATCTTCGCCTGCATGGGTGCTGGCCGCTATCCAGCAAGGGCGTTCACCGCGAGCGTCACGAAGCGCAGCGCCTAAATCAGGATTTACCGCCTTGATATCAAACTTCACCGACCCAACTGCGCTTAGTTTTTCTGCGGGGACCCCCAGTGCGGCAAAACGTGCTTTATCAGTGGTATGCTGACACAGTATGAGATCGATATGCTGACTCATGGCACGAAAGAGCGGCGCAATTTTTTGATAATGGTGGCATGCCTTTTCAGAAAGCCTCGCATTAATGATCGTAATGGGAACACCGGCACGACCGACATGATGCAAAGTATTGGGCCAAAGCTCGGTCTCCATGATCACGCATAGCCTTGGAGATACTGCACGTAAAAAACCACGAATCGCAAACGGAAAATCGACAGGCATATAGCGATGGTTCACACCTTTGATGCGCATTGCCTGCTCGGCCCCAGTGGCTGTAGTGGTGGTGATGAGGATAGGAACATCGGGATAAGCTTGTTGCAGTGCACTGATCACCGGTTTGGCGGCGAGGACTTCCCCTACGGAAACCGCATGCAACCAAATCGGCGCCCCCTCAACGTTGGGTGTGCGACCAAAGTGCTCTTGCCAGCGCTCCCCCACCGCCGGCTTACCGGGCCGTTTACGATAAAGCCCGACAAGCAAAAAAGGGGCAGCAAGCGTGAGTAATAATGTGTATAACCAGCGCACAGGGAAACTCCTATTGATAAATAGTTTCCATAATAACGACTTGATTGGAATTTGTTGATATTTGATTGTCGGTAATAGCTCACGCCTTGACACTTGGGTCTGATAATCAATTACTAAATTATGCTAGAGTTAGCGCCATTTAGCAGCGAATTACAGCAATAACATGGGAATATTAAAAAAAATAGAGAAAAGCATCAGAGAGCGTAAGCAGCGCCATCGCAACCAAAGGGACATTGAAAGTATTTTCGCGACGCGTCTTCGCCAAGAACAACTTCACCAGCAGATGCTTACTGATACAAGCTCCTTGGTTTCCGATCACTCGTATTTTGATACGCCGTTAGTTGTTAGCTTGACCTCGTTTGCTGAAAAGGTGCATGAGGTCTACCTTGTCGTCGAGTCCTTGGCGCAGCAGACGTGCCCACCAAACCGAATTATTCTTTGGCTCGACGAAAAGGAATACAGTGATGTTAATCTACCTCATTCTCTAAAAAGACAATGTGAGCGTGGGCTGGAGGTGAGGTATTGCGACAATATCAAGTCGTATAAAAAGATCATTCCCACACTGAAACTAGCACCAGAGGCCTATATCTTAACCGTCGATGACGATGTTATGTATCCGCACAGCATGATTGAGGGGTTAATTCGCGCTTGCCACCGTCACCCTGGTTATATTTATGGTCATCGCGGGCACAAGATAACCACCAGTGCTGGAGAGCTCCGCCCCTATAAGCGCTGGCGATACTGCGCTAGCCTGTCAGCGCCGAGCCACCATTTGATGCTCACTGGCTGCGAGGGGATATTATATCCGCCGCAATCGCTTCATCCTGATGTGCTTGATCAGTCACTATTCATGCAGCTCGCCCCGAGCGCAGACGACTTGTGGCTAAAAGTTATGGCAATCCGCCAAGGCAGCCTGTGCATGAAAGTGCCATATAGCGATCCATCGCTGGCTTTAAAACGGCATCGTGCCATTGGATTAGCGCAGACCAACATTCGCCAAGGCGGTAACGATAGACAGCTCAAGATGCTGCTTGACCATTACCCCAAGGTCAAACAAGCATTATTAGCTAACGAAGCTCAGTGATGATTTTTTGATAGAGCGTTTGATAAGTCAGCGCGGTTTGGGAAATATCACATGTCACTGCTTGTTGTTGGCTACCAGCAATAAGGTGCGCCTGAAGCGCGTCTTGCTGTGTGATGTCCTCGATACGTTGCGCCAACTGGTTGGCATTGCCCGGTTCAATCAGATGCCCAGTGACACCATGCTCAATGATATCAGGTATCCCGCCAGCACGCGTTGCAACAACAGGGAGCCCGGCTGCCATCGCTTCTAAAATGACCGAGCCTAAGCCTTCTGAATAGGAAGGATGGACGAGTAAATCGGCCGCTGCGAACCAATCGCCCATATTCGTTTGTTTACCAGCAAAGTGAACGTTGCTGAGCCCTTTCGCTTGAAGCTCTAACGCTTCACGCTCTTTACCATCACCAAGCAAACAAAACTGGATGTTGGGCGATGTGTTAGCCAGTAACCGTGCCGCTTTTATCGTGACATCAAAGCCTTTATGCGCATACATATTGGCGGCATGAATCACTAAGAACTTCCTATGAAATTGCGCTTTGATTTTCTCAACCTTATCTTGCGATACAGGGTAGGTGACAGGAGAGCTAGGAATTTTGACTAACTTGGCATCAGGGTAATGTTTTTCTAGTTGATGGATAATCTCCGAACTCAAACCGACCAGGGCACTCGCTTTGCGGTATGCAAGTTGAGATAACCACTTTTTCTTTAAAGGATTATCAATGCGGCGTGTCACGATATAGGGCACATTATGTAATAAGCGCTGGAGCAATGCCCAATAAATCGCTCGGCCTTCGTGGACATGGACCAGATCACATGTTGCGGTGATTGAGCGCTCATGTCGTCGAGTATAGTGCTTACAAAGCACTAATTGGCATTGTTCTAACGCGCGAATTTCATCAGCGAGCTGGCTTTTGGGGTTTACCACTACGGTGAGTCGATAACCCATTGCGAGCTGTTGTTTAATCAGTGTGAGCGTTTGTCGCTCACCGCCGCTAAAACCAGAAGCGAGATTAACGTGGCAAATGTGCATGATCACCACACCTTATTGAAGTCTTCGTTTTCTAACACTTTTGGATCGCGTTGGAACTCGAGTAATTTGGCATATTTCAGATAACTATTTACCGCAGAGCTGAGTGCGACTGTCATACCATCGACTCCACCCAAAAAGCCGCGCTGAAAAATATACTTACGAATAAAGGCGTTGAGGCCATGCACAAAAGGAGAAAACGCGTTGGCACGTTTTCCTTTTTGGTACATAATTTTAGCTGCTCTCCCGCTAAAGTTGCGTCCCGGCTTGGCGAAAAGCTGTCCGATATTATCAAAAGAGTAGTGAATCAGGTCACAATCTAGCGGCTTAGAATTGCTGGCTTGCACAGCGGCATGCTGTTTTACTTCTGCAAAGCGAGTTTTGGTTTTATCGTACAGGCGAATACAGTAATCAGGATACCAACCACACTGTTTGATCCACCGGCTACCAATATGGTTACGGCGACGGAAGGCGAAAGCATCATGTGATGTATTAGCTAAATCGAGCCCTTGGATCTGTTTAACTGCTTCATCAGTCAGGCGTTCATCCGCATCTATGCTCAGGATCCACTGGTTTTCAGTGTGCGCCAATCCCATATTTTTTTGGATACCATCGCCAAGGTAAGGTTGGATAACGACGGTGGCGCCGAGCTCTTCCGCAATTGCTGTTGTCTTGTCGGCGCTTTGTGAGTCAACAATCACGATGTCAGAACACACTTGCTGTAGCGACTCGATACAAGCTTTAATGTTTTTTTCTTCGTTGAGCGTAATAACGACGCCTGTGATCATGATGTTACCTTTAGCGGATTAAGTAAGTATAGTCGGCTTAGCTGTGACAACTGTCGATTTTGCCTGGATGTCTCTGGAGATAACAGCATTGGCACCAATGATAGCACCGTGGCTGATTGTTAGATCCCCTGCTATCACCGCACCAGCAAAAATGGTTACATTTTTTTCGATTTTTGGCATTAACTCTTTTCCTGACTTAAGAGGCGAAGAGCCAATCGTTACATTTTGATGAATTTTAACGTTTTCATCGATCACAACGTTTTTTCCCAGAGTAATCCCAACTGGATGTGGGAAAATACAGCTAGAGTGAATTTTTACTCCTGGCTCTATGTCGCATCCGTATTTGTAGAGAATCCGACGTTGCCAGTGTTGTGCGAGCCTTCTCTTTCCTTTGAAATGGAAGTAGTTCATAACTTCTATATCATATTTGATTTTCTTTGGAGGAGATGAACGCGTAAAACACTTTACGATTCGGTTAATCAATTTTATACCCTCAAATACAAAGACTTATACGCAGACACAATGGCTTCTTGGCTAAACTCAGAGAGTTTGGCCTGGACGTACTCATTTTCAGAATCTGTCCATCGATAAGATATAGCCTGGAACATTTTATTCGCCATGGAGTTTTTGTCTTGGTCACATAGGTAGCGCTCTAATTCTCCAGACATAATCTGTCTCACTCCACCTTCGGAGTCCGTGCAAACGATGCGAGTATTGCAGGCTAAGGCTTCGAGTAGAACCATTCCCAGCCCTTCAAACCGTGAGCTGAGCACAAATAAATCGGCTTGCTTGAACCAAGAAAAGGGATTCTTGCGGGCGCCTTTAAAGAAAACACGATCCTCGATACCGAGTTGTTTGACTCGTGCTTCAATATTTTCCCTGTCTTTGCCATCGCCCACAATGACAAGATCATGCGTGACATGATGCTCTGTAATTAACTGGGAGTAAGCATCCACTAACAGGGTGAAATTCTTCACTTGAGTGAGGCGTCCCAAGCCGAGTATAAACGGTCGAGGATGCATGTCTGGCTCGTCCTTCTTTGCTTGTTTACGGATATAAGTCGCGTTATTAGGGTTACTGATCACCTGAGAGTGAGAGGGAGAGAGTGCGTACTGCTGTTTAAGTGTTTGAAAGCTATCATGAGCGCCATCAGAGACACAAACAATGTTCTTGTGATCAAAGAGTGCGTGATAAACCCGATTTGAAAATGCACCGTAATGTCTGGGTTTTATAATGTTTTCACAGACGTAGACAAAGCGCCGATCTTGAAGAGGCCAAAGTTGCTCGAAGGTGCCTTGTCCGCGAAAAATGATTAAATCAAACTTGCCTTTCTCAGCCTCTAGCTTTTTAAGCTTTTGTTGAAACAAATAGCCAGTCAAATAAGCAAATAATAGCGGGAATGATTTACTCACCACGCTATTAACAAGTTTACAGAGTAGGTAGTAAAGCGCGCCAATCCCTGTCATCAGTGCTGATTTTTTTAGGTTAAACAGCTGAACGTCTACCTTTTCGTTAGGCTGAATGTCGATGGAGCGATCTTTTAAGTAAATAAGCGTCGCCTCATGTCCTTGAGCAGCAAATGCTTCTGCAAGGTTAACAGCGACACGCTCCATACCGCCGAGTTTTAAGCAGTTGACAACTACAGCAATACGCATCAGTCATTATCTCTTTTGAGTAGCTTTACTTGAGTAAGACTGTATACAACTCCTGAGATAATCACAAAGCTAAACACACCATAGCTCCGACTGTTAAATGTTTCGAACCCATTGATGATAAACCAAAAGAGGTAGAAACATAGCGTAAGAATGAGCGTCCACTGAGGCGTCATACCAACTTGATAGCCTTTGTAGGCCTTCATACAAGGCAGAATATACAATGCTAAAACAAGTGAGAAACCGATAATGCCGTATGCGACCATTAATTCAATGTGATTGCTATGTAAATGAGAAAGATCTTTTAAAGAACCACTCGTGCTGTTTTTTAACGCCATTAGTTTATCTGATGAAGTAATGACATGCTTGATCCCATTTTCACCCAGACCCAAGATAGGATATTCAGCAATACTTTTTGAAGCGTCAAGCCATGAGTTGATGCGTATTCCGATACTTGTCATTGGAATATTATCCAAGTTACCGGAGACTATCTTTGCTAGGACCGACTGCTCTTTCAATGCTCGCTGTTGAATATAATCTGATTGCGAGATAGATAGAAAAAGCAATACGACAATTGAATAGCTAAAAAACACAGACTTTTTTGATTTAATAACTCCTGACAGCATGAGTATCAACGGCAACATAAACATAACCGCACCTATGGCAAGCCAAACTTGGCGAGATTGGCTGACGATAGCAAGCACAACCGAAAAGGAAAGTGCGATCACTAAAAGTAGACTCAATACACTTTTCATCGTAAAGCTTATTTTTGTAGGCTTGATTGCAAAAAATAATCCAAAGCAAACTAAGACGACGGTTCCTGCAAACATGGAGGTGAATTGCGCGTTTTTTAAGCCAAAATCAACACGTCTAAGTTGGAAGGCTAACTCTAATTGCTGGCGGAAATCACTTTGTGTAACACAAGCAATAAAAACTCCGATTGCAAAAAGCACCAGTGTCGTAATAGCTGCTTTATTATTACCTTGGAGCACTAAGCCAATTGGTATAAATATAAATAATTTCGCCAATCTATCAAAGTGCGGATAATCATTCGCAAGTTGCGGAAGATGAATGGTGCTATTCAGCCAACTCAAGCCCTGTATAGCCATGATTCCAACGAATATCCAAAAAAAGATATCTTTTTTGAGAAGGTGTCGGTGGGTCACTAATAATGGCACACTCAGTGTGAAAAAGAATGCACGAAATAGCTCGCCAGCATCTGGAAACGCAATGGCAGTCAGAGCATAACCAAAAAGAAAAAAACGTACTAACTTATAGAAGCGTTTATCATCAATAAAGTTAAAAAATGATGGGACTATGGCTTGGTTCATTGGAGAATCCTAGTTACTACTTGGTCAGGGTCCAAATCCTTTAAACACTTCAAATGCCCAAGTGGACATTCGCGTTGAAAGCAGGGGCGACATTCAATATCTGTATGCACAATGTCGACCTTACTGGTTAAAGGCGGCGTGTAATCGGGGGACGTCGAGCCATAAATGGCAATGACCTGGCAGTTGACCGCCGCGGCGATGTGCATCAAGCCGGAGTCATTACTGACGACGGTTTGGCAAGCGCCTAATAGATCAACAGCCTCAATTAAATTGGTTTTACCCGCTAACACATGAATATTCGGTGCGTTGTCGGCAAGGGCGGCAATTTTTTCACAGGTGTCGATATCTTTGGCTGAGCCAAACAGCCAAACTTGAAACCCCTTAGCATGCATCTGGCGAGCGACCTCGGCATAGTGTTGCTCAGGCCACTTTTTGGCTGGGCCGAACTCGGCACCCGGGCAAAGACCCACGATGGGTCTATCTTGGTTTAAGCCTAGCTTAGTGATCACAGCCGCTTGTGCGTCAGGATCAATGGTTAATTCAGGTTTTGGTAGGCCTTCAAGGCCGCCGAGTGAGACCGAACTTTGCATCGTGGCGCGTGGGTGTGCCAGGGCAACATAGCGCTCAACCATATATTGAAACGCTTTTTTATTGGGACGCAGGTCGTTGAGCAAACCATAACGCATTTCACCTTTCCAACCGGTACGTGTTGGGATCCCAGCAAACCAAGGGATCAGCGCCGATTTGGCGGAATTAGGCAATACATAGGCATGGTCATAGCCATGTTTTGCTAAGCATTTACCTAATTGGTAGCGCTTACCGAGTGCAAATTCTCCATGGCCCAGTGGCATGTCGATACTGCGATTAACTTCTGGCATACGCGCCAAAATAGGGGCGCACCATCCAGGCGCCATCACGTCAATGGTGGCGTCAGGGTGTTGTTGTTTGATGGCTTTATACAGTGATTGCGACATCACCATATCGCCGACCCAAGACGGGCCAATGACGAGTACTCGTGTCATGATGCCCGTTTCCTTTTTGCCTCTTGGTAGATATTGCGGCCGTCTTCGCGTGTGCGGAGCAGCTGTAGGATCCACATGTATTGATCGTATTGACCCTCGAGCATGGTTTCGATGTGTTGGTTCATCATGTGGGCGTCCGTTTTGCTATCACCGGTTGGAAACTCGCTAAATGCTGGATGGATGGTAATGACAAACCGGCCGGTTTTGGCATCAAAGCCAGATAGCACAGGCACGATATTCGAACGCGTGACTTTGCTCAACTTGCCGAGACTTGGCAGTGTCGCCTTGGTTGTTGAGAAAAAAGGAACAAACTCACTGCTCTCATCACGCATATCTTCATCGGGCAGGTAATAGCCCAAGAAGCCTCGTTTAACCGCACGAATAA
Source organism: Salinivibrio sp. MA351 (assembly GCF_001996065.1). Lineage (NCBI taxonomy): Bacteria > Pseudomonadati > Pseudomonadota > Gammaproteobacteria > Vibrionales > Vibrionaceae > Salinivibrio > Salinivibrio sp. MA351. The sequence continues at coordinate 106,472 of NZ_MUFG01000003.1, read as the reverse complement.
AAGGTTTAATCCCTGCTTCTCGTTCGTAGCAGTTACCACCATATTGTACTCGTTGGCGGTGCATCAGCCAGTCGAGGAGACCGTTTTTTTGTCGTTTTGAGAAGGCAGCGACAGGTAAGCCCTGTGAGGCAAATAAAATCGCCGCCGCATCAATCGCCCAGGTATGGGGGACAAACAAGATCACCGGCTCACCATGATCGGTGTGGCGGGTAATATGCTCCATGCCAATGACATCACAGTGCTGTTGAAACCACTGACGACCACGTAACGTAATCAGTGGAAAACTGAGTAAAAACGCTCCTGCGGTTGTTAGCGTCTCGACCAAGATCGCTTCGCGTGCTTGCTTTGATTGCTCTGGAAAGCAGGCTTCAAGGTTGAGCCATGCATTCAAAATCGTGCCTTTTTTCTTTTTCACCAGCTTGCGTGCTACCCATTGGGCAAAGCGATACTTTGCTCGCGCAGGCACCAACAAACAGATTGGCAAGGCAGCCAATAACATCAGCCAGGTGCCCCAATATTTCGGTGCGAGGAAGGCACGCGAAAATTCGGGGTTATAGGCATTTGGATCGTAATCGGGTCGCTGTTTTGTCATTATTCGATTTTCTCATACGCCAAGCGTCACGGCTTGGCGTAAACATCATTATATTAGCGATTGATTTCAGCCAGATAGGCGGCAACACCTTCAGCCACAGTCTTAAAGGAAGCGGTATATCCGGCTTCACGAACCTTGGTCAAATCGGCCTGCGTGTAAGCTTGATAGCGGCCTTTTAAGTGATCGGGGAACGGCACCTCTTCAATTTCCCCTTGATCGTGAAACGCGATGACGGCGTTGGCGACGGCGCTAAACGGTTCGGCACGGCCAGTACCACAGTTAAAAATGCCGGAGATTTGTTGCTGCCAGAACCAGATATTCATTTGACACACGTCGCCAACATAGACGAAATCACGCTTAAAGGTGTCACTGCCTTCAAACAGCTTCGGGTTTTCACCGTTTAAGATTTGCTGGTTCAGGTGGTAAGCAACGGACGCCATGCTGCCTTTGTGCTGCTCACGAGGGCCGTAAACGTTGAAGTAACGAAAACCGGTGATCGGTGGCAGTGTTTCACCGTGTGCCTTGGCATCGTCTTGCACGCGACGGACATAATTATCAAACTGCTGCTTCGAGTAGCCGTAAACATTCAGCGCGCCTTCATACTCTGGCGCTTCAATGAAGTCACTGTCGCGGCCGCCATAAGTAGCCGCTGACGAGGCGTATAAAAACGGAATGTCACGGTCAATGCAGTAATGCAATAGCTCTTTAGAATATTCATAGTTATTGAGCATCATGTACTTGCCGTCCCACTCGGTGGTCGCTGAGCAAGCACCTTGGTGGAAAATCGCTTCGATAGGCCCGAAGTTCTCACCGGCCATGATTTGGGTAAGAAAGTCTTCCTTATCCATGTAATCAGCAATATCCAAATCAACCAGGTTAACGAATTTGGTGCCGTCTTTAAGGTTATCGACGACAACGATGTCACGATAGCCTTGCTCGTTAAGTGCTTTTACTAAGTTGCTACCGATCATGCCGGCACCACCAGTCACAAAAATCATATCGTTACCTAATTCATCGTTGCAGGCGACAGACGCCGTCGCCATTATTGTTGACTGTGATAGTATGGTTACGCATCAACCGGGCAGAGGACTGAACCATACATGAAAACCCAAGACCGAATTATCCATGCTGCACTGGCTTTATTCAATCAACACGGTGAGCCAAATATTACCACGAATCATATTGCGGCTGATCTTGGGATAAGCCCGGGAAACCTTTATTACCACTTTCGTAATAAAGAGGCGATTATACACAGCATTTTTGATCAATACGCGCAAGATCTCGCCCTTGCTTTTGATCCTAGTCAGCCTCAAGAAGATACCCAAGCGCTGTTGCAACATTATCTCGATGCAACGTTCAGTTTGATGTGGCGCTACCGCTTTTTTTACGCCAATCTGCCCGATATTCTGCGTCGCGATGAAGCGCTACAGCATAAGTACCTCGATGCACAACAACATCTTCAAACCAACCTGATGACTATTTTGCAGCATTACAGCCATGCGGGGTGGTTGAATCTGAGTGAGAGTGGGTTGGCTGCCGTGGGCGAAACCTTGAAGCAGGTCGCGTCAAGCTGGATTTTCTACCAAAGTGCGCAAGCGCCACAAACACATATTCATGCCGGTGTGATCTACAAAGGCGTTTTACAGATGTTGGCGTTGCTACATCCGCTGACTTCCTCGCAAGGGCAAACCGCTATCGCTGCATTAATGGACCACTATCAGCAGCAATTGGTTCGCCAAGATATACGCGCACTGGATACCTTAAATTAACCGGTCCAACGTCGTTTATTGTGTTTTGCGCGATATTCCGCCAGCCTAAAGCGGAATACACGATATGAATCACTGTCTCGTGCGGGTTATTGGCACAAACCTAATGAACGTGCCATGATAGCAGCCAATCATTCGCCGTACAGAAACTGTGCGGCGGCCTTCCAAAAGTAATCATCACCAGCATGGAGATTGCGATGACGGCTGCCTTCTATCAGCAAATACGTCATCAGCTTGAGCAAGTAAAAGCTGATGGCTTGTACAAAAGTGAACGCCTTATTACTTCCCCGCAATCGGCCAGTGTGGCCGTTAATCATGAGCAACAGGTGCTCAATTTCTGCGCGAATAACTATCTAGGATTAGCCAATCATCCTGCTTTGGTTGAGGCTGCCAAAGCGGGGATGGATGAGCATGGCTTTGGCATGGCGTCAGTGCGCTTTATTTGTGGCACGCAAGACGCCCATAAAACTCTTGAGGGTAAACTATCTGACTTTTTGGGCATGGAAGATACGATTTTGTATTCGTCATGCTTTGATGCGAATACCGGCTTGTTTGAAACTATCCTGGGGCCTGATGATGCTATTGTCTCAGATGCGTTGAACCATGCATCGATCATTGATGGGGTGCGTTTATGTAAAGCGAAGCGGTTCCGGTACGCCAACAACGATATGGACGAGCTGGAAGCCCAACTTAAAGCCGCGAAAGCAGCCAATGTGGCGAATATCTTGATTGTCACCGACGGCGTTTTCTCGATGGATGGCGTGGTCGCTAACTTGCCCGCAGTGTGCGATCTGGCTGAGCAGTATGGCGCGCTGGTGATGGTGGATGACTCCCACGCTGTGGGCTTTATGGGCGATCATGGCCGTGGTACCCACGAATACCACCAAGTCATGGACCGCGTTGATATCATCACTGGGACCTTGGGTAAAGCCATGGGGGGAGCCTCGGGTGGCTATACATCGGGTAAAAAAGAAGTGATCGATTGGTTGCGTCAACGTTCACGCCCTTATCTGTTCTCGAATTCACTGGCACCGGCGATTGTGTCGGCCTCTATTCGCGTGCTCGATATGCTGGCGGAAAGTGACCATTTGCGCGCACAGCTATGGGATAACAGCGCACATTTCCGAGCTCGTATGACTGAGGCAGGTTTCACGCTAGCAGGCGCGGATCATGCCATTATTCCGGTGATGCTGGGAGATGCCAAAGTCGCGAGTGAGTTTGCCGAACGTATGATGCAAGAAGGCGTCTATGTAGTGGGCTTCTCTTATCCGGTGGTGCCGAAAGGGCAAGCACGTATTCGCACTCAAATGTCAGCCGCACACACGCGTGAGCAACTGGACCGCGCGATTGATGCTTTCATCAAAGTCGGTAAAGAAATGCAACTGATTGGGTAATCGTATGACACAAACAAGCATGAAAGCCCTGGCGAAGCTAAAAGCCGAGCCCGGTATTTGGATGACGGAGGCGGCGCTGCCTGAGCTTGGGCATAACGATCTACTGATCAAAATCCGCAAAACCGCCATCTGCGGTACCGACGTTCATATTTATAAGTGGGATGAGTGGTCGCAAAACACCATTCCGGTTCCCATGGTGGTCGGTCACGAATATGTGGGTGAAGTGGTTGGGATTGGACAAGAAGTCAAAGGCTTCGCCATCGGTGATCGCGTCTCCGGAGAAGGTCACATTACCTGTGGTCACTGCCGTAATTGCCGCGGCGGACGCACGCACCTTTGCCGTAATACCGAAGGGGTCGGGGTCAATCGTCCTGGGGCGTTTGCGGAATATTTAGTGATCCCGGCGTTTAATGCCTTCAAAATTCCAGCGGAAATTTCGGACGATTTAGCCTCGATCTTTGACCCATTTGGCAATGCGGTGCACACCGCGTTATCGTTTGATCTGGTCGGCGAAGACGTGCTAATCACAGGAGCCGGCCCGATTGGTATTATGGCTGCGGCGGTTGCGCGTCATGTGGGCGCAAGACATGTGGTGATCACTGATGTGAATGAGTACCGTTTGGATCTGGCGCGTAAAATGGGTGTAACCCGTGCTGTGAATGTTGCCGATACCTCACTGGAATCGGTGATGGCGGAGCTTGGGATGACCGAAGGCTTTGACGTTGGCATGGAAATGTCGGGCGTCCCTGCCGCTTTTAATAGCATGTTGTCGGCCATGAACCATGGCGGCAATATTGCCTTGCTCGGGATCCCACCGAGCGATATGGGCATTGATTGGAATCAAGTGATCTTTAAAGGCTTGGTGATCAAAGGCATCTATGGTCGCGAAATGTTCGAGACTTGGTACAAGATGGCCTCCTTGATTCAATCAGGGTTGGATTTAACCCCCATCATTACCCACCATTACCACGTAGATGACTTTCAAGAAGGCTTTGAGATGATGTGCTCAGGGCAATCTGGCAAGGTGATCCTCGACTGGCAGGGCTAATGTAAGAGACCTATAACGCCATATGACCGGGTGATTGAAGGCTCACCAGGCGCTTGGCAATATTGACAGCGCTCACCCATGGGGTGGGCGTTTTTAATCCAACCAAGGAACTGGGTTAGTGGTATTGCCTTTACGACGAATCTCGAAATATAGCGATGGTGTTGATTGTCCGCCACTGTCGCCAACTAAGGCAATCGGTTCACCGGCGGTCACTGTGTCGCCGACGTCTTTGAGTAATGCTTGATTATAGCCGTACAAGCTCATATCCCCCTTGCCATGATCGACGGCAATCAATAGCCCGTAGCCACGTAGCCAACTGGATAGCACCACTTTTCCTGCATGCGCCGCTTTCACTTCCGTGCCACGCTTGGCATCAATCACGATGCCATTCCAAGTCACTTCGCCGGATTGGCGCTCGCCAAAGCGGTGAAGGAGTTTACCTTGGGCGGGCCAAGTGAGTTTTCCTTTGGCGTCACTAATGCCTGCCATATTGACCTGAGCGCGTCGTGCCGCCTCGGCGATTTGTTCTTGCAAGCGCTGCTTATTGGCTTTGAGCTCGGCTAAATATGCGCTGTCACTGGCAATCTTGGCACGAATTTGTTTCGCCGTTTGGCTTTGTGCGTTTTGCTCAGTCTCAAGCTCACGCTTTTTATCGGTTAACTCAGCCACGAGCTGCGTTTGTTTGTCCCGCTGCTGTTTGAGCTGGTGAGCGGTGAGCTGATAATCGGTACGGGTAGCGGCGAGTGACTCAATCGTTTGTTGCATTGTGCCTGCAACGATTTCGGCATAGCGCGTTAAACGGTCAAGGGTGGCTGGCGATTCTTGGCTGAGCAGTCGTTTGAGTTGATCGTGTTTGCCTTGACGATATTGCGCATCGATAAGCTCGCCCAGTTGGGCTTGTTGGGCGATCATTTCCTGCTTTAATCGCGCTTGTTGTTGCGTCAGCTGGGTAATGTCGGTATCTGTTTCTTGCAGGCTAGCTTGCGCTTGGCGGATGCGCCTGGACAATGTGTCAATCCGTTTAGATTGCGCTTTTAAGTCGCGCTGAAGTGCATTGAGTTTTTTATTGTGCGCGGCCAGCTGTGATTGTTGGCGGGCAATCTCATCGCTCACGCCCTCAAGTTGTGAGTTAGCGTGCACAGACCCTGTGAATAGACACAGAAAAACGCCAGTGCATAATGCACTGGCGCGGAGGGTTTGACCTAGGCGTGTTCGTTTCTCCCGCATGGGGAGATTATTTCAGATCGAACAGAGGCTTGCCAGTCATCTCTTCAGGAATCGGCATATCGGACAATGCCAACATGGTCGGTGCCAGATCAGACAGCTTACCGCCTTCTTTCAAGGTCACTGGTTTGCTACCGACATACATCAGTGGGACTGGTAAGTTGGTGTGTGCGGTATATGCACCGCCCGTTTCCTCGTTAACCATCATTTCAGCGTTACCGTGGTCGGCGGTGATCAGCATTTGACCGTCCACTTCTTTAATCGCTTCTAGCACGCGACCGATACAGCCATCGACAGCTTCACACGCTTGGACAGCAGCCTCGTAGACGCCCGTATGACCGACCATATCACCGTTCGGGTAGTTACAGATGATCATATCGAACTTGCCGGACTTAATCGCATCAACCAGTTTATCCGTTAGCTCTTCAGAGCTCATTTCGGGTTGTAGATCGTAAGTGGCCACTTTGGGTGACGCCACCAAAGAGCGCTCTTCGCCTTCAAATACGGTTTCCATACCACCGTTGAAGAAGAAAGTGACGTGCGCGTATTTCTCAGTTTCTGAAATACGTAGCTGGGTTTTACCGGTTTTCGATAGCCATTCACCCAAGGTGTTTGACAGGCTTGTCGGTGGGAAAGCCACCGTCGTATCGATATCGGCTGCGTATTCGGTCAGCATGACAAAGTCGGACAGTTCGGCATACTTCTTACGCGCAAACCCATCAAACTCAGGCATAAAGGCACGAGTCATTTCGCGCGCCCGGTCGGCACGGAAGTTCATGAAAATGACTGCGTCGCCGTCGTTGATGGTCGCTTTGTTGTCACCCTCACGGAAGATTTCCGTTGGGGCGACAAACTCGTCATTTTCTTCACGCGCATACGCCGCTTCGAGGCCTTCAACCGCACTCGTTGCGCTATGCTCGCCTTGCGCCAAGGTCAACAAATCGTAAGCTCGCTCTACACGATCCCAGTTGTTGTCACGGTCCATCGCGTAGTAGCGACCCACCAGTGAGGCCGTACGTCCTTTGCCTAGCTTGGCAAAAAGGGCGTCAAAACGCTCAAGTGAGGCTTTTGCGCTACGTGGTGGCGTATCACGACCATCCAAGAAGGCGTGCAGATAGATTTGATCCGCACCACGCTCAGCGGCCAACTCAACCATGGCCGCAATGTGGTCTTCATGGCTATGAACGCCACCTGGTGACATCAGACCCATGATATGAACGGCTTTGCCTTTATCCACGGCTTTATCGACCGCGGCAGTGAGTGCGGGGGTCTGGTTAAAGTCGCCATCGGCGATGGATTTGGTGATACGGGTGAGTTCTTGATACACCACGCGGCCAGCACCGATATTCACGTGACCGACTTCTGAGTTACCCATTTGCCCATCAGGCAGGCCAACGTCAAAACCGGATGCTGAAATCAAGGTGCTATTGTCAGCCATCAGGCTGTCGATAACCGGCGTGTTAGCATTGGTGATGGCATTATCGCTTTGTGGGTCACGATAGCCCCAGCCATCGAGAATCACCAGTGCAAGTGGTTTTTTCGCAGACATATTACGTCCTCTTAATTCAAGCTAAAGACTGACATTGGATGCCACTGACATTGGATGTCATGGAGCAGCCACTGAGGCTTGAGGCCAGATTTGAGGCTAGCATCAGGCCTCAGTGGTGCAGTGTGCGTAATTTTACAACATTTTACGCAAGGATACGTAGGCTAAGATCAATTATTCCAGCTGATAAGTTAACCAGCAAGGGTTGCATGGCTTGCCTTCTACCCTTGACTCCCCTCATTATGGCGAAGATTGTCGGTATACGCGAATGGCTTCACTCGATGTCTGCGATTGATGAAACCTTCTTTCTTTTTAACATATTAAGGGAAGCGAAAATTTATCATTCGATCACCGTGAGTGAGCAAGCGCGCGATTTCGTCTTGGTAGGCTGTAAAACCCTGACGAGCAGGTTATACTCGACACCATTTTCACCCCTTGATGGACTCTCGCCTCGCGGGACAAACAAGCAGTATAGAGCAAAGGTTATGCAGGAATATATCGATTTTGTCTCCAACAACATGATTCTGACACTGGTCTGGGTTGGCTTAGCTGCCACCTTGTTGATGTCGCTGATCAAACAGAAAACCGCCGCATACAAAGTGGTGGCTCCGAACGATGCCGCGATCCTGAACAACCGTGAAAATGGGGTGTTTGTGGATATTCGCAGTCATGACGAGTTTCGTGCGGGCCATATCACGGGTGCAATCAACGTATTGCCCAGTGAAATTAAATCGCACTCATTTGGCGAACTTGAAAAACATAAAACTGACCCCATCATCGTAGTATGCAAGACCGGTCAAACCGCGGCTGACAGTGCGAATCAACTCGCCAAAGCGGGTTTTGAGTCTGTGTATGTGCTCAAAGATGGCTTGACCTCGTGGAACGATGCCAAAATGCCACTGGTCCGCGCCAAAAGCGGCAAAGGCAAAAGCAAAAAGAAAAAGTGATCCCTCACTCAAATCTCGAGCGACTGCATGACGCAGTGGCTCGCATTTTTTAATGTGCCCGGCACATAAGCAACTAGTTAGAAAGGACGAACCACCATGGCTGAAGCAGAAAACAACCAACAAGCCGAGCAAAACTTTGCTATCCAACGTGTTTTTCTTAAAGACGTGTCTTTTGAGGCGCCAAATTCACCTGACGTTTTTCAGCAAGACTGGGCACCTGACGTTAACTTAGATTTAGACACGCAAAGCCGCGAGCTGGGTGAAGGCATTTACGAGGTTGTTCTGCGTCTAACCGTGACCGTGAAAAACCAAGAGAGCAGTGCGTTCTTGTGCGAAGTACAACAAGGCGGCATCTTCTCGGTTACCGGCATGGATGCGCCGCAATTAGCGCATTGCCTCGGCGCTTTTTGCCCGAATATTCTTTTCCCTTACGCGCGTGAAACGATTTCTAGCTTGGTCGTTAAAGGGACGTTCCCACAGCTTAACCTTGCACCGGTAAACTTTGATGCCTTGTTCATGAACTACCTGCAACAGCAGGCGGACGCGAAATCTGGCGAAGAAGAAGACGCGCAAGCCTAAGGGGTCATTATGACAGATCTTGCTCCCACTCAAGACGCCGCGATTGTTGTATTGGGCGCTGGCTCGTACGGCACTGCCTTAGCGATCTCACTGGCGAGAAATGGTGCCAACGTTGTGTTATGGGGGCACGATCCACGTCATCTTGCGCAGTTGGAAATTGACCGTGCTAACCAGGCTTTTTTACCAGGCGTCGCCTTTCCAGACTCGCTGGTGCTTTGTGCCGATTTGTCCGTGGCGGTGAATGCCAGTCGTGATTTATTGGTGGTGGTGCCCAGCCACGTCTTTGGTCAAGTGCTCGGCCAGATCCGGCCCTACTTACGCGCGGATTCTCGCGTTTGCTGGGCCACAAAAGGGCTAGAACCGGAAACCGGACGCCTGTTGCAAGAAGTCGCGCGTGAACAACTGGGTGATTCGCGCTCGCTGGCGGTACTCTCGGGTCCCACTTTCGCTAAAGAGCTGGCGGCTGGCATGCCGACGGCGATTTCTGTTTCCTCGCCTGACCCCGAGTTTGTGCGTGATTTGCAAGAGACGATTCATTGCCAGCAGAGTTTCCGCGTTTACGGCAATCATGATTTTATCGGCATGCAATTAGGTGGCGCGGTAAAAAACGTGATTGCGATTGGGGCTGGGATTTCTGATGGTATCGGGTTTGGCGCCAATGCGCGCACGGCTCTGATTACGCGTGGCTTGGCGGAAATGACGCGCTTGGGTGAAGCGCTAGGCGCATCGCGAGAGACCTTTATGGGCATGGCCGGTTTAGGTGATCTGGTTTTAACCTGCACCGATAATCAATCGCGTAATCGCCGCTTTGGGCTGGCGCTTGGCCAAGGTGAAGGCGTGCAAGCGGCGCAGGATAATATCGGTCAAGTGGTTGAGGGCTTTCGCAATACCAAAGAGGTGTGGGCCCTGGCGCAGCGCGCTGGGGTTGAAATGCCGATTGTGGAGCAAATTTATCAAGTTTTATATCAGGGTAAATTGGCGCATCACGCTGCTCGAGACTTGCTGGCCCGCGATAAAAAATCCGAATAACGGCAACGTGTATCAGCATATAAATAGGCGCGCGGGGTGAGAACCGCGCGTTTTTTTTATACACTGGCACGGTAGGGGAACGTCCCAGTTGCCGGTGATTTTTGATAAGGATGAAGGCAGTGAATCAGGCTAAAAAAGAATGCCAACAGAACCGTGTGTGGCAAGCGGTAAAAACAGAAGCACGCGAACACTCAGAGCGCGAGCCCATGTTGGCCAGCTTTTACCATGCCACAATTATCAAGCACGATAATCTCGCCAGTGCCCTGAGCTATATTTTGGCCAATAAATTGTCGACGCCGTCGATGCCGTCGATGGCGGTGCGAGAAGTGATTGAAGAAGTGTATGCCAATGATGCGTCGGTGGCTGAATCGGCTGCCTGCGATATTTGTGCCACGGTAGAGCGGGATCCTGCGGTGGAACTGTACTCCACGCCCTTACTGTACCTAAAAGGATTTCATGCCTTGCAAGGCTTCCGTGTGGCAAATTGGCTGTGGCACCAAGGTCGCAAAGAGTTAGCGACGTACCTACAAAACCAAATTTCAGTGACCAGCCAAGTGGATGTTCATCCGGCGGCCACTATCGGACGTGGGATCATGTTTGACCACGCCACGGGGATCGTGATCGGTGAGACGGCGGTGATCGAAGATAATGTTTCTATCTTGCAAGATGTTACTCTCGGCGGGACCGGAAAAGAAGGCGGTGATCGCCATCCGAAAATTCGGACCGGTGTGATGATCGGCGCCGGTGCGAAAATCCTTGGCAATATCGATATTGGCGAGGGCGCGAAAATTGGATCATGCTCTGTGGTGCTCAACCCTGTACCGCCGCACACCACGGTGGCGGGCGTGCCGGCTAAAATCGTTGGGCGCCCGAGTTCACACATGCCCTCACTGGATATGGATCAAGAGTTTAACGGCTCACACAAAACGTTTATTTCGGGGGACGGCATATAACTGCTTTGACGCCAATCCACAAAAAAAAACGGAACCGCACGGTTCCGTTTTTTGATCGCCATGCGCTAATCAGCGCAATATCGCGAGCGGCTTAGAACAGTTTTTCTGCCACTTCGTAAAGATCATCACGGAATGGGCGCTTCATGTTTTCAATGGCATCAATGATGTCATGGTGAACCATTTTGTCATTTTGAATCCCGACACAGCGTCCGCCTTCGCCGTTTTGCAGCAGGTCGACCGCATAGGCACCCATGCGCGAAGCAAGGATACGGTCAAATGCACCGGGCTGACCGCCACGCTGAATGTGGCCCAAAATGGTCGCACGTGTTTCGCGGCCAGTTTCGGTTTCGATGAACTTCGCTAGTTCATTAGCATCGGTCATTAGCTCTGTAATGGCGATGATCGCGTGCTTTTTACCCTTGTAAATGCCTTCTTTCACTTTGGCAAGCAGCTTGTCTTTATCAAGACCAATTTCCGGTGTGATGATGTATTCACAGCCGCCAGCAATCGACGCCATTAAGGTCAAGTCACCGCAGTGGCGCCCCATGACTTCGACAATAGAGATCCGCTGATGCGACGAGGAGGTGTCACGCAAACGGTCGATAGCGTCGATCACTGTGTTCATCGCGGTCATATAGCCAATGGTATAATCGGTACCGGCGACGTCGTTATCAATGGTGCCTGGCAGGCCAATACAAGGATAGCCCATCTCAGTCAGTTTTTTCGCGCCCATGAACGACCCGTCACCACCGATAACCACCAGCGCATCAATGCCGTGCATTTTTAGATTTTGAATGGCTTGCTCACGTACTTTTTCGTCAGCAAACTCGGGGAAGCGAGCTGAACCTAAAAAGGTTCCGCCGCGGTTAATCACGTCAGATACGCTTGTTCGGTTTAGGCGTTCGATACGGTTTTGATGCAAGCCAAGAAACCCGTCATAAATACCGTAAACTTCTAATCCTTCGCTCAATGCGCTGCGAACCACACCGCGAATCGCTGCGTTCATACCTGGCGCATCACCGCCACTGGTCAAAACACCAATTTTTCTAACCATGGTTACCCTCTGACTGTTCGTCACTTATTTCGTGCCGATTGCGGAAATGGCAACCTGCTTGCCCCAGTGAACCCGCAATGACGCTTGCTTAAACTGTAATTTTCCTACTTCTGTAATAGTATTACAATTACTGTAGAAAAAAAGTTGATACATGTCAGCCCGGTGAGCTTTTGTTCAGCCTCTCATCAAGGCTTTTGTTTTCCTTGCCACCACCTGTTTCCCTTGCCACCACCGATTTTGGGTCTTGATGAATCATGACATCCGCACCGGGAAAGGCGACCAGCAGCCTATCTTCTACGGCATCTGCAAGGGTATGTGCATCCACTAAGGGTAGCTCGTCATCAAGCTCTATGTGTAGTTGGATAAATTTTGTCATACCGGCTTGGCGCGTACGCAGTTGGTGAATACCATGAACGCCGACGACAGAACTGGAAAGTACCGCGATTTTCTCTTGCTCTTCAAGCGGTAACTGCCTATCAAGCAGTGATTGGACCGCCTCGTACGCCATTTTGACAGCTTGAGATAGGATAAAAACACTAATGCCGATGGCAAACCAAGCGTCAGCTTGCGTCCAGCCGTACCAACTCAATGCCAAGGCGACGATGATCGCAATATTCATTAATAAATCGGATTGATAGTGAAGTGCATCGGCAGCAATGGCTGGGCTGGCCGTTTTGCGAATCACCCATTTTTGGAATAAGACTAACCCTAGCGTAATCACGGTGGCACCTGCACTGACAGCAACGCCAAGCTCTGGCGATGCAATCGGCACTGGCTTGAACAAACGTTCAAGGCCACTGAGGAGCAAGAAAGAGGCTGATCCGACGATAAAGGTGGATTGCGCGAGTGCGGCGAGGGACTCGGCTTTGCCGTGCCCGAAACTATGTTCACTATCAGCAGGTTGAACGGCGTACCGCACCACAATTAAATTGGTCAACGAGGCCAGTAGATCGAGCAGTGAATCGACAAATGAGGCCAGCACACTGACCGATCCTGTCAGCCACCATGCAATCAATTTGGCCAGAAGTAAGGTGGTCGCTACCGCGGTGGCTGCCCACGCGGCGGCCTCGACCCAGAAAGCATATTGTTTTTTCATAAAAAAGGGCTGTGTAGTGAAACGCAACCCTTAGTATATAGACTGTTGACCCGATGCGTATGACACGACGCAGATTTATCGTGAACAATTGCCTCGACGATCATGGTGGCCTTGGCCGCGCTTGCCTTTTTCTTTATCCCAACCGCCGTGTCGGCGTTGGTCATGCATCTTATCTAAGAAGATTTCTTGCTGCTCTGGCGTCAACACTTGCATCATGGCATGCATGTGGCGAGCGCGCTCGATCCCTTGGCCGTGCATTTGTCGGCCATGTTGTGGCATGGCATTGAATAGCTCGGTGGCCGCCGCTTCATCAAATTCAGGTTGAGTTAGCAGTGCCCCCATTTGCTGCCGGAATCCGTCACGCGCCTGGAGACGTTGATCGCGGTAAGTGTCGCGAAGGGTGTCGAGTTGTGATTGTTGTGCTTCCGTTAAGTCAAGATCCTGCCAGATCCCGCGGTTGGTGTCGTTACCGAACTGAGGTGCAGCAAGGGTGGGAATCGCAATGAGCGCGGCGGCTAAGCCAAGGGTTAAACGTTTCATCCTGTCTCTCCATCATTGAGTAGGTACACGTTTAGATTACCCCTTGGGATGTAAAGTCACGTTATGCGATGTAAAGATGGGTAAAGTCATGCCTGTGCCGATGTCGCTGTGATAAAAAGATTGTATTCAGCGTCACTGAATTGAGGAGAGGGTCACGGGCGATGCAGCAGGTTCTAATTATTGACGATGACACCGAATTGACCGCACTGCTTGGTGAGTTGCTGTCATTGGAAGGGTTTTCGGTTCGCTGCGCGGACAATGGACAAATGGGCTTAGCAATGGCGAGTGAATTACCGCCAGATATTATTTTGCTCGATGTCATGATGCCGGTCTTAAATGGCATGGAAACGTTACGGCAACTCCGCGCCACGTCACATGTTGCGATTTTGATGTTGACCGCACGAGGAGAAGAGGTAGACCGCGTGATGGGCTTAGAGCTTGGGGCGGATGATTACCTGGCCAAACCGTTTAGTGATCGAGAGCTTCTAGCAAGAATGCGGGCGATTTTACGACGCACTCGCTTACCGGACCCCGAGCCGCCGACCCAAGCGCAAGAGCCTGTTTTAGCCCATGACGATGTGTGCGTTTACCCGCATCGGTTGGAAACAGTATGCCAAGGCGAGACGGTCGATCTGACCGGCATGGAGACAGAAATGTTGGCGTGCTTGCTGGCGCACCCGGGTGAAGTGGTGAGTAAAGCCCACTTGAGTGAGCAGGTGTTAGGTAAGCGTTTGATGCCCTTTGACCGTGCCGTGGATGTGCACATTTCCAATTTGCGCAAAAAGTTACCTGAACGTGCTGATGCTAAACCAAGAATCAAAACGCTGCGAGGAAAGGGGTATTTATGGGTCGACTAGCCAGCGTGCGCCAAACCCTGTCGCGTGTTCCTTTTTTCTCCAGTTTGTATGGTCGGGTTTTCGTGATTTTTTGGCTCACATTATTACTGGTATTAGCGGCGGTCATTTGGGCCCAGCGTGGCGATCCGCGATCGCTGCACCCAGTGCCGGCCGCGGAGCAAGCACGTATTGCTGCTCAAATAAATCAGTTAGTGAACATCGCGACGACACGCGACATACCGATAGCCACGCTCGTTGCCAGACATAATCAGCGTCGTGGTCATCGCCACAGTCGGGCAGCGAACACCCTTTACTGGGTCCCTAAATCGGCCCGGATTGACGATTTACCGACCGAGTTACGTCGCTTTATGGCTCAAACCAATGAGACAGAGCAGCCGATGCAACGCTTGGTGCGTCGCGCCATGCTCGCCGGTCCTTTTTCTGTGAGTACGGATAACGCGCAAGGCAATCTTTATCATGCCCGTCGTTGGCAGCCTCGTCTTCCTTTCGTGTTGAAAATACTGGAAACGCCGCAGCATTTGTTGCTAGTCACTATGTTGGTCAGTACTCCCCTGTTGCTTTGGTTGGCCTATACACTGACGCGTCCGGCGCGGCGGTTTGAGGCGGCAAGTCGTCGTGTCGCCAACGGCGATTTAGTGCCGGATCCTGCGTTAGAGTGCGGCCCGAGAGAATTCAGTGAGGCTGGGAAGGGATTTAATCATATGGTTACGGCGCTCAATCAAATGGTGACCGGACAACAGCAACTGGTGTCGGATATTTCTCATGAGTTACGGTCACCGCTGACGCGCTTACAAATGGCACGCGCCTTGGCGGAGCGTGAATTAGGACACAGTGATAGCTTGGCCAGGATTGAGCGGGAAGCGGGGCAGCTTGAAGCCTTAATTGCGGAGCTGCTTACGTTGTCAAAACTGCAAGCGCAAGGGCAGCTTGAGCGCGCGTCGATCAGTGCGGATGTGTTGTGGCAGTCGGTGGTGGACGATGCGAGTTTCGAAGCGAATCAACAAGGCAAATCGATCACGATAACGCCATGGCCGTCGGTCACATTGAGTGTTAATTCGCGCCTAGCTTGTAGCGCGTTGGAAAACGTACTAAGAAACGCGATCCGTTATGCGTACCTAGGTATCGATATCACCACATTCATTGATGATACCATGCTGGTCATTCAGGTTGCCGATGATGGTCCGGGAGTGCCAGAGAGCATGTTGACCGATATCTTTCGGCCTTTTTATCGTGTCTCTGCCGCCCGAGAGCGGCAATCTGGCGGCTCTGGGCTAGGGCTTGCGATCACCGCGCAAGCGGTACAACAGCATGGCGGGCAGGTCCTGGCTCACAATCGACCGCAAGGCGGGTTGGTCGTCACACTTCGCTGGCCGGTGCATTAATATTGCGCTGGTTTCCCGCGGTTGCGACAATAACGGCTTATTTCTCACTGTGGTAACTGACCATGTTTGACATTGCGCTTTATGAGCCAGAAATTGCGCCTAATACGGGCAATATTATTCGATTATGTGCTAACTGTGGCGCTAACTTGCACTTGATTGAGCCGTTAGGCTTCGATTTGGAAGAAAAGAAGGTACGCCGTGCGGGGTTGGATTATCATGACTTGGCGCGGGTGACGCGACATGCGAATTATGCCGCCTTCATTGATGCCATGGCGGGACGTCGGATCTTTGCTTGTACAACCAAAGCGACGCAATATCATACTCAGGCAACATTTGCGCCTAGCGACGTGCTGTTGTTTGGCCCTGAAACACGGGGGCTACCGCAGGATCTTATTCAGGCACTGCCGGACACGCAGCGTTTGCGTATCCCGATGCAGCCAGATGCACGCAGCCTCAACTTATCCAATGCAGTGGCAATTATTGGCTACGAAGCCTGGCGTCAGTTAGGTTTTGAAGGCGCATAGCGAACAGACTGACAGACAAAAAACGCCCCCTACCAATAGGGGGCGTTTTTATTCGCGAGCGCGTTGCTATTGGCTATTTAACCGCACAACGAATTACGCTTTTTTCGCTTCACCGGCGGCTTTCGCGATTGCAGCAAAGCCTGCAGCGTCAAGCGCGGCACCGCCAACCAAGGCGCCGTCGATATCCGGCATCGCGAACAGCTCTGCGGCATTTCCAGCTTTGACCGAACCGCCGTACTGGATGACCACATTGCTTGCGACGTCTTCGCTGTAAGACGCAATGTGCTTACGGATGGCAGCATGAATGTCTTGCGCTTGCTGAGCGGTTGCCGCTTTACCGGTGCCGATTGCCCAGATTGGCTCATAAGCAATGATCGCACCGTTTAGCGCCTCAACGCCTTGAGATTGGATCACAGCGTCAAGCTGGCGAGAACACACCGCCAGGGTTTCGCCCGCTTCGTTTTGTGCGTCAGACTCACCGATACAAAGTACTGGTGTGAGGCCATTTTCTTTCAAGAAAGCGAATTTTTTCGCCACAAACTCGTCAGATTCTTGGTGATATTCACGGCGCTCTGAGTGGCCGATAATAATATGGGTTGCACCAAAATCTTTCAGCATGTCGGCAGAGATATCACCGGTGAATGCACCGCTATTGTTGGTATCAACGTTTTGCGCACCCAACTTAATGGCGCTGTCAGCCAGCAGTTGTTCGGCTTGTGCCAGATACATCACCGGTGGTGCGACGGCAACGTCAACGCCTTCAACGTCTTTGAGTTCAGCATTAAGGCCGTTAAGCAGTTCAGTGACCATGGCTTTGCTGCCATTGAGTTTCCAGTTACCCATTACCAATGGACGGCGCATAGGAGTTCCTCCGCGGTTTAGTTGATTTGAAGTCAAAAGATGTAAAGAAGGTAGTCTATTGTAGCGCGGCCTTCTCTGTTTAAAATCATAGAATGGCGAGAATGTCCTCGTTTTTACCCGTTTTGCGGGCAAAAGGGAACCTTCAGGTAGTAAAATTTCATCATTATTGCGTCAATGGGGCGGCCAAAGTGTGACAGAGGTGCTCGTGATGGCGACTATCTTGCGGCATGATGCAGGTTTGTGTTTTCAACGGAGTGAAACAATGCCTCATTTGGTGATGGAATACACCGACGCGTTAGCAGAGCGTGTGAACATTGATCAGCTGGTGGATGATCTGCACCAAGCGGCGATCGCGACCGATTGTTTTGACCCTGACGCGCTGAAATCTCGCGCTGTTCCATGCGCCGTTTGGCGTGTCGGCGCGCAAGCCGATCGCGGTGAGTTTGTGCATGTCGAGTTTCGCTTACTGGCTGGACGCAGTGATCAACAAAAACAGCAAATCAGTGACGCATTAACCGGGCCGCTGCGTGAGCATGCAGGCCATGTCACCAGCCTAACGGTGGAAGTCCGTGACATGGATACCACCAGTTATCGCAAGTGGGTCGGCCCCAATCATGCACTATAGGGGTTTAATCCGGTTTATCTCGATTGAGTTGGCGATGTGGGGGCGTTGGCTGTTTGTCCCACTTTAAATTCCATGATGTCCGCTTGGTGGCTGCGCAAGGCGTCTGGGTTGGTAAACGCAGTCGAAAAGCGCGAATACTGACGAGTCAGTGCTTGGAAGAGCATCATGTTGACGTGTAATGGATTTTTACCATGATCAATCATACGATTAATATGGCTTAACATGGCATGGAGCTGTGGCTGAGTGGCGTGGGACGCATTGGCGATCACCTCTTCGCTCATCTTAAGCCGTAATGTTTCTAGCGCACGAGGGTCAGTCTGGGCCAACGCCGCTAACTCATCAAAAGAAGGAAGGGTCTTCATCGCATACTCCTTACGCGTCGTCGGCCGCGTGGCCATGTTACCAAAGCGTTAAAGTAACTATGAGTCGAGGTTTGCCAGGGATCAAACTTGCGCTGTCTGGCTAAGCTGGCGCCGTGGATAGAGAGGTGGACGACGTATTGAGTAATTAATTGAATCAACGTCGTTTTTCTGGGGTTATTTTTGTGGATAAAAATGCCCCGCTTTACCGTATGCGTATCAGCAAAGCAGGGGGAGGAATTACCAGTAATGCTCAGTGGTCACATTCCCGGGCTTGCGGCGTAAGTTTTTACTGAGGCCTTTTCCTTCCAGCAGTGTTTTCACTTCTTTTACCATGGCTGGGTTGCCACATAACATCACCTGGCTGTGCTCGGAGGTCAGAGGCAGACCAACCACGCGTTCGAGCAATCCGTCTTCGAGCGCGTGTGTTACCCTACCTGATAAGGCGCCAGCTATAGGTTCGCGACTAACAAAAGGCTGAACCACCAGTTGGTCAGGGTATTTTTCTGCCAGTGCGTTAATGCGTGCTTGATAGGTTAAATCGGCAGCAAAACGTACCGCATGGACCAAGATAATTTTGCGAAAACGTGACCAGACATCGCCTTGCTCCATCAGCGAAATATAAGGGCCGATGGCTGTCCCCGTGGCAAACATCCAAAGGTGTTGACCTTGTGGTACTTCATCTAGAGTAAAGTAGCCGGCTGGATCTTGGGTAATCATCACGTTATCACCCGGCTCGAGCGCGTGAAGGCGTGGTGACATTAGGCCGTCAGCCACACGTGTCGCATACACTTCTAAGTATTTACTTTGTGGAGGATTCACAAACGAATAGGCGCGCTGGATCAGTTTGCCATCGATCTCCATCCCTAGCTTTGTGAATTGGCCTGCCGTAAAGGGCGCGACAGGGGCGGATAACACCAGGCTGAAGAGATCCTTCGTCCAATGTTGGTTCTCCACGACATCAGCCTTGATCCAAGTGGCCATATTACCTCCTCACGTTTTATCTCCAATGCGATAAGTGCAGCGATGCTGTCCTGAAACAATGTGTTCTTCACGTTCCACCCGATAGCGGTCGCCCAGTAAGTGTCGAAATAACTGGATTTCTGAGCGACATAGCGCAGGACAGGTTTTCGCTGCTTGACAGATAGGGCAGTGATGTTCAATCAACATATAGTCAGCGCCGTCTCGATGGAGCTCAGCCATATACCCCTCGCTCTCTCTAAGATACGCCAAGGTTTGCAATTTAGCCTCTAAATTATCGCAATCTTTGAGCGCATCTTGGTATTGGGCGAAGGTGGCCGCTTCACGTTGGGCGATCACTTTTGCGACCCCTTGGTCGCCAAAAACCTCTTGCACCGAATCGATCAAGGTGACGGATAAATCATGATGACTATCCGCAAACCGTCGGTGTCCGGTGGCGGTTAAAGACCAGTGGCGAGTGGGCCGGCCAACTTTGGCGCGGATATCTTCAAAATCCACCAAGCCATCACGCTCAAGGCTTTGTAAATGCTGACGCACGCCCATGGTGGTCATATTCAGGTTATCCGCTAAGACTTTTGCACTGACACGGCCTTCGCGCTTTATGGTGTCTAAAATGCGGTCAGTGGATTTCATCGTCCGGACCTCGATTACCCCAATTGCAAATGTGCGAACGCATACTCACAATTAAATAAAGTAAAGTATTTATAAAAGGGTAATCGAAATCAATGGATTTGACCAGTCAGAGGCTGCACTCATCAATGTGAAGATTATAAGATGTGCGGTTTGATCGCTTCATCTTTACGGCTTAAATAGTGGGTCGAGCGAATACGGCGAATGGTCCGACATTGGCCACGTACCACCAGGGTTTCTGTCGTGGCCAGCTCGCCCTGTCGGCTGATCCCATCAAGTAGGTCGCCTTTGGTGATGCCGGTCGCGGCGAAGACAACATTATCGCTACTGGCCATCTGTGACAGCGTGAGGACTTGGTGGGCTTGAATCCCCATTTGTTGACACCGGGCCAGCTCTTGCTCTCCGTAAACACGGTTTTCTGGGGTGTCACCTTTCACATCGTGTCGAGGGAGCAAACGGCCTTGCATGTCCCCGCCTAGTGCACGGATCACGGCCGCAGAGACGACCCCCTCTGGCGCCCCGCCGATCCCAACCATGACATCCACTTCACTTTCTGGCATGCAGGTTAGAATAGAAGCAGCTACATCACCATCTGGAAAGGCGAATACTCGGATCCCTTGCGCTTGCATACTGGCAATAATGGCATCATGACGAGGTTTTGCTAAGGTGGCGACGACGAGGGTGTCGAGGGTTTTTCCGAGCGCAATGGCGACATTCTTGAGGTTTTCAAGCAGGGGCTTATTGAGGTCAATCACACCTTTGGCGCCAGGCCCCACCACTAATTTTTCCATGTACATATCTGGCGCTTTTAAAAAGCTGCCCTTTTCTCCAGCGGCCAGCACTGCCAAGGCATTGGCCTGACCCATTGCTGTCATGCGTGTGCCTTCAATCGGATCAACGGCAATATCAACCGCTTCACCGCCCAAGCCGACTTGCTCGCCAATATATAGCATGGGGGCATCGTCGATTTCCCCTTCACCGATGACGACTTCACCGTCAATCTCGGTCAGGTTTAGCAAGGTACGCATTACCTCAACCGCTGCGCCATCGGCTGCGTTTTTGTCCCCTCTTCCCAACCACTTATAACCCGCGAGAGCGGCGCCTTCGGTGACGCGAGAAAAAGCCAATGCGAGATCACGTTTCATGAGTACTCCGGAATGTCAGCCACATTAAGACAGGCGTTAGCCTAATTTGCGCGCAGTTTACCAGAAATAGAAAACGTTTGCGTGACGAGTGCGGCGGTGATTTTTATCTTCGCAGTGCGATAGTTGGCGAAGTCGCTGCATTTTTGCGCACTTGTCCATGCATAGGTAGTGAGAATAGTGGCAGTCTGACACCACCTGAGTACAATAAAGTCGGGGTGCACACCTGTTGCACGGGTTACTGCCGGATAAGCAGTAACGGGATCAATCGTCAGAAATAAGGTGGCCTTGATGTCATTGGAAGTATTAGAACAACTCGAAGCTAAAGTACAAATGGCGGTGGATACGATTTCGCTGCTACAAATGGAAATCGAAGAGCTCAAAGAAAAGAACGGGTCGCTGGAGCAAGATGCAGTGGCTGAAAAAGAAAGCCGTGAGCAATTAGCGCAAGAAAACGCCAAGTTAAAAGAAGAGCAAGAAGCTTGGCAGAATCGTATCCGTAGCTTACTCGGTAAGATCGAGAGCGTTGAATAAACCAAAAACAGAGCCGATGGGCTCTGTTTTTTATCGGTCAACTTACGCTACTAATCCTCGTCGAGATCATCGTCTTCTTCGTCGACTTCAGTGATGCTGAGCGGATCCGGCGATAAGATGACGCCAGTGGTGTCCGCATAGACATGGTCATCCGGCAAAAAGGTGACGCCGCCAAAGTTCACGGGGACGTCGGTTTCACCGGTACCTTGTTCATCAGCGCCCACAGGGATAGAGGCCAAGGCCTGGATACCTATGTCGATTTCATCGATGGTATCCACGTCGCGCACGCAGCCATAGACAATCATGCCAGCCCAGTCGTTATCTGCCGCGAGCTGTGCAATCTCGCCATCAATTAAGGCGCGACGTAACGAGCCACCGCCATCGATCAACATAATTCGCTGCTCGCCGTCTTGCTCGGCCATCTCGCGAATTAAGCCTGTATCTTCGAAGCATTTTACCGTGGTAATTTGGCCACCAAACGAGCTGCGGCCCCCATAAGAGCTAAACATTGGCTCCACGACATCCACTTGGTCGAGGTACATGTCGCATAGTTCCGAGGTATTGTATTCCATAGTCTAACTTCTTGTTGAGGCAGAAAAAGGCTGGCAAGCTTGCGCTGCCAACATGGCAAGTCCAAGTATAACGGGGCAATAAGGGTTTGCAATGACAAAGCGGCTAATCTGTGTCTTTATTAGACTAACAGCATCCCAGTCATAAATAGCCCATTAGTCACTAAGGCGCAGCGCACCATGTTGCCCATCATTGGCCGAAGCGCGTTCGCATTCGCCGTTTGATAGACTTCGCGTCCGTGGCGAACCAATAAGGGCACACTCGCCAAGAACAACCATCCCAGCCAAGCTTGTAAGGTCAACGCGGCAAATAATGAGTAACAAACAATCGCACCGGCAAGTAGGATGACATGGTACTGCCGGCCTCGCTCGGGACCCAAGCGCACGACCAGGGTGTGTTTGCCACAAGCACGATCATTATCAATGTCTCGTAAGTTGTTGATGTTGAGCACGCCGACAGCCAGCAATCCGCATGCTGTCGCAGGCAAGATCACTAGCGAGTCAATCTGTCCAACTTGCAAATAGTAGGTCCCGGCGACGCCTAGCCAACCAAAAAACATCAGCACCGATAAATCACCGAGGCCTCGATAGCCGTAAGGTTTATTGCCGACGGTATAGGTGATCGAAGCGACGATGGCCATCAGGCCGAGCAATAAAAAGCTAATAATATCGGTGGGCTGTTGGCAGGCAATCGCGATCAGTCCGCCGCCACTTAACACGGTGAGGGCAATATTGAAGGCCAGGGCGCGGCGCATGGTGGCGAGGCTCACTTTGCCCGATTGGATGGCACGCATCGGACCTAAACGAGTCATGTTGTCCGTGCCTTTTATCGCATCCCCGTAGTCATTAGCAAGATTAGAGAGGATTTGTAAGAATAAAGCGGTGATCAGCGCCATGACACTGATAGACCAAGAGAGGTTGCCTTGCGCTGCGGCGACCGCACTCCCTGATAAAATGGATGTCACGGCCAAAGGCAGCGTTTTGGGTCGCGCAGCATCAAGCCAAATAGCGAGCGTAGGGTGCAGCATAGCGATCCTCGAGACGAAAAAACGATGTCGCTATTATTACGCAAGCAGCACAAGGAGTAACGAGTTCGCGACTGAAATCCTGCTTCCTATTGCGCCAGCTCAAGTTTTGATGCAAAAAGGGCAGCGTTTGCTGCCCTAAGTTCGATAGTTGACGTGTCGTGACTACAGGATAAACCGACTTAAGTCTTCGTCATCTACCAGCTCTTCGAGGTGGCTACGGACGTATTCTGCGTCAACCACAACCTGTTGACCGGCGCGTTCACTGGCTTCGTATGAGACATCTTCCATCAGTCGCTCCATCAAGGTATGCAGACGACGCGCACCGATGTTTTCGGTTTTCTCATTGACTCGCCACGCCGCGGAAGCCAGCTCATCAATACCGCTTGGCTCAAAGCTCAAGTCAATCTCCTCGGTTTTGAGTAGTGCCGAGTATTGCTGGGTCAGTGAGGCGTTCGGCTCGGTAAGAATCCGTTTGAAGTCATTGGTTGACAATGCTTCTAGCTCGACGCGGATCGGGAGACGGCCTTGTAGTTCCGGGATCAAGTCTGACGGACGTGAGACCTGAAATGCACCAGAGGCAATAAACAGGATATGATCGGTTTTGATCATGCCATGCTTGGTTGAGACCGTACTGCCTTCAACTAACGGTAAGAGATCACGCTGTACACCTTCACGTGATACATCGCCACCACTGGTGTTACCCGACTTACAAATCTTATCGATTTCATCCACGAACACGATGCCATTGTTTTCCACCATGTGGATGGCTTGCTCTTTGATTTCTTCTTGATTGACCAGCTTAGCCGCTTCTTCTTCGGTCAGCGCCTTCATTGCGTCTTTGATTTTCATCTTACGCTTTTTAGTGCTGTTGCCGGCAAGGTTTTGGAACATCCCTTGCAGCTGATTGGTCATTTCTTCCATGCCCGGTGGTGACATGATTTCTACGCCCATTTGCGGCGCCGCAACATCGACTTCCACTTCTTTGTCGTCAAGTTTACCTTCGCGTAATTTTTTACGGAAGCTTTGGCGTGTTGACGAATCTTCTTGGGTCGCTTCGTTTTGGCCCCATGCATCACGCGCTGGAGGCAGCAAGATGTCGAGGATACGATCTTCCGCTTGTTCTTCGGCGCGGAATTTGACTTTTTCCATCGCCTGCTGCTGGGTCAGATTCATCGCCACATCCGCAAGATCACGAATAATGGTTTCGACTTCTTTACCCACATAGCCGACTTCGGTGAATTTGGTCGCTTCTACCTTAATAAAAGGCGCATTAGCTAATCGCGCAAGACGACGTGCAATTTCGGTTTTACCGACACCGGTGGGGCCAATCATCAAGATGTTTTTCGGGGTCACTTCCGCACGCAAGTCTTCTGGCAGTTGCATACGGCGCCAGCGGTTTCGCAGTGCGATCGCCACCGCACGTTTGGCATTGTCTTGACCAATAATATGGCGGTCAAGTTCGTGCACGATTTCGCGTGGAGTCATTTCAGACATCACTAATCCTGTTTATTACTCTCGAGTTCTTCAACCGTGTGTTGTTGGTTTGTAAACACACATATATCACCGGCGATGGTTAGCGCTTTCTCTGCAATCTCGCGGGCGTCTAACTCGGTGTTTTCTAACATGGCAATGGCGGCGGCTTGCGCATAGTTACCGCCTGAGCCAATAGCAATTAGATCGCGCTCGGGCTCAACCACATCACCATTACCGGTAATGATTAAGGAAGCGGTTTCATCCGCGACAGCCAGTAGGGCTTCAAGGCGACGCAGCGCGCGATCGGTTCGCCATTCTTTGGCAAGCTCAACGGCTGCTTTGGTTAGGTGCCCTTGGTGGAGCTCAAGCTTACGCTCAAAGCGCTCAAATAAGGTAAAGGCATCTGCGGTACCGCCAGCAAAACCAGCAAGTACTTGGCCGTTATACAAGCGACGAACTTTTCGCGCATTACCTTTCATTACGGTATTGCCGAGCGATACTTGACCATCGCCAGCAATAACCACTTTACCTTCGCGACGGACGGAGACGATTGTAGTCACGGGAACCTCTTTGTTTGTGTCTGGTGCACCAGATGGGTGATTAATCTAGATGGTTGGGTTTTGACGCTGACTTTTCAAGGGGAGAGGGTCATACTTTCCCGCCTCACCATTCCCAGTACCAAATAGCACAAGGCTCGATGCCTGCTCGTTGGAGCATGTTCCGGTCACGCTCTGCCTGACGTTTGTGCGTGTAGGGCCCTAGTACAACTCGGTGCCAAGTGCCTTTTTCCCCTTGGCTTATCTTGATTTGGCTTTCTAGCCCTTGAAACGCAATGATCGCTTTACGCTCATTAGCCTGCCCCTGGCTACGGTAAGCACCGCATTGCATGAGGTAAGGACGGGTCGATTGTGGCAGCGCTTTGGCTTTCACTTCCACTTCTTTACTCTCCAGCTCTTCGATGTAACTCCACTTTTCTTTGGGTTTTTTCGGTAGACTTTCTACCTGGCTTTGCGTGGCCGGTTGCGTGTGAGACACGGGGGGAGAAGGGGGTGTCGGTGTATCGGTTTTGCTCAACCAATACAGGCCATAAGCAAACGCACCCACTAAGACGACAGCAAGCAGCGCCCATTTAAATGGGAATCCAGCCCGCGTCTTGGTCGGTTGGCGGCGAGTATTTTTTTTACGCGGCGCTTTACCACGTTTAACGTAATCACGAGTTGCCACAGCAAATAATCAAATTAAGAAGCCAGTAAAGGGCTCATATTACTGGCTTGAGCCCGTGCTGACTAGTCTTACTACCGAGACGGAGGGGCGACACTCTCACGGATCACCAGCTTGGCGTCCAAAAGCCGGGAGCCGGGGTTCACTTCTCGTCCTTGTAACGTGTTTAGCAGCATCAACATGGCTTGGCGGCCAATGTCATAGCGAGGCTGCGAAACGGTCGTGAGTGGTGGATCGCAATACTCGGCGAATTGGATATCATCAAAGCCAACAATGGAGATATCTTGCGGGACCCGCATGCCTAAACGTTTCGCTTGTTGCATCGCGCCGACGGCCATGACATCGCAGTGACAGAATACCGCAGTGGGTGGCTCAGGCAGTGAGAGCAAGTTGGTGATGGCACGCGCTCCGGAGGCAAAACTAAAGTCACCGACGACGCTATACGCTGGATTGATGGTGATCCCCGCTCGATGTAACGCTTGCTGATACCCTTGTGAGCGGAACTGCGTTAATGCTGTCTCCGGCACGCCGGTAATGTTAGCAATCCGAGTATGGCCGACTTGGGTGAGATAATTAACCGCTTCAAAGGCAGCGGTAAGGTTATCGATATGAACCGTCGGTAATTCCAGATCGGGCGCATATTCACAGGCCATGACCAGTGGCGGTAAGTTTTTTTGCTCAGGCTTGCTGACATCAAAAGGGACGTCGGAGCCAAGCAGCAGCATGCCATCCGCTTGTTTAGTAAACACCAGATTGACGAATGAATTTTCACGGTGGTGTTGCTGGGCACTGTCACCCAGTAGAACCAGGTAGCCATGCTCCATGGCGGCTTCTTCAATGCCGCGAATAATCTCACTGAAGTAGGGATCACAAATGTCCGGTACAATAGCGACGATGGTTTTTGATTCATTGCGACGCAAGTTACGCGCAAGTGAATTAGGGGAATAACCAGCTTCAACCACAGCATGTTCAACTTTTTTACGCGTGCTGGCTGACACCTTCTCTGGGTTCATCAGCGCGCGCGATACCGTTGCTGTGGATACACCGGCAATGTGGGCAACGTCCTTCATTGTCGCCATAATGACAGTCCTCTTGTTATCTATATTGTGAGATCAAACAGTTATTAGCTCATCTGACCTGTTTTCTTAGCCAATTGCGGCCCTATTTTACCTATGCTTGTCCAATTTAAACACGGACAAGCTAACACTTATTGCAATGAAAGTGTGACTTGTGTCGACTTACGGCAAGGGAGTATTAAGAAAGGTCTTGCGGCTCGACATCTAAAGACCAACGTACTTTGCGCGAAAGGAGTAATTGATGAATTGCAGGAAGAGCCACCGTTAGCCACTGCTGCATCACTTTTCGACTTGGGGCTTGGATTAATAATTGCCAGCGATAACGGCCCGCGCGTTTGGCCATCGCTGCGGGCATAGGGCCCATGATATGGCTTTCATCGTGTTGAATGGGGGAGGCAGCGAGCGTTTGACGTACTTGTTGTAAAAACTGCTGCACACTGTTTTCTTCATGGCCTTCGGCGCGAAATAAACTTAAGAACGTATAGGGCGGAAGCCAAGCTTGGCGGCGTTCAGTGAGCGCCGACTCCGCAAAGGCTTGATAGCCTTTGTGCACCAGCGATTGGATCAGGCTATGCTCGGGATGGTGCGTTTGTAATAGCACCGTCCCTGGCTTGCTGGCGCGACCGGCGCGGCCGGCGACTTGCACCATCAGTTGCGCCAACCGTTCAGGCGCGCGAAAGTCGTTACTAAACAAGGCACCGTCGACATCAACTAACGCCACTAGGGTGACATTGGGAAAATGATGGCCCTTAGCGAGCATTTGTGTGCCCAGTAGAATCTGATATTCGCCCTTTTCTATGCCATTAAGGTAGGTTTCCAAGCTGCCCTTACGGCGGGTATTGTCGCGATCAATACGCACGGTTTTATACTCAGGAAAGAGCTCGCCCAACTGGCTTTCAAGCTGCTCGGTGCCCACGCCGACACTGATTAACTGGGTGGAGCCACAATCGTGACACTGGTGCGGAACGGGTTTTTGGTGGCCACAATGATGACAACGCAATTCTTGCTGTTGCTGGTGAAGGGTGTAGTAAGCATCACAACGTTGACAATTCGCGAGCCAGCCACACTCATGGCACATCATGGCGGGCGCATAGCCACGGCGATTTAAAAACAACATGACCTGATTACCTTGTTGCAGGTGCTGGCGCATTTCGGCGATCAGCGGCGCGGATAATCCAGCGTCGAGGTAATGGCCCTTAATATCGAGTATTCCCTGACGTGCGGTCACCGCATTTCCTGGACGCTGAGTCAGCTTGAGGTACTGATATTTACCGGTTTTTGCGTTATACAAGCTTTCCAAAGAGGGGGTGGCAGAACCGAGTATTACCGGCACTTTTTCTTCATGACCACGCATAACCGCTAAGTCTCGGGCATGATAACGAAAGCTATCTTGCTGTTTATACGAGGGGTCATGCTCTTCGTCAATAATGATGATGCCTAAATTAGCCATCGGCGTGAACAGGGCAGACCGTGTACCAATGACGATTGCTGCTTGATTCTCGCGCGCGGCCAACCAGGCTTTTAGTCGATCGTTATCATTTAAGCCTGAATGCATCACGGTTACCGGGACATGAAAGCGGCGCTCAAACCGGCGAATGGTTTGTGGGGTGAGGCCGATTTCTGGTACCAAAATTAAGGCTTGTTCACCGCGAGCAAGCACAGGTTCGAGCACGTTTAGGTAGACCTCTGTCTTCCCTGAACCGGTGATCCCCTCGAGTAAAGCACAAGCAAAGCCGTCATTGGCATTGATGGTGGCAACCGCCATCGCCTGTTCATGGTTGAGTGCCGGTTTGTCTTCGGTGACGGCAAAATGCGGTTGCCAGGCTTGAGCGTTTAGCGGTGGTGTGTAGGGGGCTATCCAACCTTTTTCGGCCAGGGTTTTTAGCACTGGTGCGCCGATGTCTTGTTCGATCAAGTCGGCATGGGTGGCAGGGCCGTGTGTGAGCAACTGCAATACCCGAGCTTGTTTAGGGGCACGGCTCAGGCCCGAGAGGGGTTGGTTTTGTCCTGACTCGGTAATTTGCCACCATTTTTGCTGTTGTAATGCCGCAGGGCGTCCTTTTCGAAGCAGGGTTGGCATCACAGCGCCCATCGCATCCCCTAGCGGATGATGATAAAAGCGGCTTGCCCAGTGGAGTAAATGATAGACGCCGGGCGTCCAAACCGGTTGGGTATCCAATACGGCATCGAGCACCTTGAGTTGGCTCGCGTCCACACTGGCGGTTGCGGATAAGCCGGTGACAATGCCAACCTTGTGCTGGCGGCCAAAGGGCACTTTTACCCGCCCACCGATGATGGGGTGTTGATTCTCACCGATTCGGTAATCAAAAGTTTTCGCTAACGGGACCGGTAGGGCCACCTGAGCAAACTGTTCCATCACAACATCTTATTGACCAGAAGGGGGCTCAGTGTAACGGTTCGCCTTCGGTTGGCAAAGCCTTGTTGTACGGTGACGCGGCGTGGTGATTGCACAAAAAAGTTGCGAAACCGAGGGGGCTTGATTAGAATTGCGCGCCTTAGAAAATATTTGTTAACGACGTGTGGTGCCCGGCTTAGGATCGGGAGAGCGACACGGCCTTTAAAATGAGGTTATCCCTATGAAAGCTGGTATCCATCCAGAGTACAAAGCCGTCACAGCAAAATGCTCTTGCGGTAACGAATTTGCGTTCAGCACAACCCTAGGTAAAAACATCAACCTAGACGTGTGTGACAAATGTCACCCATTCTACACCGGTAAGCAGCGTATCCTTGATGCTGGTGGCCGTGTTGATCGCTTTAAGAAACGTTTCGGTGCCCTTAGCAGCAAAAAATAAGCAGCTATTGACCGAATATAGAGAAGGGACGCATCAGCGTCCCTTTTTTTGATCGTATCGTCCTAGTATTCGGACAACAGGTCCGAGCATCATCGCGAATACGGCGTTAGTACTGGTGGACGTTTCCCCGCTGCGTTACCATCTTTACCCTTATACAAACCTTTCCTGTGTGGTTTGTAGAGTGTCTGGCTAATATCGGTCATCCTTCCCTGCCGGTATTGGTTACCCCTTCACGATAATAACTAGGAAAATGACATGTCGGACGATAAACGCCAGCAAGCGCTGGATTATCATGCATACCCTACACCCGGAAAAATCTCTGTCGAACTCAGTAAGCCTGCTGATTCAGCGGCGGATCTTGCTCTCGCCTACAGCCCAGGCGTTGCTGAACCTGTGCGTGAAATAGCCCAAGATGCGGATGCCGTATATCGCTATACCGGTAAAGGCAATATGGTTGCGGTGATCTCAAACGGCACCGCGATTTTGGGGTTAGGGAATTTAGGGCCGATGGCGTCAAAGCCTGTCATGGAAGGCAAAGCGTTATTGTTCAAGCGTTTTGCCGGCTTGGACTCGATCGACATTGAAGTTAAACACCGCACCATCGATGAGTTTGTTGATACCGTAGCCAATATTGCTGACACCTTTGGCGGTATCAACCTTGAAGATATCAAAGCCCCAGATTGTTTTGAGATCGAAAAGCAGCTGATTGAACGCTGTGAAGTGCCTGTCTTCCATGATGATCAACATGGTACCGCGATTGTCACTGCTGCGGGGATGCTTAACGCGCTCGAGTTGCAAGGCAAAGATATTGGTGAAGCCACCATCGTGTGTCTCGGTGCGGGTGCCGCTGCGGTGGCCTGTATGGAGCTATTGATTAAATGTGGCGCCCAGCGCGAAAAGATTTACATGCTGGATCGCAAAGGGGTGATTCACACCCGTCGTGATGACATTAACAAGTATAAGCAGTTGTTTGCCAATAACACGGATAAGCGTACCCTCGAAGATGTGATTGAAGGTGCGGATCTCTTTGTTGGCGTATCAGGCCCGGATTTGCTCTCGCCTGAGGCATTAAAACTGATGGCTGATAAGCCTGTCGTGTTTGCCTGCTCAAACCCAGATCCTGAAATTAACCCAGAGGTTGCGCACCAAGTCCGGGATGATCTGATCATTGGAACGGGGCGTTCGGATTACCCGAATCAGGTGAATAACGTCTTGTGTTTTCCGTTTATTTTCCGGGGAGCATTAGATGTGCGTGCCAGTGAAATTAATGATGCGATGAAGTTGGCCGCCGTTGAAGCGATTCGTGGTTTGGCGAAAGAGCCTGTACCACAATCTGTCTTGGATGCCGCGGGCTTGTCTTCACTCAGTTTTGGCCCGGATTACATCATTCCCAAGCCGATGGATGCCCGTTTACTGCCCAAGGTAGCACGTGCCGTGGCGCTTGCGGCCGTCGAAACCGGCGTAGCCCGTATTGAGATGCCAGACAACTATATGTTGTAAAGAAAACATGCTGTAAAGAAAACATGTTGTAATTAGAAAACAGTGTCTTACCATAAAAAAACCGCCGATGGCGGTTTTTTTGTTTAGTATTCACTGTCGTCAAACTCAATACCTAACTCTTCCATGATCCGACGTGCCTCGGCAGGAATGCTATCGGGTTTATCCTTACGGATGTCGTCATCGGTTGGCAGAGGCTGCCCGGTATAGGCATGTAAAAATGCCTCACACAATAGCTCACTGTTGGTCGCATGACGCAGGTTATGAACCTGACGGCGAGTGCGCTCATCAGTAAGAATTTTTAATACTTTAAGTGGGATAGAGACGGTGATCTTCTTTACCTGCTCTTTCTTTTTACCATGTTCGGCATACGGATTAATGTAATCGCCGTTCCACTGCGCCATGTCTCACCTATCTTGATTATGGAATACCCAGAATGATGCTGCGGAGATTTTAGCTATATTAACCGCCACATGCAAAGGTGTTTAGACGTCTAGAAGTGTTGACGTCCTAAAAGTACAGAGGTAAGGTAGTATGATGACGACTGGATCACGTAAATCGTGCCAGCGCAACAAGAGCAAGGATGAACCATGACAGGTAAAAAAACCGACACCATTGCCGTTCGAACAGGAATTGGCACTGACACGCAACATCATGCGGTTGTGCCGCCTTTGTATTTATCAACCAACTATCGTTTTCCTGCTTTTGGCGACGTTCCCACTTATGATTATGCCCGTGGGGGCAATCCAACTCGAGCTCAGTTAGAGCAAGCGTTAACGGAACTGGAGGGCGGAGCCGGTGCCGTGGTGACGAACTGTGGGATGGCAGCCATTAACTTGGTGTTGTCTTTACTGGATGCAGGGGATCATATTGTTGCACCGCACGACTGTTATGGTGGTACCTATCGCTTGTTAGAGTCACGCGCCAAGCAAGGGATTTGGCAGGTCAGTTTTGTCGATCAATCTGATCACCAGGCGTTAACCGCTGCGCTGGCAAAACAGCCGAAACTGGTGTTAGTTGAAACACCCTCTAATCCGCTATTGCGTGTGGTCGATATTGCTAAAATCTGCCAACAGGCCCACCAAGTGGGGGCATGGGTGGTGGTCGATAACACCTTTTTATCGCCAGCACTCCAACAGCCTTTTTCACTGGGTGCGGACATCATCGTGCATTCCACTACTAAATTTATTAATGGTCACTCTGATATTGTCGGTGGCGCTGTAGTGGCGAAGACGCCTGAATTGGCTGCAACATTAGCGTGGTGGGGCAACTGCTTGGGCGCGACAGGCAACGCCTTTGACAGTTATATGACATTGCGAGGGTTGCGTACCTTGGGCGCTCGGGTTAAACAACATCAGCAAAATACGCAAGCGGTATTAACCTATTTGCAAACAGTCCCTGCGGTGCGGCAACTCTACTATCCCGGTTTGGCGACACATCCAGGCCATGAGATTGCCGCCCGTCAGCAGTTTGGATTTGGTAGTATGCTCAGCCTCGAGCTGGACACGGACTCCGCTGGGATCGCACGTTTTATTGAAGGCTTATCTTTATTTGCGCTTGCCGAGTCGCTGGGCGGGGTAGAAAGTCTGGTCACGCATCCAGGGTCAATGACCCATCGTGCGATGAGTGATGACGCGCAAGCCGAGGCTGGCATTACCCCGACGTTGTTGCGTTTTTCTATTGGACTAGAAGACGCAGAAGACTTAGTGGCCGATTTGGCGCATGCCTTCGCCCATTTAGCTAACCAGTAAAACCGATTGCTATAGGTGTTGCTGTCATAGCACGCCGCTTTATTGATATTTATTGAGACCAAGAGAGACCTCGCCATGCACGCGCAACCGATGGACACCGCCCCCGAATCACAACGCCAATTGCATAAATTTGGTGGCAGCAGTTTAGCGAGCCCAGATTGTTATCGCCGTGTGGTCGATGTGCTGACGGGGCATGCAAAGGCGCACGACTTAATTGTGGTCTCTGCGGCGGGGAAAACGACCAATCAGCTCATTGCTTGGCTCGCTCAACTGGGCAAAGATGGCCGGTTGGCGCATGAGACCTTGCAAGGCGTTCGTGCCTTTCAGCAAGACTTGATTGAAAATCTGATCAACGGTGATCACAAACAACAGTTGGTTGATGCCTTATCTGCTGACATCGCGACGCTCGCGTCGCTCGGGGAGACAGCGCTGAGCGACAGCGTACAAGCCGATGTGCAAGGGTTCGGAGAGGTTTGGTCGGCGCGTTTATTAGCCGCGCTGCTTAATCAGCAGTGTCGTCAGGCGGTGATGTTGGACTCGCGCCACTGTTTACGCGCGGAACGTGCGGCTCAACCCGAGGTCGATCGCGGCGCATCATGGCCACTATTACGGCAGCAACTTTCTCAGCACACGCAATCTCACGTCGTGATTACGGGATTTATGGCGCAAAATCAAGCTGGGGAAACCGTGCTTTTGGGGCGTAACGGGTCAGATTATTCGGCCACGGTACTCGGTGCGTTAGCGGGGGTCCGCCGCGTGACTATATGGAGTGATGTTGCCGGTGTATACAGTGCGGATCCACGCCATGTCGAGAATGCTTGCTTGTTACCCTTAATCCGATTGGATGAAGCAGGCGAATTGGCACGCTTGGCGGCACCCGTGCTTCATAGCCGTACTTTACAGCCAGTGGCGCAAAGTGCGACCGATCTGACCTTACGTTGTACCCAGGCCCCCGACAGTGGCTCGACCCATATAGAGCGTGTACTGGCTACCGGACGCGGGGCAAAAATCATTACATCTTTGGATGATGTGTGTCTATTGCAGTTTGATGTCGCCCGCGGGCAAGATTTTCAGGCAATTAAACAAGAGTTGAGCCGTATCCTCTCTCAGCTGAAAGTGCAACCACTGGCGACGGATTATCAAGATGATCAGTATCGTATCTTACTGGCCTTTACGGCGGAGGTCGTGGCCTCGGTCATGGCCCAGATCCAGGATGCCGGGCTATCCGCGGAGTTGAAGCTGCGCGAAGGGTTTAATATGGTTGCTGCCGTCGGAGCCGGCGTGGTCAATAATCCCGTGCACTGTCATGGTTTTTATCAGCAGCTGAAGTCACAGCCTGTAGAGTTTATCAGTGAATCTGCATCTGGACTGAGCATGGTGGCGATTTTGCGTCAGGTGCATACGCCTGCCCTTGTGGCCAGCTTACATGATGCGCTGTTCCAAGCCCAACGTCGCATTGGCTTGGTGTTGGTAGGAAAAGGAAACATTGGCGCGCGTTGGCTCAGCTTGTTTGCCGAGCAAAAATCGCACCTCGAAAAGCGCCATGGCAAGGAGGTGTCGCTGATTTCTGTGGTAGATAGTCGTAATCAATGGTTAGATTTTGCTGGCATCGATCCAATGCAGATCAGGGATGACTTTGATGACAATGGCACGCCATACTTTGATGATGAATGGTTAACACGCTTATTGAATCATCCTTATGATGATGTGGTGATTTTGGATGTCACTGCCAATACCTCACTGGCAGCTCTCTATCCGCGTCTCGCCGAGCATGGTTTTCATTTAATCTCCGCCAACAAAGAAGCCGGCGCGGCACCGGCCGAACAATACCATGCGATTCAACATGCGTTTGCAAAAACGGGGCGCCATTGGTTATATAACGCCACGGTAGGCGCTGGGCTGCCGATTAACTATGCGGTTCAAGACTTACGTGAAAGCGGTGATCATATCCTCGCACTCTCAGGGATCTTTTCCGGCACGTTATCCTGGCTTTTTTTGCAATTCACCGGCGAGGTCCCGTTCAGTGCTTTACTTGAACAGGCATGGCAGCAAGGGCTAACTGAACCTGATCCGCGTGACGATCTGTCGGGTGCCGACGTGGTGCGTAAATTAGTGATTCTCGCAAGAGAGGCGGGCCTGTCATTGGAGCCCGAGCAGGTCAAGGTTGAGTCACTGATACCGCCAGCGCTGCAATCTTTGTCGTTAGATGCGTTTCTCGATAACGCCCATCAAATGGATGCGTGTTTACAGGAGCGATTGGAAAAAGCGCAGCAAGATCGCGCCGTGTTGCGCTATGTGGCGCGTCTAGAAGCCAATGGTAATGCGCAGGTGAGCTTAGAAACCTTACCGAGTGAGCATCCGCTGGCGCATCTACTGCCCTGTGATAATGTGTTTGCGATTGAAAGCCAATGGTATCGTGAAAATCCATTAGTGATCCGCGGACCGGGGGCGGGGCGGGATGTCACTGCTGGGGCGATACAATCTGATCTGAATCGCTTAATTGGGCGTCTTCACTAATGTCCTTTTAGTAAACGTGATCTTCGCAAACGTGAAAGCTGTCTTACTCCACATAAGACAGCTTTTTTTTATCTGAAGATCACGTTATATGACGCGCTTTTGGCTGCTGCTCTCGGTGGCTTCCTGCATGTTGACTATCTTCATAATACTATGAGTTCTTTTCATGGCTGAGATCGTTGACATTTCACCCAGATAACGACAACATTTAGACATATGGACGTCTAAACGTATAAACCAAAAACGCACATCATCGCGAATAAAACCGGTTGCAGGGAGAGGGTATGAGCTATACGCACGCAGGCCACATTGATGCACTTAATCAGAATATTGCCGACTTAGACGGTGATATTAACGTCTCATTTGAGTTTTTTCCGCCCAGCACGCCCAGTATGGAAGAAACCCTCTGGAATTCCGTGCATCGCCTCAAAGGGCTTAAACCTAAGTTTATGTCAGTGACTTATGGCGCCAATTCTGGTGAGCGTGATCGCACCCATGACATCGTGAAAAGTATTCATGATCAAACGGGGGTCGCGGCGGCGCCCCATCTAACCTGTATCGATGCCACTGAAGATGAGCTGCGCCATATTGCCCGTGACTACTGGCAAAATGGTATTCGTGACATTGTGGCTTTGCGCGGAGACTTACCGTCGCCGGAGAAAAAGCCGACTATGTATGCGGCGGACTTGGTGCGGTTGCTCAAAGAAGAACATGACTTTGATATTTCTGTCGCCGCTTATCCTGAAGTGCACCCGGAAGCGAAAAGTGCGCAAGCGGACCTCATTAATCTGAAACGGAAAGTCGATGCCGGTGCCAGTCGTGCCATTACCCAGTTTTTCTTTGATGTGGAAAGCTACCTACGTTTTCGTGACCGCTGTGTGGCGGCGGGGATTGATGTCGAGATTGTGCCGGGGATTTTGCCCGTCTCCAACTTTAAGCAGGCTTCTCGGTTTGCGCAAATGACGCATGTGCGTGTCCCACAGTGGATGCACAAACAGTATCAAGGTCTTGAGGATGACCCTGTGACCCGGCAGATGGTCGGTGCTTCGATTGCTATCGATATGGTGCGCGTACTCAGCCGTGAAGGGGTAAAAGATTTTCATTTTTATACCCTCAACCGGGCCGAATTGACCTATGCACTTTGCCATACTTTGGGGGTTCGCCCATTGGCTGTCGCACCTTAGCTAAACCGCTAAACCGCTAAACCGGTTTACCTTGAGCCAAAAAAAGCGCCCCGTTTCGTGGGGCGCCTAGGTTGCGAGTTGTGTTTATTGTTTTGATTAGGCGCTGGCCGCCAGCATCGTAAGCTCATCGCGCACTTCTTGCGCCCAGGCCATCCAAGCGCGACGTTGATGAATGCTGCGTCGTAATGCTAATCGCATGAGGCGTTGCTGTTGCGTTAATGATGTGGATTGACCGTAATCACGCTGCTCAAGCAGAGCATAATGATTAAGTAGTTGTTGTGATTCCGCAATCAAGTTATTGATATGCTCGAGCATCGGCGCGGGATCCAAGACCTCACAGCTGAGTAGGCGTGCGACGTACTCGTCGCGAGGCGGGGCCAGCTTAGGCGCTTGGATAAACCACGCCTCTAACACCTCGGTGCCGACAGGGGTGATAGCATAGACTTTTCTATCTGGTTTGCCGACTTGCGGCTCAAGTCGATAGGTCACAGCGCCTCGCTCGGCGAGCTTAGTCAGTTCACGATATACCTGTTGATGGCTGGCTTTCCACACATTACTGATAGTGGTAGAAAACGCCTTGGTAATATCATAACCCGTGGCTTCGCAGTTGCTGAGTACCGTCAGTATGACATGGGGAAGTGACATCTTTTATATCCACATTTATTTATGACAATCGGTTCGCATGAGTCGCCTATCTCGGGCTATTTTACTGCACTCAATGCTTGTTCAAGGTCGGCAATGATGTCATCAATATGCTCAATGCCGACACAAAGACGGATCATTTCTGGGGTCACCCCGGCTTTCGCTTGCTCTTGCTCATTCAGTTGACGATGGGTGGTAGAGGCGGGATGGCAAGCAAGTGACTTAGCATCACCAATATTGACCAGGCGTTTAAATACATTCAGCGCATCATAAAACTGTACCCCCTCATCAAAGCCACCTTTTAAGCCGAAAGACAGCAGTGATGCGGGCAGTCCACCGCGGATAAGCGACTGGGCACGTTGGTAATGAGGATGATTTTGTTGACCGGCATAGTTCACCCATGCCACCGCTGAATGACTGGCAAGGTAATCCGCCACCGCTTTGGCATTCTCGCAGTGACGCTCCATACGCAGGCTCAAGGTTTCGAGACCTTGCATCAACATAAAGGCGTTCATCGGCGATAAGGCGGCGCCGCTGTTACGTAAAGGCACGGTACGCGCGCGGGCAATAAATGCCGCCGGACCAAAGGTATCGCTATAGACCACGCCGTGATACGCCGGCTCGGGCTGTGAAAATTGCGGGAAGCGGGCTTGATGTGCCACCCAATCAAAGGTGCCGCCATCAACGATCATACCGCCTAGGGTGGTGCCATGGCCGCCAATGTATTTGGTTAGCGAGTGCACCACGATATCGGCGCCATGTTCAATCGGTTTGCATAGCACGGGCGTGGCCACGGTATTGTCGACCACCAAAGGGACACCGTGCGCGTGGGCAACCTTGGCAAGACCGGGGATATCGGCAATATTGCCGGCCGGATTACCAACTGATTCGCAATACACCGCTTTGGTATTGGCATCAATCAGCGCTTCAATCGCACTGGCGTCGTCACTTTGGGCAAAACGTACTTCAATGCCTTGTTCGGGGAGCATATGAGCAAACAAGGTATAGGTGCCGCCGTAAAGCTGTGGTGTGGCGACAATGTTATCACCGGCCTTGGCCAGGGTTTGGATTGCATAGGTAATTGCCGCGGCGCCAGCACTGACGCATAGGCCTGCGATACCGCCCTCTAATGCCGCCACACGTTGTTCTAATACATCGTTGGTGGGATTCATGATCCGCGAATAGATATTGCCCGGCACATCGAGGTTAAACAGATCAGCACCATGTTGGGCGTTATCAAACTCATAGGCGACGGTTTGATAGATGGGGGTAGCGACTGATTTGGTGGTCGGATCGGTCTGATAACCGTGATGAATCGAGAGGGTTTCGTCTTTCATGGCAATTCCTTTGCGTTTTCCTTTGCGTTGTTAAATCGCGTCACCGCGACCTTCCATAGTAATAATACTATCAATGTAACAGCAAGCCTTAGACGTGGCTATGGATAAAAAATCTCGCGTGTGCGTCGGTTTCTATTTGCTTGCTTGATACAAAAAAAAGCCGCACCAGAGGGTACGGCTTGGGTCGATTAGCCGGTGTTACGCAGGCCTGCGGCAATGCCCGCGATGGAGATCATCAAGGCATCGTCAAGCGACTGATCGTCCTCTTCACATTGCCGTGTACGGTATAACAGCTCAGCTTGCAGCATATTCAGTGGCTCGACGTAAATATTACGTAAGCGAATCGCCTCAGCGCCCCATGGGTTTTGCTCCATCAGGTTATCGCTGTTTTCCACCGCCAAAATCACTTGAATGTCTTGGCGTAATTGATCGCGGAGTGATTCACCCAAAGGCCAGAGGCTTTCATCGACCAAACGCTGATCATAGTATTTGGCAATATCGAGGTTGGTTTTGGTAAACACCATCTCCAGCATGCCAAGCCGGGTGGAGAAGAATGGCCACTCACGACACATTTCTTCTAGCTGGGCTTTATGGCCTTTGGAAATGGCATGATCGATCGCTTGTCCAGCGCCTAGCCAAGCCGGAAGTAAGAGGCGATTTTGACTCCAGGCGAAAATCCAAGGAATTGCCCGTAAGCTTTCCACCCCGCCTTGCGGGTTGCGCTTAGAAGGGCGTGAGCCCAGTGGTAACTTACCGAGCTCAAGCTCTGGTGTGGTGGAGCGGAAGTAAGGCACAAATTGCTCATGGCCGCGAACCACATCGCGATAGGCTTGGCAAGAAATGTCACTCAAGGTATCCATCAGCGCACGCCACTCTTGTTTGGGCTCTGGTGGCGGTAGCAGGTTAGCTTCCAAAATGGCGCTGGTGTAGAGGTTCAAACTGTTGACCGCGACATCGGGCAGCCCCAGTTTAAAGCGGATCATCTCGCCTTGTTCGGTCACACGGAGGCCACCTTTTAAACTACGAGGGGGCTGTGACAACAAGGCGGCATGGGCGGGCGCACCGCCACGGCCTACGGTGCCGCCACGGCCATGGAAGAGAGTTAGATCAACCCCTTGGTCATCGCATAAGTTGACCAGTGCTTCCATGGCGCGATATTGCGCCCAACCGGCTGCCATCACCCCGGCATCTTTAGCTGAGTCCGAATAGCCTATCATCACCATTTGGAAGTTCTGAGTAAAGCCACGGTACCAATCAATCGCCATGAGCTCGCCAATGACTGATTCCGCGTTGTTCAGGTCGTCCAAGGTTTCGAATAACGGGCACACATCCATGCGGAATGGGCAGCCGGCTTCTTGGAGTATCAAATGTACCGCCAGCACGTCCGAGGCGGTCCTCGCCATTGAAATCACATAGGCACCAAGCGCTTCACGCGGCTGCTGGGCAATCACCCGGCAGGTGTCGATCACTTCTTTGACGTCATCCGACGGGGTCCAATCACGGGGTAATAGCGGCCGTTTCGAGGACAATTCACGGATCAAGAAGGCTTGTTTGTCTTGCTCGCTCCATTGCGCGTAATCGCCCATCCCCAAATAGCGGGTCACTTCTGAGAGCACATCGGCATGACGAGTGCTTTCTTGGCGAATATCGAGCTTGATTAAGTGAACGCCAAAACATTGCACGCAGCGAAGCAAATCAAGCAACTTGCCGTCGGCAATAATGCCCATGCCGCATTGGTGGAGTGACTGATAACACGCCAGTAATGGCTGCCACAGCTGCTGGGTGTCGGTCAGAATGCCCTGTGATGACGTGCGTTCGCCTTTCAGCTTGGCATCTAAATAACTTAATGTGTGATTGAGCTGACTGCGCAGCGTTTTCAAGATCGCGCGATACGGTTCGTGCGCCTCGCCGGCCATCTCGCGCACGGTGTCATCACACTGAGTCATCGACAGTTCGCTGATCAGATCTTGCACATCACGCAAATACAGGTCGGCGGCTTTCCAGCGTGAAAGCAGCATCACTTCACGGGTGACCTCGCTGGTGACATACGGGTTGCCGTCGCGATCGCCGCCCATCCAAGAGGAAATTTGTACTGGCTTGGCATCAATGGGCAAGTTGATGTCTAAGTGGCTCTCAAGCTGCTGATCGAATTGGCGTAAAAATGCGGGCACTGCTTGCCATAATGAATTTTCAATCACCGCGAAGCCCCACTTGGCCTCGTCGAGCGGTGTCGGGCGCTCTTGGCGAATCACATCGGTATGCCAGGCTTGTGCAATCAACTGTTCAAGGCGTTTCTCGGTTTTGGCTCGCTCGTCGGCGCCTAAATAGTCGCTCAGCTCGAGTTTGGATAAGCATTTATTGATTTGCACCAAGTTATGAATGGTGGTGCGGCGCGCAATTTCAGTGGGGTGCGCGGTCAGGACTAACTCAATTTTTAAATCGGCGATCGCCTTCTGCGCGTCATTGGCATCAATCTCACCTTGGCTGACGCGTCGGAGCAGGTTATCAATCGCATCGGGGCTACACTCATGGGTGTCAGATTGGCGCGACACCGTATGGTATTGCTCAGCAATATTAGTCAGATTCAAAAATTGGCTAAAGGCGCGGGCGACCGGAAGCAGTTGGTCTGCGGGTAAGTTTTGCAGCACGGTTTTCAGCTTAGCATGATCATCCTGATTACCTGCTGCAGCCGATTTTGAGAGCTGACGAATTTCCTCAACTTTTTCTAAAAGTGCGGGGCCATGGGCATCTTCAATGGTGTTGCCCAGCAGATGGCCAAGCATACTGACGTTACTTTTTAAGGCAGAGTACTTTTCGTTCATAGCGTATCCATTCTGTAACAAAGTTACATCCTACTGTGACTGTAAAGACCCAATCTAGCGAATGTTGCGTGATCGGGTCAACTTAACCGCAAGTTAGCGCGAAAACTGGCTACCGGATTTGATGCTTATCATAGAGCCACCTCAAAAGATGAAAAAAAGTTTCAGCTTTCATGTTTGCTAGCTTCTAGAGGGTCTCTCCGCGCTCGTCATCGTGGGATTTTGTCGTAAATGACGACCGTGTTATTTGCATGGTTAGATAGAATTATTGCTCTAATATGAATAAATAGAGATTAAAAGTGATTTTTTACGCTTTTTGG
Organism: Salinivibrio sp. MA351; assembly: GCF_001996065.1. Taxonomy (NCBI): domain Bacteria; kingdom Pseudomonadati; phylum Pseudomonadota; class Gammaproteobacteria; order Vibrionales; family Vibrionaceae; genus Salinivibrio; species Salinivibrio sp. MA351. The sequence goes on along the minus strand of NZ_MUFG01000003.1, from coordinate 64,565 downwards.
GGTTGACGGGTAAACGGGAATGCGATAAAAAATAACCATTCACTATTTATGAATAAAAATATTTTATAAGACGAGTCGACCATGATACTAGGNATACTAGGTACCGCCAAACACAATATCCTTGCCCTTCGACGACGCTAGCCTGCTTTGCGTGGCTATCCGCTACGCCCTCGATACTCTGCTGCCCCGCAGCACGCCTTAAATATCCATAAAGAGAGACACCCATGACACTTAACACCATTATTGTCGGTGCCAGTGGCTACACAGGAGCCGAGCTTGTCGCCCTTGTCCATCGCCATCCGCAATTGCACTTGGCCGGTTTATATGTCTCGGCAGGCAGTGAAGACGCTAATCGTCCTGTGAGCGCGTTGCACGGGCAACTGCGTGGCGTGGTGGATATGCCACTGATGCCATTGTCCTCGCCACAGGATGTCGCCAAGCAAGCTGATGTGGTGTTTTTAGCCACCGCGCATGCGGTCAGTCATGAATTGGCGCCGGTTTTTCTGGCTCAAGGTTGCGTGGTGTTTGATTTGTCGGGGGCGTATCGGGTCAATCAAGCCGATTTTTATCCCGAACACTACGGTTTTGCGCACCAATCGCCGACATGGCTGGCGCAAGCCGTGTATGGCTTGGCCGAGTGGCAGGGTGAGGCATTGCAAGCAGCGCAGCTAGTCGCCGTACCTGGGTGTTACCCCACCGCCAGTCAATTAGCGCTCAAACCTGTGCTGGATGCAGGCTTGTTGGATAAACAAATGTGGCCGGTGATCAATGCCACTAGCGGCGTGACGGGCGCGGGGCGCAAAGCGAGTCTGACCAACAGTTTTTGCGAAGTGAGCCTGCATGCCTACGGGGTGTTTTCTCACCGTCATCAGCCAGAGATTGCCGCACACCTAGATACGCCGGTGATTTTCACCCCGCACCTTGGCAGCTACAAACGCGGCATTCTTGCCACCATTACCGCCAAATTAGCGCCAGGTGTTAGTGAGGCGGAGGTGGGGCAGGCACTCTCTCACGCCTATCAAAAGGCGCCTTTGGTACGGGTGCTTCCTGCCGGTGAGGTGGCCAAGCTACACGCGGTGCAACATACCGGCTTTTGCGATATTGGCTATCAGGCCGCGCATGGGCATCTGATCCTTACCAGTGCGATTGATAATTTACTTAAAGGCGCGGCCAGCCAAGCCGTGCAGTGTTTAAACCTGAAGTTTGGCTTTGCCGAAACTACCGCGATTGTCTAGGAGAAACGGATGAAAACGCCATTAGTGATTAAATTAGGCGGCGCGGCACTGAGCTGCAGCGAGACCCTCGCCAAGGTTTTCGGCGCGATCAATACCTATCGCAGTGAGGCGGAGCGCCCGTTAGTGCTGGTGCATGGTGGCGGTTACTTGGTCGATGATCTGCTCAAAAAGCTCAACCTCACCAGTGTCAAAAACCAAGGCTTACGGGTCACGCCCGCCGACCAGATTGATTATGTCACCGGTGCGTTGGCAGGGACAGCAAACAAGTTGCTGTTAGCCCAAGCACGTAAAGCAAACATTAAAAGCTGTGGCTTGAGCTTGGCCGACGGTGGCCTGTGTCAGGTCAGCCAGCTGGACCCTGAGCTGGGTGCGGTGGGAGAAGCCAGCGCCGGCGATCCCAGCCTGCTGCAGGCGGTACTGGCCGCTGATTGTGTCCCCATTATTAGCTCGATTGGCATCAGTGACCAAGGTGAGCTGATGAACGTTAATGCCGATCAAGCAGCGGTCGCGGTGGCTACCACCCTCGGGGCGGAGCTAGTGCTGCTGTCGGATGTCAGTGGTGTATTGGATGGCAAAGGCCATCTACTGCCCTGTTTGACCGAGCTGGATGCGCAACACCTGATAGAAAAAGGCGTGATCACCGATGGCATGGTGGTCAAGGTCAACGCGGCGTTTGCCGCCGCCCGCGAACTGGGTAAACCGGTGGAGATTGCCACTTGGCGTTACCCAGAAAAACTCACCCAATTATTCGATGGCCAGCAAATCGGCACCCGGTTTAGCGCCAGTTAATAAGACGTATAACGACGCTACTCAAACCGTCGCATCATGATTTAAGGAGAGCAAGATGAGCAAAGTCAACAAAGTGGTACTGGCCTATTCGGGTGGATTGGATACCTCGGCCATCATTCCCTGGCTAAAAGAAAACTATGACTGTGAAGTCGTCGCCTTTGTCGCCGACGTCGGTCAAGGCGAACAAGAGCTCGAAGGCATTGAGCAAAAAGCGCTCGCTTCGGGGGCATCACAGTGTTTTATCGCCGATCTAAAACACGAAATGGTAGCGGATTATATTTATCCCAGCCTGAAAACCGGTGCGGTGTATGAAGGCAAGTACCTACTTGGCACCTCGATGGCGCGTCCTATCATTGCCAAAGCGCAGGTCGCGTGCGCCCTCGAGGTCGGCGCGGATGCGCTTTGCCACGGCTGTACCGGAAAGGGGAACGATCAAGTCCGTTTTGAGAGCACCTTCTCCGCGCTGGCGCCGCAGCTGAAAGTGATTGCGCCTTGGCGTGAGTGGGATCTCACCAGTCGTGAAGCCCTGCTCGATTACTTGGCCGCCCGTGATATTCCGTGCACGGCGAGCCTTGAGAAAATCTATTCACGTGATGCCAATGCTTGGCACGTCTCAACCGAAGGCGGCGTGTTAGAAGATACCTGGACGGCGGCCAACCAAGATTGCTGGGTATGGACTGTCGCGCCGGAAGAGGCGCCCAATACGCCCGAGTTTGTCACCTTGGGAGTACAAAGCGGGGAAGTGGTCTCGGTCGATGGTGAATCCATGTCGCCTTATGACGTGCTAACGCTATTGAATGACAAAGGTGCCGAACATGGCGTGGGACGGATTGATATCGTTGAGAACCGTTTGGTGGGGATGAAATCCCGCGGCTGCTACGAAACCCCGGGTGGCACCATCATCATGGAAGCGCTGCGCGGCGTTGAACAATTGGTGCTAGATAAAGAGAGTTATCAGTTCCGTGAGGAGCTCGGTTTAAAAGCCTCTCACCTGATTTATGATGGGCGTTGGTTTACGCCACTTTGTCAGTCGATTGTTGCCGCTGCCAATTCCCTTGCCGCGCCGGTAACGGGCGAGGTGGTGATCAAACTCTATAAAGGGCAAGCGACGGTGGTACAAAAGCGCTCGACCAATAGCTTGTACTCGGAAGACTTTGCCACTTTTGGTGATGATGACGTCTACGATCACAGCCACGCCGAAGGCTTTATCCGTTTGTATTCGCTGTCGAGCCGGATTCGGACACTGAACAAACAAAAACAATCCTAATTAAAAAAGCATCGTGAGCAGTAAGGAGAGACAGCATGGCATTATGGGGCGGACGCTTTAGTCAAGCAGCAGACAAACGGTTTCAAGCGTTTAATGATTCGCTGCGCTTTGACTATCGCTTAGCAGAGCAAGACATTGTGGGCTCCATTGCTTGGTCGAAAGCCTTGCGTTCAGTGGGCGTGCTGAGTGAAGACGAGCAACAGCAATTAGAGCTCGCACTTAACGAGCTCAAGTTGTCGGTGATGGAAAACCCTGAGCAGATCTTAAACTCAGAGGCTGAAGACATTCACAGCTGGGTCGAGCAGCAACTGATCGATAAAGTCGGGGATTTGGGCAAAAAGCTGCATACCGGACGCTCACGCAACGATCAGGTGGCCACGGATCTCAAGCTGTGGTGTCGCCAGCAGGGGCAGCAAATCTTGCTGTCTCTCGATAAGCTTCAGCAGCAGCTGGTGGATGTGGCGGGTCAGCACCATGGTACCGTGCTGCCTGGCTACACCCACTTGCAGCGTGCACAACCGGTGACCTTTGCCCATTGGTGTCTGGCCTATCTGGAGATGTTTGAGCGTGATACCACGCGTTTGCAAGATGCGCTTAGTCGCCTAGATACCTGCCCGTTAGGATCTGGGGCGCTGGCAGGCACCGCGTACCCGATTGATCGCGATGCCTTGGCACAAAACCTGGGATTTAGACGGGCCACCCGTAATAGTTTGGATTCGGTCTCGGACCGCGATCATGTGATGGAGATGATGTCTGCTGCATCCATGTCGATGTTGCATCTGTCACGGATGGCCGAAGACATGATCTTCTATAACTCGGGCGAGTCCGGGTTTATCGAGCTGGCCGATACCGTCACCTCAGGCTCGTCGCTGATGCCACAGAAAAAAAACCCCGATGCGTTAGAACTGATACGTGGTCGAACGGGTCGGGTGTATGGTTCCTTGTCGGCAATGATGATGACAGTGAAAGCCTTGCCGCTGGCCTACAACAAGGACATGCAAGAAGACAAAGAAGGGCTATTCGATGCCATGGACACCTGGCATGACTGCTTAGACATGGCGGCCCTGTGCTTTGAAGGCATCACCATCCATAAAGACAAAACCTTGCAAGCGGCGCAGCAAGGTCATGCCAATGCGACCGAGCTGGCCGATTATTTGGTGAGCAAAGGGATCCCGTTCCGTGAAGCGCACCATATTGTTGGCGTGGCGGTGGTGTCAGCCATTGAGCAAGGGTGTGCGCTGGAAGCGCTGCCGCTAGAAACCTTGCAGCAATTCTCGCCGGTGATTGAAGATGATGTGTATGCCATGCTCACGATTGAATCCTGCCTGGCCCAGCGTCGGGCACTCGGTGGGGTGGCGCCTGAGCAGGTCAGCTTTGCTATTCAAGAAGCGCAAAAGCGCTTGGATAAGCGCTTTACCCCCAAAGTCACGGTACGCTCGGCAAGACTCACCGACCTCGATACCATTGAAGGCATGGTGGTGTATTGGGCGAAATTGGGGGAGAACTTACCGCGCGACCGTCATGAATTAGTGCGCAATATTGGCCTGTTTGCGGTATCTGAGCATCAAGGGGATTTGACCGGTTGCGGATCGCTGTATATTTACGACTCAGGGCTGGCAGAAATTCGCTCCTTAGGGGTTGAAGCGGGCTGGCAGCGCCAAGGTCACGGTACGGCATTGATGATGCACTTGATTAAAAAAGCCAAGCAAATGGCGATCGAGCAAGTCTTTGTCCTCACCCGGGTGCCCGAGTTTTTCACCCAATTAGGCTTTACCCCAGTGTCGAAATCGCAATTGCCAGAGAAAGTGATGAAAGATTGTGAAATCTGTCCGCGCTTTCATGCCTGTGACGAAGTGGCTCTGACCTATAACATTACGGGGCCGGCGACGATCTCGACCTTCTCACATGCAGCGGTTGAGTAAAAAAAGTGTGGGGCGGCTTTAGGGCCGCTTTCTGTTGCGCCGAAACGGATAAATCAGCAAATGAAGCAGCAGCAGTGCGCTGGCACTGCCAGCGGCGAACAGTAATGCGATCGATTCAACTTGCCGTGGCGTGTCGGCATAGGCCCACCACCAAAACGGCCAAAGTATGGCAGAAATGACAGCAAGTTGGGTCATACAACGCGTGCAGCGTCCTAACTTCTGCTTCCAAATGCCAGATTGACAATATTTACAAGCCATATGGGCTCTCTTGGTCAGTGAGGGCGATACGCCATTGTGGCGCAGTGAGTCGTTGGATACAAAAAAGCCCTCCGCGAAGGAGGGCAAAAGGTAAGCAAGTGCTTGGGGAAGCAACAGGCATTGCCTGTAAAGCGCCGAGAGTTCGGCGAAAAGGACAGTGAATTAGCAGCCTGGGCCGCAATCCATGCAGTGTTTGATCATCTCTGGGCCGAGTTTGAGTTTGGCGTTGACATCACGCAGTGCGGTACGTACCCCTTCTTCAATCACTGGGTGATAAAAGGGCATATCCAACATTTGCGAAATGGTCATTTGGTTTTGGTGAGCCCAGGCGAGTAAGTGCGCTAAGTGCTCGGCGTTCGGCCCAATCATTTCTGCGCCCAAGAAACGCCCTGTGCCTTGCTCGGCATAAACATGCAATAAGCCTTTATTGCGTAGCATGACCCGTGAGCGACCTTGTCCCTCAAAGGAAACCACACCGATTTCAAAACAGCCACATGGGCCGAGACGATCGGTAATTGCTTTATAGCTTTCGCCCACCATCGCAATTTGTGGATCGGAGAAGACCGCGGATAGCTTGCTACGGCGTAGTCCCGCACGGATATCTTTGCCGCGCCCCGCGTTGTCACCGGCAATTCTGGCTTGGTCAGCCGCTTCGTGCAGCAGTGGAATTTGGTTGTTAGCATCACCGGCAATAAAAATATGCGCTGCGGTGGTTTGCAGGGTGTAGCTATCGGCCACTGGGACACCGCGTGCGTCCACTTTGATGCTCGTCGCGTCAAGGTTAAGTTTGTCGACATTGGGGCGACGACCGGTGGCGGCGACCACGTAATCAACCCAACGCAACTGGCTCTCGCCGTTTTTGTCGCGGTAACGGATTTGGACCTTATCACCTTCACGGATCATCTCTTCAACCTTGGCATCGGCATCGAGATAAAACTCCTCGCTGAAGGTTTTATCCGCATATGCCATGATGTCTGGGTCGGTGAGTGGACCCACTTGGCCGCCGACGCCAAACATAGTCATCTCGACACCGAGGCGGTGTAACGCTTGACCCAGTTCAAGGCCAATCACGCCCGGACCAAACACGGCAACCGATTCAGGTAAGTCATCCCATTCGAAAATATCATCGTTGACCACCAAACGATCACCGAGGTGATTCCAGGCCTCTGGCCAGCTCGGACGTGAGCCGGTCGCAATCACAATTCGGTCAGCATGGATAGTGGTGTGATCGTCAACCATCAAGGTATGATCATCGACAAAACGTGCATAGCCATCGATTTTGTCTTGAGCGGGGATGTCGTCGACACTTTCCAATACAAAGCCGACAAAGCGATCACGCTCGCGTTTAACCCGATCCATTACCTCACGACCATTTATCTCGGTACTTCCGCCTGGGTAGACACCAAAACCGGGCGCTTTATCGATATGGTGCGCCGCTTCGGCGGCCGCAATTAACAGTTTGGATGGCATGCAGCCAACACGTGCACAGGTGGTGCCATACGGGCCGCCTTCAATCATCACCACGCTATCTGCCTGTGCTTTTGCCGCGCGATAGGCACCGAGTCCGGCGGTCCCGCCACCAATCACAGCCACATCAACCGTTAATGTTTTCATTGCTTTCTCCTGGGAAAATAACGGGCGGCAAGGCTGCCGCCCAAACAGCGGATTACTGGTTTAGGTAAGTGTCGAGCTCTTCGCTGCCACCGATGTGACGGCCACCGATAAATACTTGTGGCACCGTGGCACGGCCGGTGACTGCGCGTAAAGAGACCGTGGTGGCATCTTTACCGAGGATAATTTCTTCGAACTGAAGTCCTTCATCGATCAGTGCTTGTTTTGCTTTGGCACAGAATGGGCAGCCTGGCTTGCTAAACACGGTGATCGAATCTTGCAGTTTATGCTCAGGAGCAATATAGCCCAGCATGGTGTCGGCATCAGAGACCTTGAACGGGTCACCTGGTTCGTTTGGCTCAACAAACATTTTTTCGACCACGCCGTTTTTCACCAGCATGCTGTAGCGCCATGAGCGTTTGCCAAAGCCAAGATCATTTTTGTCAACCAGCATGTCCATGCCATCGGTGAATTCACCGTTACCATCAGGTAGCACATGGATGTTGTCAGCATCTTGGTCGGCTTTCCATGCGTTCATTACAAAGGTGTCATTGACCGAGACACAAACGATGTCATCAACGCCGTGTTGTTGAAAGACAGGGTACAGCTCGTTATAGCGTGGCAGATGCGAAGAAGAACACGTCGGGGTGAACGCGCCTGGCAGACTGAACACAATGACGGTTTTGTTGGCAAAGATGTCATCGCTGGTGACGTCTTTCCACTGATCGCCTTCGCGAGTGCGGAAGGTTACTTGTGGTACTGACTGGCCTTCTTTGGTTGCTGTCATGAATCGTTCCTTTTGTTTTCAATTAAAGTTGTTAAGCGAGAAGTGACTCGCTGTGTTTTGATGGGTCTAGTATTGCTAAATAAGATTGATAGCTCTAATCGCTTGATGCTATGGTTTTGATAGTTATCCCCTATAGAAGAGACAACGATGAACATTCGTGACTTGGAGTATTTGGTTGCGTTGGCTGAACACCGACATTTTCGCAAAGCCGCTGAGGCTTGCTTTGTCAGCCAGCCGACCTTGAGTGGCCAAATTCGTAAACTGGAGGATGAACTCGGCGTCAGCTTACTTGAGCGTACCAGTCGTCGGGTTTTGTTCACCGATGCCGGTATGAGGTTAGTACAGCAAGCACGTAACGTATTGCGGGAAGTCACAATTTTAACCGAATTGGCCAGTGAGCAAGGTGAAAGTATGACCGGCCCCCTACATATTGGCTTTATTCCCACCGTGGGGCCGTATCTATTACCCAAAATCATTCCGATGCTGCGAGATTGTTTCCCAGATTTAGAGCTGTTTATTCATGAGGGACAAACCCAGCAACTGGTTCAGCAATTGGAAGAAGGCAAGCTCGATTGCGTTATCTTGGCCTCTGTCGAAGAAACACAGCACCTTAAAGAGCTGCCACTCTATGATGAACCGATGTTGCTTGCGGTCAACGAAAAGCACCGGTTGGCGGAATGTGCTGAAGTTGCGCTTGATGTGTTAGACGGGGAAACCTTGTTGATGCTGGGCGATGGCCACTGTTTGCGCGATCAAGCCATGGGCTTTTGTTTTAAAGTCGGTGCGCAAGAGGATCAACGTTTCCGCGCGACCAGCCTAGAAACGTTACGCAACATGGTGGCCGCAGGAAGTGGGATTACCTTATTGCCTCAGCTGTCCGTGCCTGCCGATAAACGCGATGGTGTGGTGTATATCCCCATTACGTCACCGACACCGTCGCGACAAATCACGCTCGATTATCGCCCTGGCTCGCCGTTACGAGGACGATATGAACAGCTTGCGGACGCCATTGGTGGCCAGATGACCGCGATAATGAGCGGCTTAAATCACCGCTAACACAAGATACTGGCATTGAGGTGACAACGCCCACGGATGTGGGCGTTGTGGTTTAAGCGTTTATCGAGTTAAAACAAGGATTCCGTGCTGGACTCGTAAATGTTGCCATCAGACTGATCCGATACATATTCTGTCGGCTCGGTGCCTTTGATAAAGTACTCAAACATCGAGGTATGATCGGTTTTTCTTGTCAGCAGTCCGGTCTCGCGATCGATCCGTACTTTGACTATGCCGGACGGCACCACTTTATTTTGCTCTGGCACATCCGCAAGAGCATGCTGCATAAAGTCAATCCAAGCAGGTTCTGCGGTTTTCGCGCCAGATTCCGCCCCATAAATCGGTTGGCGCTCGTCGCCTAAATTAGCATTACGAGTGGTGCGACCGAGTTCACGCGAATGATCATCAAAGCCAACCCAAACCGTGGTGACGATACCTGGGCCATAACCAGTGTACCAAGTGTCTTTGGAGTCATTGGTGGTCCCGGTTTTACCGCCGATATCGCGACGTTTGAGCGCTTGAGCGCGCCAGCCCGTGCCGTTCCAACCTGTGCCATAACGCCAATCGCCGCCGCCCCAAATGTTGCTTTGCATCATTTCGCGCACCAAGAACGCATTTTGTTCATCAATCACTTGCTTGGCATTGCGCGGTGTTGGTTGGTCACTGCCATTGTCCGTCAATAAGTTTTGCTCATTAAACGGGTCAGCTTTTTCCGGTTTGCGCTCACAGTGGTCGCATATAACCGGTGGGTTGGCACGATAAATTTCCTCACCGAAGGGCGTTTCTACCCGATCGATGATGAAAGGCCCCATAAAGTAGCCACCATTGGCAAATACGCTAAACCCTTGTGCCATTTCAACCGGCGTTAAGCTACCTGCGCCGAGTGCAATGGCTTCGGCGCGAGGGAGGTCATCACGTTTAAAGCCAAAGCGAGTCAGATAATCTAAGGTATCGTCCAAGCCAACACGACGGAGGACACGCACAGCCATCACGTTTTTCGATTGTGCCAGTCCAAGGCGAGCACGTAGTGGCCCTTCATAACGTGGCGGCGAGTTTTTCGGACGCCATGCCACGCCTTGACTGCGATCCCAGCGGTTGATGGGCGCGTCATTGATAAGGCTGGCTAGCGTCATTCCCTCATTGACTGCGGCGGAGTAAATAAAGGGCTTAATACTCGAACCCACTTGGCGAACCGACTGGGTGGCACGATTAAATTTGCTATGCACAAAGTTAAATCCACCCACTAAGGCTTTGATCGCCCCCGTGGTGGGGGACATGGATACTAAGGCGGTATTGGCGTTGGGCACTTGTGCCAAATGCCAGCTGTCATTGACGCGACGAATAAACACTTGTTGGCCACTGGCGAGGAACGCATCAGCGCGTTTAGGGGCCGGCCCTTGACGGCTATCAGTAATGTATGGGCGCGCCCAGTCGAGTCCTTTCCAAGGCAGCTCGATATCACGACCATTAGGGCCGACAACCTGTGCCGATTGCGCTTGGACATCGATCACGACCGCAGGCTCCAAGGGGCCGTAACTGGGTTGCTTGGCAAGGTGATCAACAATACGTTGATGTTGCCAGCGTTCGCTAGGTGCTTGCCAAAGCGTGGCTACTGGGCCACGAAAACCATGGCGTCTGTCATAGGCGAGGATATTCTCTATGGCGGCGTTATTGGCCGCGCGCTGCATATCCGCATCCACACTGGTGAAAATACGTACCCCTGAGGTATAGGCGTCTTCGCCAAACTGCTCAATCGCCCAAGCCCTAGCCATTTCAGCAACATAGGGTGCTGAGAGTTCTATTTCGGCGCCATGGTAGCTGGCGACAATAGGCTCGTTTTTCGCTTGCTGGTATTCCGCATTAGAAATGTAGCCCTCATTCAACATCCGGCCGAGCACTACGTTCCGTCGCTCGGTTGAGCGTGAAAGCGAGTAAAGTGGGTTCATGGTGGAGGGCGCTTTGGGTAACCCTACGATCACGGCCATTTCGCTTAAGGTCAGTTGATCTAAGGTTTTGCCAAAATACACGTGCGCGGCTGCCCCTACGCCATAAGAGCGATACCCCAAGAAGACTTTGTTGAAATAGAGCTCAAGGATCTCTTCTTTACTGAGCAATTGTTCGATATGCACCGCGATAAAAATTTCTTTTATCTTGCGCATAATTCGCTTTTCGTTGGTCAGGAAGAAGTTTCGTGCTAGCTGTTGGGTGATGGTGCTGGCACCTTGCTTGGCACTGCCAGACATGGCGACAACCGCCGCGGCACGAACAATGCCAATAGGATCAATGCCTGGGTGTTGATAAAAGCGGCTATCTTCGGTGGCAATTAATGCATCAATCATAGGTTGAGGTATATCCTCGAGTTTGACTGGAATACGCCGTTTTTCACCGAATTGCGAGATTAACTCACCATCCGCGCTATAGACCTGCATCGGAGTTTGTAGCTTAACATCTTGCAATGTCGCCACATCGGGGAGGTCGGGTTTCACATAAAGGTAAAACCCAAAGATTGTTGTGACTCCAAGCACTGTGCAAACCAGTGCAAAGATAAGCAAACGCTTTATGAACTTCACCTGAGATTTCCCGTTTCGTTGCCGTTTAGCCGTTTAATAATCATACGTGAGTAGTATAAAGGCACCAGCATAAAAAATAACCCGTGATGAGGACAGTTTTGTAAATACTGACCTTACTCTGACGTTGGAGCCTAACACGAAATGATTCCAAGTTCGGCAGTTTTAGGTATCGCTTTGGGCCAAACGGAAAGCCACGCGATTGCGCTATGCCCGTCGTCTTCATCCCTCAAGGTTTCCGGGCATCATATCTTGACCGCTGGTGATGAAGACACCCTGACAACCATGATGAAAACGCTAAAAGACACACTATTGAGCCGAGTGTCCTGGTATCAACGTTTGTCACCGGGTGTGGTGGTAGGCGTTGAGGATGACACCGTGATCAGTAAGACCCTGATAGCAGCCGATGTGGATGATCCTCTCGAGCAGGAAGCCGTGGTCGGACAAGCATTGGGCATGGCGCTCAATATGGAAATTAGTGGTCTTTTCTTCGATTTCACCAAACAGCATGCGTTGAACCATCAGCCAGGACAGGCGCAGTACCAGGTAGTGGCCTGTCGCCAACAGACACTCACGCCAATACTTTCGGCGTTGAAAGACGTGGGATTAAAGGTAAGTGTTGTCGATACGCAGCAGCATGGGCTGCAAGCAGTTTATGATGCGTTGATAGGTCACTACCAACCACAGACTTCACCGCTATGGCTACATCTTGATGCCGGCAAGTTGACGGCGATGCGCGCGTTATCCGATGGCGGGCTGTACCAACAATCTTTGACCGTCGCAATGCCGTTAAGAGGAGCTGGCTCAGAAGGCGAGGCAACGGCGTCCTCTCGCGTTCTACAACAACATTTGGATCATGCCTATCAACGCGGGGAGAGCGAACACGCGGCGCCTATCTCAACCCTATGGCTAAGCGGTCACTGGCCCAGCGACATTCTCTGCCCCTCATCTGCCCAACGTGTGTTTATTCAACCTGGCGAACCCTTTGGCGCGCCCTCTCTAAGCCCTCATGCTTGCTCGGCGCTAGGGCTTGCGCTCCGAGGAGCGAGCGGTTCATGAGGATTAACTTACTCCCCTGGCGCGCGCAAGTGCAACGTCGACAGGCACGCCATTTTATCCTGCAAACCCTTGCGGTTGCGGGGAGCGCACTGATCATCGGAATGGGATTCATCCAGTGGCAGCATTATCAGATAGCGGGGCAGCAACACCGTAATCAACAACTTGAACAAGGCATCACGCAGTTTAAACAAACCTTAGTGCGCTTTGAGCAACAAGACACTAAACGTCGCGCTTTGCAATCACGGCTCGGGTTGGTCAATCAACTGCAAAGACAGCGTAATAATGTCACTGAGGTACTCAACTTTATACCGACGGTGATGCCTGCTGATGCCTATTTAACCCGGTTGGCACAACAAAAAGGCCATATCCGTTTAGAAGGGTGGGTGAATTCAAACGCAGAGCTCGCGCGTTTGCTGGCCGCGTTGGAAGCGCAGCAAGCGGTAGAGGCGCTCGATATCGATACCGTAGTGACGGGCGATCACACCGTCGGGCCCAATAAACGGTTTCGACTGAGCTTTTCACTGACACACTATGTTTCCCCCCAATTACCGGAGCGCGAGGAGGACGAACAGTGATGGATTCGATGGCATGGGAGTGGCGACGGCTACCGTTTGCGCCTTGGTCGGTAAAGCTGAGTTTATGGGGTGCTTTACTGACAGTGATGGGGTATGTCGGCTGGTTAGGCGCTGGACAACCAAATCAAGCGACCTTGCTTGATGCTCACCGGCAAGAGTCTCAACTGAAAGCACGTTATCGACAGTTAGCGCATGAGGTGGCTGCGTTACCCGATGTCCAGGCGCAAATAGAGACGCTTAATCAACGCTACGCAAGACTGATTCGGCAATTGCCTGAGGAAGAAGAGCTCGCGGGCCTGCTGGCTGGTGTGAACGAGGTGGGGATGCGTCACCAGTTGCAGTTTGAAACGCTCGCATGGCAGCCGAGAAAGCAAGGAAGCTGGCTAGACGCGATTCCAATCAACATTGTGCTTGAAGGCCAGTATCGAGATATTGGCGCGTTCAGTGCCGATATTGCCGCGATGACTCGCTTAGTGTCATTGCAGGACTTTGTCCTCGCGCGCGAGACCGAACAGCCGCCGTCTGCGGCGCCATTGCAATTTTCGGTGTCTGCGACGACGTATCGCTATACCGGCCGCCCCGCGCTCAATCAACCCACAAACTAGGACGCGTCATGTTAAGAGCCAGTGTATTTTTGTTGATCGTGCTCTTGAGTGGTTGTCAAAAAACGGATGATGACATGCATCAGTTTATGCGCCAGGTGCAAGCACAAGCGACGGTTACCGCGACACGCATGCCGCCGCCTAGTGTTTATCAACCTGTCCCCTTTGCAAAAGAAGCGCGCGATCCATTTGTTCTGTCGGTCTCATCGGACCCACAACGGATGTCTCCTGGTGATTGCTGGCAACCGGCCTTGCATTGGCGTGACAGTCCGCTTTCAACCTTACCTTTAGCACAACTTGAAATGAAAGGAAGCCTCACTAAAGGGGGGCAAAAACAGGCACTCATTGCTTTGCCGAATGGGATGGTCAAGCAAGTCGCACGTGGCGACCGGCTTGGTGAACACCACGGCCGAGTGATGGCGGTGACGCGTGATCATGTCGCGATAAACCAGGCACTACCTGATGGTTTAGGATGCTGGCAGCAACGGACCGTGACGCTTTCAATTGAACCTAACCTGTCGTAAAGGATAACTGTTATGATGATTTTCGCGGCGTATAACGCCCGATATACCCTTATACCGTGGTCGCTTGTGCGCGTGGCGCTGATCGTGGTGTGTTTTATGGGCGCGTCCGCTCAGGCTGCGGAGATGACAACCTTGAGCCAGTTGCAGTTAACCCGCTCTGCTCAGGGAGAGGCGCAACTGATTTTGGGCTTCGACAGCCCTGCGATCATGGCGGATTTTCGTCAGCCCAGCGCCGATCAACTCCATATCCGATTACCGCAGGTAACGATTAAACCGTCATTAATGAAGCGGATCGATACCCAAGACAGGGATTCGGCAATTACGGCGATCGATGTGTCACAATCCTCTGGACACGCAAAAATTTATCTGCAAGCGGCGCAAGCGATCGCCTTTGATTACCATCAACAAAAACAACAATTAGTGGTAACCATACAAGCCACCGAACCGACGACACCTGCATCCTTTGATCCGAATGCACCGATTTCGATCAACTTCCAAGACATTCCAGTTCGCGCTGTGCTCCAACTGATTGCTGAGCAAAATCAGTTTAATTTAGTCACCTCAGACAGTGTTCAGGGCAATATCACCATGCGGATTGACGGTGTGCCTTGGCAAGACGTGTTAGAGGTTATCTTAAGAGTGAAAGGGCTGGACAAGCGTCAACGTGGCGAGGTGATGCTTGTTGCCCCTCGTCGAGAGCTGATGGCGCAAGAAAAACAGGATTTGGAAATGGCACAGCAAGCAGAAACCTTGTTGCCGCTATCGTCGGCGGTTATCACGGTAAATTATGCCAAAGCCAGTGAGGTAGCCGCGTTAATTCGCGGTCAAACGCAAGGCGTGAGCTTGTTATCTCCAAGGGGGGCGGTGTCGCTGGATGAGCGGACCAATGCGATCATCATTCGCGATATTGACAAGAACATTGATCGTATCCGCACCTTGGTTCAGCACCTCGATGTGCCGGTTAAGCAGGTGGAAATCGAAGCGCGTATTGTCACGGTAGAGCAAGGCTCGGTCGACGAGCTTGGCGTACGTTGGGGGCTTTTGAATCGCAACGGCTCAACCACGGTGGGATCGTCGGTCGAAGGGAATATCATGTGGGATAGCGATTTGGCGCAGCAAGGCCCTGACAGCCTAAATGAAGCCGCCGGTGAGGGGAGCAGTATTGGTGATTTCCTCAATGTTAATTTAGCTGCAGTCAATCCTTCTGCCTCAAGCATGGCCTTTCAAGTGGCTAAGTTAGGCAACGATTTACTGCTCGATTTGGAGCTTTCTGCGCTCGAGAGCGAACGAAAAGCCGAAGTGGTCTCGAGCCCAAGATTAATCACTACCAATAAAAAAGCCGCCTATATTGAACAAGGGACGGAGTTGCCCTATTTAGAAGCTTCTTCCAGTGGGGCGGTGGCCGTCTCTTTTAAGAAAGCGGTGTTGAGTTTGTCGGTCACGCCTCAGATCACGCCGGATAATACGTTGGTGCTGGATTTAAAGCTGACCCAAGATATGCCGGAAAAGTCGGTCGTGGCCGGAAAAGGTGAGGCGATGTCGATCAGTACCAAACGGATCAATACCCAAGTCTTGGCGCGGAATGGCGAAACCGTGGTCTTAGGTGGCATTTTTCAGCACACGATGATCAACAAAGAAACCAAAGTGCCTCTCCTTGGGGATATTCCCTTGCTTGGAGGTTTGTTTCGACATCAGTTAAAAGACCATGCAAAACGCGAACTTCTGATCTTTGTGACCCCTAAAATCGTCACAGGGTAGGTTAGGTGTTGCCAAAGGGGTCACTGTCCTGAGATAATTTTTAATCTGATCACGAAATATCTGTGAGGAATTGGCGCCTCGGGCTTTTTACATTAAGCCTGCGGGCGGTGTTGTCTTATTTAACCGCGCGTAAAATTGCTTAAAATGGCTGAAAAACGAAACATCTTTTTGGTAGGCCCTATGGGGGCTGGTAAAAGCACAATTGGTCGTCATCTCGCTCAGCAACTTCACATGGAATTCTATGATTCTGATTCAGTGATTGAAGATCGTACTGGAGCAGACATTGCATGGGTCTTTGACGTTGAGGGTGAAGAAGGTTTCCGTAAACGCGAAGAAAACGTGATAAACGACCTCACTGAAGAGCAAGGTATCGTTCTCGCGACTGGCGGTGGCTCGATTATGAGCAAAGAAAGCCGTAATCGCCTTTCTGCTCGTGGGGTGGTGGTGTATTTGGAAACCACCATCGAAAAGCAGCTCGCACGTACCCAACGCGATAAGAAACGACCATTGTTGCAAACTGACCAACCACGTGAAGTGCTGGAGTCATTGGCAGAAGAACGTAATCCTTTGTATCAAGAAATTGCGGATTACGTTGTACGAACTGATGATCAAAGCGCTAAAGTGGTGGCAAATCAAATCATGGCGCTCTTAGAGCAGCAATAACCGACCACAGGACCCGACCATGGAACGGATAGACGTTAACTTAGGGGCACGTAGCTACCCTATCTCGATTGGTGAAGGGCTTTTAGCAGATGCGAGCCTGTTTGAGGGCGTCCATTCCCGTCGGGTTGCTGTTATTAGCAATGAGACAGTGATGCCGCTTTATGGCGCCACTCTGGTCTCAACCCTTCAGCGGGCAGGCGCAACTGACGTAGCCTGCCTTAGCTTGCCTGATGGTGAAGCGTATAAATCGCTCGAAACGTTTAACACCATCAACACCTTTCTTTTAGAAAATAATTATAACCGTGATGTCGTGCTCGTCGCCCTCGGGGGCGGCGTGATTGGCGATATTGTTGGATTTGCCAGTGCTTGTTACCAGCGCGGCGTTGATTTTATTCAAGTTCCCACGACATTACTGTCGCAAGTCGATTCGTCCGTCGGTGGGAAAACAGCAATTAATCATCCTCTTGGCAAAAACATGATTGGCGCATTTTATCAACCCAAAGCGGTGGTGATTGATACGCAGGTGCTAAGCACCTTGCCCGGTCGTGAGTTTGCTGCGGGGATGGCAGAAGTGATCAAGTATGGTGTGATTGCCGATGCCCCTTTCTTTGATTGGCTTGACAGTGAAATGGTGGCGCTGACCGCGCTCTCTCCTGATGCATTGATTTACGCGATAAGGCGTTGTTGTCAAATCAAAGCCGATGTGGTGGCCGAAGATGAAACCGAAACAGGCGTACGCGCGCTGTTGAATTTGGGGCACACGTTTGGTCATGCGATTGAAGCCGAAATGGGCTACGGCAATTGGCTTCATGGTGAAGCGGTCTCAGCTGGAACCGTGTTGGCGGCACAAGCGGCGTGCCAGCATGGCTTGATTGATGAAAAAACGGTTACTCGCATCACGGCCCTGTTACAAAGTGCACATCTTCCCGTGCAGGCTCCCCGTGAAATGGACTACGATGCTTTTATTAAGCACATGATGCGTGATAAAAAAGTGCTTTCAGGACAGTTGCGTCTGGTTTTACCAACAGCGATAGGCCAGGCTCAAGTGGTTGCAGATGTTCCACACCAGCTAATCGCTGATGTGATTGATGCCGGTTAACCATTGAATGCATGACAGACACGTTTGATACGCTAGCTCTGGATCTGGAAAGCCAAACCCAGCTCCTTTCTCGACTGCAATTTATCACTCGATTTAGCGCGAATCTGATCCAAGTCACCGGGCCTGATGGGGCGGGTAAAACCTGGTTAAGTGAGCGCTACATGGAGCAGTGGGCGGATGCCCATGTTCATGCCTTACTCGCGTGCCATACGGCACAAAGCGATGACCAACGTCGCGCTATCGTGCTACGACAAATTGTCAAAGACGGTGTTTTTAATCAAGCGGATCCGCTGCTAGATAGCTTGACGATGATGCTTGACGGGGCTGGGTGTGATGCACTCATTGTGATTGATGATGCGCATCGGCTGACTCCTGGATTACTGTCTGAGCTATGGGCGTTGGTGCAATATGCACAGCATCAAGCACACTGGCGTATCAATGTTGTACTCTTTGCCTTGCCAGGAAAGTTGAACAAGTGGCTACGTCAGGTGTCTTACGGGCACGACCAAAAGCCGCTGGAGCTCGAGATTTCGCCGCTTAATGACGGTGAAGAAGAGATGTTCATCGATGTGTTAGCCGTCACGCAACGTATTGATGCAGCGGGTAAAAAACAGTGGTTAGCCAAGCTTGCTAATCAAACCGTTTACCCCGGCACCATCATGGGAAAGGACAATCAGGAGATAGGCGCTGTGAGTAAAGACAATAAAAAGCCCGCGAAAAATAATAAACCCTTTTTAATGCTGCTGTTGGCCGTGGTGCTGATGATTGTGGGTGCCGGTGCGATCTGGTGGGCTTTTCCGAGTCAAGATGACGCCTCGTCGGCTGAGACAATGCTCCCTGACGGGTTAAAAAACTTGGATGATTTGCTCAACGAGCAGCAAGCGACCACTGACCCACAAACCCTTGATGGGCAAGTGACGGGCCAAGATAGCAACTCGGCAGTGGATCAAACCGACACCGTAGCGGGATCGAATGCAGCGGTGACCGATGATCAGGCGAATTTACCGCAGGAAGTCAACGGTGAGGGGTTAACCGTCGGTCGCAATGATGCGGGCCAGAGAGTGGTTTTACCTGATGATGTTGTCGACGCCATTATTAACGAACAAGATGCCGGTGGCGATGGCACCCAGGCGGTTGAGGAACCACTTGCTAGCGAGATTAACCAAGCGATTCCTGCGCCCGCGACACCGGATCAGCCCTCAGATCTGGCGCAATCGCAAAATACCGCCGCCTCGCCGTCTACAGAGGCAGCATCTACAGAGACAGCGTCGACAGCGGACGCGGCCAGTGATAATCGCTTATCTTTTGACGCGCAAGCTTTGCTTGATGTACCTGCCCAGCGTTATGCCCTGCAGCTCGCAGCGTTGCGTTCGCGTCAAGATGCGACAGACTTTATCGCTAACTACCAACTGAGTGATCGGGTTCAGGTGTATCAAACCCAACGCAACAATGCTGACTGGTACATGGTGTTACTGGGTGATTATGCCAGCGTCACGGATGCGCGTCGTGCGGAACTGACATTGGCGGATAATCTACGGGCGCTGCAGCCGTTTGTGAAGTCTTTTAGTCAGGTTCACCGTGAAATCAACCGCGCAAATGGGCAGTAAAATCCGCTGATTGATGAGCCAAAATAGGGTACAATCCGCCCCTTTTCACACCGCAGAGATAGATCAGGGGCAATGAGAAAGCATCGCGCGTTTCTAAAGTGGGCTGGTGGTAAATACTCGCTAGTCGATGACATTCGTCGTCATCTTCCCGAAGGGAACACGCTTATCGAGCCCTTCGTCGGTGCTGGATCGGTATTTCTAAACACCGATTACGAACATTACATTCTGGCTGACATCAACCCAGATCTTATCAATCTATACAATATTATTAAGCAAACGCCGTTGCGTTTTGTGGCGGATGCGCGCGTCTTCTTTTGCCAAGAGTACAACCAAAAAGAGCGCTATCTAGATGTCCGCCGGGAGTTTAACCTTACCACAGACCCTTATTTACGCTCGCTGTACTTTTTGTATATGAATCGTCACGGCTTTAATGGCTTGTGTCGGTACAATAAAAAAGGCGGTTTCAATGTCCCATTTGGGTCGTACAAAAAGCCATATTTTCCGGAAAAAGAGCTCGCGATCTTTGCAGAAAAGGCCCAGCGTGCAGAATTTGTATGTGAAGGGTATGGGGAGAGTTTTGCTCGGGCGACGAAAGGAACAGTGATTTATTGCGACCCTCCTTACGCGCCTTTAACTGCTACGGCGAATTTTACCACCTACGCCACCAATGGTTTTACGCTGGATGATCAAGCCTTGCTGGCTGAGCATGCTGAGCAAGCGTCGTTGGCCCAAGGGGTGCCGGTATTAATCTCCAATCACGATACGCCCTATACACGCCGTTTATATCGTGGCGCGAGTTTTAATGTGGTGAAAGTTAAGCGTACCATCAGCCGTAATGGCAATGGTCGTAATAAGGTTGATGAGCTATTGGCACTTTTTTCCCCTCAGCCATCCACGCCTTAAGCGCTGTTGCCCCAAAGCGCTCACGTCAACCAGCTCACGATCACCAGCAGCGCGCCAATGACGAGTCCGATCATGATAACGCCGGTAATGATATAAATTGCCGGTGAATCATAGCCGAAATCTCGCTCGCGATTGCGTTGTGATTGCACCCCAAACAAAGCAGCGACGACACTTGTCACTACCTGTTTTAGTCTAGGTTTTTCGCCCATCCTGCCTCCATTCTCAGCCTCTGTTTTTACTCTAGTTAATTCTCTGGCACTTGCCAGTGTTCGCTAAGATTAAGCATGGTTAAGGTAAGACTTCATGGCCGATATCGGGTAGAATTACGGCGACTTTTTGGCAATTGAGGCGACCGCACTATGAAAGATTTTTTGATTGCGCCATCGATTTTATCTGCAGACTTTGCCCGATTGGGTGAAGAAGTTGAAAACGTATTGGCGGCGGGTGCAGATGTGATTCACTTTGATGTGATGGATAACCATTACGTTCCGAACCTGACATTTGGTGCCCCGGTTTGTCAGGCTTTACGTGACTATGGGATCACCGCACCGATTGATGTTCACTTGATGGTTAAGCCGGTCGACCGCATTATTCCTGATTTTGCTAAAGCGGGCGCGAACATGGTGACGTTTCATGCTGAAGCCAGTGAGCATATTGACCGCACGTTGCAGTTGATCAAAGAGCACGGCATGCAAGCGGGTTTGGTCTTTAACCCGGCAACGCCGCTCCACCACTTAGATTATGTGATGGATAAGCTCGATATGATCCTGCTGATGTCGGTCAATCCTGGGTTTGGCGGCCAGTCTTTTATTCCCACCACCTTAGATAAACTGCGTGAGGTCCGTCAGCGTATTGATGCCAGCGGGCGAGATATTCGTCTGGAAATTGACGGCGGTGTAAAGGCCAATAACATTGCAGACGTTGCCCAAGCGGGCGCGGATATGTTTGTCGCAGGGTCGGCCATTTTTGGTCAACCGGATTATAAAACCGCAATTGAAGAAATGCGTGCCGAACTGGCAAAAGTAGAAAGGTAATGAAGTCGTATGAGCCTGCGTTATATTGCATTTGATTTAGATGGCACCTTGGTTGATAGCGTGCCCGATTTGACCCAAGCGCTGCAGATGATGCTGGCGGATTTGGACCGGCCAACAGTGAGTGTAGCCGAGGTGACCGGTTGGATAGGGAATGGTGCGGATATTATGATTCGTCGCGCATTGTCCCGTGCGCATGATCATGATCCAGCGCTTGACCCTGAGCTGGTCGCAACTGCACGCACGCGTTTTAATTACCATTATGAGCACAATGATCACGAAAAAACCGTGCTGTACCCTGGCGTGAAAGAGACCCTAACCGCATTGCACCAGCAGGGATATCAGCTGGGCGTCGTCACGAATAAACCGATCGCTTTCGTGCCCGCTATTTTAGAGGATTTAGGTTTAGCGCCCTTGTTCAGTGATGTGATTGGTGGTGATAGTCTGTCAACCAGCAAACCTGACCCAGAAGGCTTGCACCTGTTGCGCGATAAGCATGGGTTAACCAATGCCCAGATGTTGATGGTCGGTGACTCAAAAAATGATATCTTAGCAGCACACAATGCGGGAATGGCCTCCGTCGGCCTCACTTATGGCTACAACTACGGTGAGCCAATCAGTGACAGCCAACCTAGCTATGTACTGGACCATTTTAGCCAGCTAGAGGCAGTGGTGGCCAATTACTCCGCGTAACGCTTTTTACCAGCAAATAAGACCGCCCACACGGGCAACATGTAAAGGAACCGAATCATCATGAGTCAATCTTCGAAACCCATTGTATTGAGTGGTGTGCAGCCCTCAGGCGAGCTGAGTATTGGTAATTATCTGGGCGCGTTGCGTCAGTGGGAACAGATGCAAGATGATTATGATTGCCAGTACTGTGTGGTGGATTTGCATGCCATTACGGTTCACCAAGAGGCGGATGCCCTGCGCGAAGCGACTTTAGATGCGCTGGCGCTGTGTCTCGCGGTGGGAGTCAGCCCAGAAAAAAGCAACTTGTTTGTCCAGTCCCACGTGCCTGAGCATGCTCAACTCAGCTGGGTATTAAACTGCTACACCCAAATGGGTGAGTTGAATCGGATGACCCAGTTTAAAGATAAGTCGCAGCGCCATGCAGAGAACATTAACGCGGGATTGTTTAGTTATCCGGTATTGATGGCGGCAGACATTCTTTTGTATCAAACCAACCAAGTGCCGGTGGGTAACGATCAAAAGCAGCACCTTGAACTGGCGCGTGACGTGGCGACCCGTTTTAATAATCGCTATGGCGATGTGTTTGCTCTGCCTGAGCCTTACACACCCGATGTCAATGCGCGGGTCATGAGCCTGCAAGATCCGACCAAAAAAATGTCGAAATCTGACGATAACCGTAACAATGTGATCGGGCTGCTCGAAGATCCAAAAGCGATTGCGAAAAAAATCAAACGTGCGGTCACGGACTCAGAAGAGCCGCCGCGTGTCCGTTTTGATAGTGCACAAAAACCGGGTGTTTCCAACTTGCTTGGGTTATTGTCTGGGGCGACGGGTGAGTCAATTGATACGCTAGAAAAAGCGTATGAAGGCAAGATGTATGGCCACCTGAAAAAAGACACTGCAGACGCCGTCGTCGCGATGCTAGACCCGTTGCAAGCGCGGTATCATGCGTTTCGAGCTGATCGCGCAATGCTCGATAGTGTGATGCAAAAAGGGGCGGCGCATGCCTCTGCACGGGCACAAGACACCTTACGCAAAGTCTATGATGCGGTCGGTTTTGTGCCACGTGTGTAGCACGCGTTTGTAATAGTACAAACCTGGTATAATCACAAAATAAGTAAGCAGCGGGCCAGTCTCGCTGCTTTTTTGATCAAGGCTGAACCGGCCTCTCACTTCTAACGAATTCATCAATAATCGCTAGCCTCGATGCGATTCATATCACGTCATATTCTGTATCTATCATGAATAATGCACCCGATTTTCGAGTAAACACTCAATTTACGTGAAGGAACAGGTATGAAAAAGCCATTGATGTGGTCGCCCCTTGCTTTGGTGCTGGCCGGCGTTGCACTGCCCGCTGCGGCAAAAGCCCCACCCACTGAAACTTATCAATGTGGTGTGACAGCCCCAACCTCCATCTACGCGATTCAAGGTGACGGCGCGCGTAGCCCATTGGTTCCAGACGGGCAGTACCGCTCAGACAAAACTTATGCGGTACAAGGCGTAGTCACTGCCGTTACCCAAGGCTTGTATAAAGGAGTCTGGATACAAGATCCGCAAGGCGATGGTAATCGTGCCACTTCCGATGGCTTATTTGTTTACTTGCGAGGCGCTGATGACCTCAACTTGCAGCCCGGTGACACCTTATGTGCCAGTGGTTACATCAACGAGTATTACGGCCATACCCAACTGGGTGTTACCGATGAACAAGTGGCTAAGGGGGCACCTCAGGGGACGATTGCACCGACGGCACTCCGTGTTCAACCCGATGAGACTTTGCACGAGGCACTTGAGCGCTACGAAGGGATGTACGTCACCATGGACGCGGATAGCGATTTGGTGATCACGCGTAACTTTGGCTTTGACTACGATGCCTTCCGTAACAATATGGTGTTATCGCATCAATCCCCTTTATACAAACCTACGCAACAGTATCCCGGGTTAACGCCTGACGCTGAGGCATTAGCCGCGAAAAATAGCGATAACCAGCTATATATCGAGAGCGATCAAAAAGCGAAAGACGGCAAGATCCCGTATTTTCCAGGCTTAGATGCCGAGCAGGGATATCTACGTATTGGCGATCGGGTCGAGCGTTTGAGCGGTGTTATGGGTTATAGCTACGACCAATACCGACTTGTTGCAACAAACACCATCACTGCCGGTGATATTGTGCACCAAAATGATCGTCAACCGGCACCGAATAACGTGCCTGGCGCTGACATTAAGGTGGCGAGTTTTAACGTACTTAACTATTTCACCAGCGCCAGTGCGGTCGGTGGCCCACTCAACGTGACCTGTAATGATCGTGCCGATGCCGATGCGAATCGTGGCTGTAACCGTGGGGCGAAAACGGCGGCTGAGTTTGGGTTGCAACGCACTAAAATTGTCAATGCACTCACCGCGATGGACGCCGACATTGTCGGTTTGATGGAAATTGAGAATAATGGCTTTGAGGCTGGCAGCGCCATTGCTGATCTGGTGACCCATTTAAATGCGCAATTTGCCGACTCGCGTGATCATTACCAATTTGTCGAACCCAGTGACCAAGAGAAAAATCAGGGCGCCTATTTTGGCTCAGATGCGATTATGGTGGGCATGATTTATCGCCCCGCGAAGGTCAATCTCGCAGGTGAGGCGCAAGCGGTACCCATGCCAGAGCAGCATATCAGCGGCGAAAGTCCAGACGGAGAAACCAAGACACTCGACAAATACCAGCGCGATAGCCTAATTCAACGCTTTATGGTTAACGACCAGCCGCTCAGTGTGGTGGTGAATCACTTTAAATCGAAAGGCTCAGGCTGCTATGAAGACTGGATCGCGGGTGAGTTTGATACCGATACCGCGGATATGCAGGGACACTGCAATGCGTTTCGCGTGTCTGCCGCCGTTGCATTGCGTGACCATCTCAAAGCGGTCGACGGTGACGTATTAATTTTGGGTGATCTCAATGCTTATGCGCAAGAAGATCCGGTGCGGGTGCTGACTGATTATCAGCGTACTGAAGGTCAGCGCGATATTATCACCGCGGCGGGCACTGAAATTCGTGGTGTGCCTATGCATCCAACGCCAAGCGTCGTCGAGCAAGGTCTTGGTTATACCAATCTCGCAACGCAGTGGTTAGGGGATAAAGCCTACTCGTACTCATTTTCTGGGGAACTGGGCGCGTTAGATCATGCACTCGCCAATGCCAGTTTGGCGAGCAAAGTGGTCGGGGTGGAAGAGTGGCATATTAACTCGGTAGAGAGCACTCTGTTTGAGTACAGCCGACAATATAGCGGAGAATTGGTGAAATCGAGTAATCCATTCTCGTCATCCGATCACGATCCTGTGCTGATCTCACTCGATTATCCTGAGCCCGTGGTCCCCGTCTCGGTGACGATCAATAATCGCAGTTTCTTGCCTATTATCCCCTTACTTAATGGACAAAAAAGTCCGGATCATGCGTGGATGAAATGGCGCGCGACGCGCACCTTTGACCAGGCTAGCCCTTTAGTTCAATCCTTGGCGCTGCAGCCGGATGATTCGATAAGGGTATCCGTGAAAGCGCTAGGGCTGATCCCGGTTTACTGCGGCCGTGCACCTGCAGATAGCGCGATGACGGTTAAATACACCGGATTTCGCTGTCAGCTCACCCAGCCGTAATCTTATGGCGGGCAGCGAAGGTTGCTCGCACCTGGATGACGCCTATTCAGCACTGTGGTAGCATCATGCCGGTTTTCCATCGCATGGCGTAGCACAGTGCTTCTTATCATCGATAATTACGATTCCTTTACCTATAACCTTTATCAGTACTTTTGTGAGCTGGGCGCATCGGTCCATGTTGCGCGAAATGACGCCATTAGTGTGGCGGATATTGAGGTGATGGCTCCCTCGCACATCGTTATCTCCCCTGGCCCTTGTACCCCGGATGAAGCGGGGATTTCCTTAGCGGTGATTGCACACTTTGCCGGGAAAATTCCAATTTTAGGGGTTTGTCTTGGCTATCAGGCGCTGGCACAAGTATTTGGCGCGAACGTCGTGAGAGCTCGTACGGTAATGCATGGCAAAACGTCCCAAGTTACCCATCAAGGAGAAGGGGTCTTCGCTGGCCTGCCTAGCCCTGTCACTGTCACGCGTTATCATTCTTTATTAGTTGAACCTCAAAGCCTACCTCACTGTTTGGCTATCACAGCGACCGCTATCGATAACGATGGCAGTGAGATTATAATGGGGCTCAAACATCGGCAGCTGGCGATTGAGGGGGTGCAATTTCATCCGGAAAGTATTCTGACGGAGCAGGGCCATGCCTTGTTAGCCAATTTTCTTCAACAATCTTAGGTAGCGGGGCGGGCAGGTTAATATGTTCGTCTTTTGACGCCCTATCTGTGGCGGCCTCTATCGTGCAGCCTTTACCGTATGTCTTCCTTTCTTGAGTCTTTTTTTTCAGCAATGGTTGCAAAAAATAGCGATCTTTATCACTAATTTTACATTTCGCTGTTTTTAATCACTTTGTCAACGGCTGCAACCTTATGCAACTGTCGGTCTCTAGTCCGTTAATCTTGCCTTATTAGCATCATAGCCTTACTCACTTTCATCTTCTCTTTGCTCACAGTTTATGCATAACTATCTCTTTAAACTGCATGAGCTTTGTTACCATGCTGAAAACAAAACATAATCTGCTATTGCTGCGGTTAAAATAATGTAAATACTATGCCTCATAGATAAAACATAGAAGGATTGAGTGATGACAATGGAGCACAAAGTAGAACGTAAACTCTTCGATGAAGTCATGGTGCCATGTTACAACCCAATGCCGATGATTCCTGATCACGGTAAAGGGTCGCGCATTTGGGACCAAGAAGGCCGAGAGTATATCGATTTTGCCGGTGGTATCGCGGTGAGCTGTTTAGGCCATTGTCATCCGGTCATGGTTGATGCGTTAACGGAGCAAGCCCAGAAGCTGTGGCATTTGAGTAATGTCATGACCAATGCGCCCGCGTTGCGTCTGGCTAAACGCCTCACCGAACTCTCATTTGCCGACCGCGTGTTTTACGCTAACTCGGGCGCTGAAGCGAACGAAGCGGCCCTGAAACTGGCACGTCGTTGGGCAAAAGAAGAACATGGTGAGCATAAAAGTGAAATCATTGCCTTTACCAAAGGCTTCCATGGTCGCACCTTCTTTACTGTCACCGTAGGTGGTCAGCCCGCGTATTCCGATGGCTTTGGGCCTAAACCCGGCGATGTGACACACCTTCCATACAATGACATTGCCGCATTGGCCGATCATATTTCGGACCGAACCTGTGCGGTGATGATGGAGCCTTTACAAGGTGAAGGTGGGATTGTGCCGCCAGAGCCAGGTTTTCTCCAAGCCGTGCGTGAACTGTGTGATAAACACAATGCGCTTTTAGTGTTTGATGAAGTGCAAACGGGGAACGGGCGCACCGGTACTTTTTATGCTTATCAAGAGTCTGGGGTAGAGCCCGATATTTTAGCCACCGCAAAATCACTCGGTGGCGGGATCCCAATTGGTGCCATGTTAACGACCGACGCCTTGGCTGCGCATATGAAGCCGGGGGTTCATGGCTCTACTTATGGCGGTAATCCACTGGCCTGTGCGGTGGCAGAAGCGGTGGTTAATGAAGTGACCAAACCCGACGTGCTTGCCGGTGTCATAGAGCGTGAGCAATGGTTCCGTGACGGGTTAGAAGCGATCAATGATAAATATGGCATCTTCAGTGAAGTGCGTGGCAAAGGCTTGTTACTCGGTGCGGCACTGAACCAAGACTGGGAAGGCCGAGCACGCGATATCTTGGTTGCGGCAGGCGAAGAAGGCTTATTGGTTCTCGTTGCCGGGCCTAATGTGGTGCGTTTAACTCCCTCACTGGTCATTACCAAAGCGGATATTGAAGAAGGAATGGCACGCCTAGAACGTGCGATTGCCAAGGTCGTCGCAGGATAAGCGACCTGACTCACTCGGAGGGATTTGAGATGTTAGTTATTCGGCCGATCCGTGCATCAGATTTTGATGCACTGATGTTGTGTGCGGAAGCGTCCGGGCATGGATTCACCTCCTTGCCGGTCGATGCCGATTTGCTACAGGGGCGGATTAATAATTCGCTTGAGAGTTTTGCCAAACAGGTGACAGAGCCGGGGCCAGAGGGATATCTGATGGTCGCCGAAGATTTAGAAACCGGTGAAATCGCAGGGACCACGGGCATCGAAGCCGCCATTGGTCTTGATAACCCGTTTTATAGTTACCATCTGACCAAGGTGGTTCATTCATCACGCAAACTGAACGTGCACAACATTGTTGAAGTGTTGACCTTTGGCAACAACTACACGGGGGCGACAGAAATCTGCACCCTGTTTATGCGTCCAGAGTTTCGTGGCGGGTTAAACGGTAAGTTATTGTCTAAATGCCGCTTCCTAATGCTGGCGCAATTTCCAGAGCGCTTCGCTGACGTGGTGTTTGCCGAAATGCGCGGTGTGTCGGATGACGAGGGCAACTCGCCGTTTTGGCAGTGGCTAAAAGACAACTTTTTTAACATTGACTTTACCTTGGCGGATTATCTCACCGGGATTGGTGCCAAAGGGTTTATTGCCGACTTAATGCCTAAATTGCCGATTTATGTGAGCCTACTGAGTGAGGAAGCTCGTGCAGTTATCGGTCAAGTGCACCCGAATACCCGTCCAGCATTACGCTTGTTGGAAAAAGAGGGCTTTTCTTGCCGTGGTTATGTCGACATCTTTGATGCGGGCCCAACGGTAGAATGCTTACGCCCCAATATTGAGTCTGTACGTCACTCTTTCACCGCCTCAGCGCGCGTACGAGAGCACAGTAGCGCGCAGGATTATTTAATATCGAATACCGATTTTGCTGGCTTCCGTGCCACCGCGGCGAAAGCTGCGATCGATCACGAAACCAATCAAGTTGTGATTAGCCCAGCGGTTGCCGATGCATTGAATGTAAAAAACGGCGATCAACTGCGTTTGATTGCCATGGGGGGATAAAATGACAAAGCAATCAGCAGGCCATTTGATTCATGGCGAGTGGGTAAAAGGCGAGGGCGAGATCATGACCTCGCAAAACCCCTTTGATAGTCAATGTATTTGGCAAGGTGCAGAAGCGAGTCGTTCGCAAGTGGAGCAAGCGGTCAGCGCCGCACGCGACGCGTTTTTGCGTTGGCGTAATACCGATTTTTCTGAGCGCCAAGCGCTGGTGGAACGCTTTGCCGAGATAGTGAAAGCTAATACCGATGAACTGGCTCGGGTCATTGCCGAAGAAACGGGCAAACCCTTGTGGGAAACCAAAACCGAAGTCGGGGCCATGGTAGGCAAAGTGGCGATCTCCTTGCGCGCGTACCACGAAAGAACAGGCTCACGTGAAAAAGACGTCAATGGCACCCAAGCGGTATTACGCCATCGTCCACTTGGCGTTATGGCGGTATTCGGGCCTTACAATTTCCCTGGGCATCTACCTAATGGCCACATTGTTCCAGCTTTATTGGCGGGCAACAGCGTAGTATTTAAACCCTCTGAGCTGACGCCAAAAGTCGCGGAGAAGACCTTGGGCTATTGGCTCGAAGCGGGATTACCGCAAGGACTGATCAGCCTGGTACAAGGTGGGCGCAATACCGGCGAGGCGCTGGCCCAAGCTCGCGGTATTGACGGTTTATTGTTTACCGGTAGCGCCAATACGGGGCATATTCTTCATCGTCAGTTTGCTGGCCAGCCCGATAAAATGCTGGCGCTGGAAATGGGGGGCAATAACCCCTTGGTGGTGAGTGATCAGTTCGGTGATTTAGACGCCACGGTATACACCATTATTCAATCGGCCTACCTCAGTGCCGGTCAGCGGTGTACGTGTGCACGCCGCCTGCTGCTGCCTGAGGGAGAAGTGGGTGACAAGATCTTGACTCGCCTAGCACAATGGACCAAAACCGTGCGAGTGGGTGGCCAGTTTGATGATCCCGCACCTTTCATGGGCGCTCAAATTTCAATGGCTGCCGCCGAGGGGATTTTGGCCACACAACAAAAATTGATCGATCTGGGAGCTACCCCCGTCATAGAGTGCGAGCATTTACACGATGCGGTGATTTCTCCAGGGATTTTAGATGTGAGTGGCATTCAAGCGTTACCCGACGAAGAGTATTTCGGTCCGCTACTACAAGTGCAGCGCTATCAGGATATGGCTGATGCGATCACGAAGGCGAATGATACCCGCTATGGTTTGTCGGCAGGCCTTATCAGTGAAGACGAGGGCGAATGGCAATACTTCCTCGATCATATTCGCGCAGGGATTGTGAATCGTAATCGTCAGTTGACAGGGGCAAGCGGTGATGCGCCATTTGGCGGGCCAGGTGCGTCGGGTAATTTACGTCCAAGCGCTTACTATGCCGCCGATTATTGCGCTTATCCCATGGCATCAATGGAAGGGGATCAGGTGGTACTGCCTGAGACGTTCGCCCCCGGTATTCCGACTCAACAAGATTAAGGAGACCAACATGGACAGTGGCCAAGCGTTATTCGATAAATTATGGCAAGACTATATTAACCGTCTTTGCCCATCGGCACATCAGGTACATGCCTTGCTCGAAGAAGGGCAGCCTTTAATCAATGATCATATTGCCTTGCGGACATTTGGTTTGCCCAAGGTTGGGCTTGAGGTCTTGGCGCGCCCCTTCCTGGCGCTAGGCTATCAGCAAAAAGGGGACTATACCTTTGAAGCGAAAAAGCTCAATGCCTGCCATTTCGAGCACCCCGATCCTTTGATGCCGAAAGTGTTTATCAGTGAATTGATGGTCGAGCAATGCTCGCCTGCGCTGCAAGCCATTGTTCACAAGCTGGTGGCACAAGTCGATGCGTCGTCACTAACAGGGAGCGATTTTCTTCATCAGGGGCGGCTTTGGGACATCGATAGCGCCACCTATCAAGCGCTTGCTGAGGAGAGTGAATACGCGTCCTGGGTAGCCGCGCACGGTTATGGCGCGAATCATTTCACAGTGAGTGTCAATCAGTTAAAGGCTCATGATCATTGCCAATCGGTTAATCAAAAGCTGCGAGACAATGGCTTTGCAATTAACGAAGCGGGTGGGGAAGTAAAAGGGGACGCATCCGTTTATCTGGAGCAATCCTCCACCATGGCTGACCGTGTCCCTGTTGTTTTCTCTGATGGCACGCAAACCATTCCAGGTGGGTTTTATGAGTTTGCTAAGCGTTATGTGTTGCCCAACGGTGAGTTGTACCAGGGGTTTGTTGCCGCTTCAGCGGATAAAATTTTTGAGAGCACGCACTAACAAATAGTGGATATAACGAGGCCTAAACGGTTAAGGAAGAGTTCGCTCTTCCTTTTTTTTGTTTTAAAAAGAAAAACCGACGCCAGGGCGTCGGTTGGGAATACAGAGAGCGCTGTGATTAGCGGGTACCGTATACCACGATGGTTTTACCATGGGCTGAAATAAGATTTTGCTCTTCCAGCATTTTAAGAATACGTCCCACGGTTTCACGCGAGCAGCCAACGATTTGGCCAATTTCTTGACGTGTGATCTTAATTTGCATGCCATCAGGGTGCGTCATGGCATCGGGTTGCTTCGCTAAATTCAACAAGGTTTGCGCAATACGGCCCGTGACGTCCAGGAAGGCAAGATCCCCCACTTTTTGGCTGGTCACTTGCAAACGGCGCGCCATTTGTGAGGACAAACGCATCAATATATCGGGGTTAACCTGGATCAGTTGGCGGAACTTTTTGAATGAGATTTCTGCCACTTCACAAGGAGACTTAGCCCGAACCCAAGCGGTACGCTCCTGATCATCTTCGAAAAGGCCTAGCTCACCGATGAAATCACCTTGGTTAAGATAAGACAGGATCATTTCCTTGCCTTCTTCATCTTTGATTAGAACGGCGACAGACCCTTTCACGATGTAATACAAGGTCTCCGCTTTTTCGCCTGCATGAATCAGCGTGCTTTTAGACGGATACTTGTGGATGTGACAATGTGAAAGGAACCACTCGAGTGTAGGGTCTGTTTGAGGTTTTCCTGGAACCATATAACTTATTTCCTCTGCATGTGTTGCCCGGCAACAACGTCCTATCTTTGTCTGAGGGGTAACCCACCAGATCTATGCACAGAATACGAAGTCTGGGCGCGGGCTACAAGCTCACTGTATGTTAACAAGAGTGTATCTTTTTTTGTTAGCAATTTCTTGATTTTGATCTAGGCCAACCGCCTAAAAATCTGGCAAAAACGTGGCTAAGATCACGGCTTGAGAAGTAATACACGATAGATGCGCTACGCCCTAGCCAATCTTGCCTTTTTCGATTAGCTGCTGAATCAATGGACGGATGATAAGTTCCATCGCAAAGCCCATCTTACCGCCTGGCACGACGAGTGTATTATGCCGTGACATAAAAGACCCCGTGATCATTTGCAGCAGATAAGGGAAGTCGACGTTTTTCATCCCTCGAAAGCGGATCACCACAAAGCTCTCATCCAACGAAGGAATGCCTTTGGCGTTCAGTGGGTTGGAGGTATCGACCGTCGGCACCCGTTGAAAGTTAATGTGAGTGCGTGAGAATTGCGGCGTAATATAATGCAAATAATCGTCCATCGACCGCACAATCGAGTCGGTGACCGCTTCGCGTGAGTGGCCCCTATCGCGGGTATCGCGGACAAACTTCTGAATCCACTCAAGGTTGACGATTGGGACCATACCAATCAATAGGTCGACATGTTGGGCGACATTGACCTCACCATCAACCACACCGCCGTGCAAGCCTTCGTAAAATAGTACGTTGGTATTGTCGGGTAAATCCTGCCATGGTGTGAAGGTCCCTGGCATTTGATTGTAGGGCACCGCTTCATCAAAGGTATGCAAGTAGCGGCGATATTTGCCTGTGCCGAGTTCACCGTACTCACGGAAAAACTGCTCTAATCGCGGAAAATCATTGGCGGTGGGGCCAAAGTAACTAATGTGCCGTCCTTGCTCACGTGCTTTACGGATCTCGACGTCCATTTCCGGTCGCGTAAAGCGATGGAAACTGTCCCCTTCTAGCCACGCCGCTTTGATGTTCATCATCTGGAACATCTTACGGAATGCTTCGGACGTGGTGGTGGTCCCTGCTCCTGAAGAGCCGGTGACCGCGATGATTGGATGTTTAGCCGACATGACGCGCCCTGTCATTCAGTCTGAATGTGTATCGCTGTTTATTGCGTACAGCGATGCTAAGATCTGAGTGCTTCTTTACGACGAATATCCACTGTCTCGTGCAACTCAGAATACACAATCACGGCGTCGCCGGATTGCAGTTGTTGGCGAACATCCGCCACTTTTTGTGCAAAGCTGACTTCCTGCTCACCATAATCGGTTCCTTCCCGTAACACAAAGTGCTCGATTAAACGAGTCAGTGTTTCCTCAGGGACCGATTGCCAAGGAACCATCATACTACATCACCTTTTGTTGATTTATGGCTGAGACGTTAGGGTGCTTGATGCTGATATTGTGAATCAGCTCGCATTTTACCCAATCATTCAACACAATGCAGTAGATCAATGTGCGTCGGTCTTTTTTGCTTTGCTCGTCCCTTTTTAACGGGACGAGCAAAGGCGTGAGGCTAACCAGTGAGGCACCGACTGCTCCAGCCAGAACTGTGGCTGGCGCCAACTGCCGGTAACAAAACCAACATGCCCACCATGCTCGCTCAGTTGATAGTCAATATTCGCGGGCAGAGGCGAGGTTGGGATTACTGCGTCGGTCATAAAGGGATCGTCTTTCGCATGGATAATCGCAAGTGGGACCGTAATAGCGTCAAGGACAGATAAACCACTACAGCTTTGATAGTAGTGTTGAGCATCGTCAAAGCCATGCAGCGGTGCGGTGACCGTTTGATCAAACTCGAACAGAGTTTTAATCTTTGGCCGCTCCCCAGCATGCCACCGGCCCACTTTTTGGTGTCGGGTAAGTTTTTCCGATAAGGTTTGTCGCATCGACCGTAGCAAATACGCTTGATAAACACGGGAAAACCCTTGTTGAATACGGGTCGAGCACGCCGCTAAATCGAGCGGGGGAGAAATAGCACAACCACAACTGACAATCGGATCATGCTGATAGTCGGCCAGGTAGCGCACCAACATGTTTCCTCCCAAAGAGACTCCCACAGCGGCAATCTCATTGTTCGGGTAGGTCTGGCGTAAATAGGTCAAAAATGCCCGAGCGTCCTCCGTTTCGCCGGAATGATAAGTCCGCGGCGCGCGATTAAGACGGCCACTGCAACCGCGAAAATGCATCACCACACCGCACCAGCCTTGCTGTTTAAAAGCGGCCAATAATCCATTGGCATAAGGGCTATCAAAGCTTCCTGCCAGGCCATGAAACAAGACAATAATAGGCTGTCCTACCTCGGGATGATGCGTCCATGCAAGATCGACAAAGTCACCGTCAGGCAGATCAAACGCTTGCCAAATAGGCGCAAAAAGCGGTTGCCGGCGCAGCAGGCGTGGCAGTAAGGTTTGCAGATGCGCATTACGGGCAGTTGGAATGGGATTAAAGGGTGTCATCATCGCATGCTCCATCCTCTTTTGCAGGCCGGTCTACCCGTAGTGGTGTATAGAGATTACGGGCAGAGGGGGATAGCTGGCGGCAATAATAGGCCAAGGGAGACGCGGCTTGTGTGAGCCAGGATTGACGATTAAGCACTTCAATCAAGTCTTGTTGCTGGAACTTTTCTAAACTGAGTTCAAAGTTGAGCATTTTTTTATATTGGCCGGTTCCCACGCGTGGCTTGAGATCGCGCCTTAGATGGCGATAAGCGATCAGCAAATGTTCAGACCGGCTCAAGGCGTGTTTAAGCTGGGTGAGGCTCTCGGGGCTAAGCCCGTAACCGTGGCTTTCAATCCAAGCGAGCAACAAAGCAAGGTTCACATTGCCTTGGTGCTCGTCTTGTAATTTAAGGCAGGCTTGTTTGACCTCTTGCTTAGCATAGTGGTGCAAACAAAACTGCCAAAGATCGGCGGCGTTTGCCATCCCAGGCGTTAGTGTTGGTTGAATGTCGCCTCCAGGGCTTCTAGCGCTTCTTGTTGCTCCATCCATTCTTGTTCCACCTCTTCGAGCGTCGACTTTGCATCGGCTTGGCGTTGCAATTGCTCCGTTAAACGGGCTTTGTTGTCACTCTGGTAAATAGCGGGATCCGCTAATTGGTTTTCTGCTTCTGCGATAATGGCAGAAAGTTGTTCGATCTTTGTGTCTAAACGGTCAATTTTTTTTCGTAGTGGCGCCGTTTGTTTTCGGCATTCGGCTTCACGACGCTTTTGTGCTTTTCGATCTAACTGCGTTTGCTGTGGGGCAAGTTTTTCGTCTGCGGCTTGCTTTTTGTTTTCCGCACGATCAGCGCGTTGTTGTTCGGTCAGCCAGCGGTGATAGTCGTCTAAGTCGCCATCAAAGGGCAGCACTGCGCCATTGTCCACCAAATACAAGTCATCGGCTGTCGCACGCAATAAAAAGCGATCGTGGCTGACGATCACCATCGCGCCATCATAGGATTGCAATGCGAGCGTTAACGCTTGGCGCATGTCGAGATCCAAATGGTTAGTCGGTTCATCTAACAGTAACAAGTTCGGTTTTTGCCAAACTAACAATGCAAGGACTAAACGTGCTTTTTCACCGCCAGAGAAAGGGCCAATGTTTTCCAACGCTTTGTCACCTTGAAAGCCAAACCGTCCGAGGAAATCACGCAGGGTTTGCTCGGCAGTGGTCGGTGCTAAGCGATTTAGATGCTGGAGCGGCGTTTCATCGATGCGTAAGGTATCGAGTTGATGCTGGGCAAAATAACCTATTTTCACCCCTTGAGAGTAGCTTAGCTCGCCAGCCATCGCCGGCAAATCGCCCGACAATAACTTGATCAGCGTTGATTTGCCTGCGCCGTTACGCCCTAACAGGCCAATGCGTGCCCCAGGCACTAAGTTAAGGCGAATGTTCTCGATAATTGGCGTTTTGTTATAGCCAGCGGCCACCTTATCCATCATAAGAATAGGAGTGGGCAATGCATCAGGGGGTAAAAAGGTAAAGCTAAACGGATTATCGTATTGAGCCGGTAGCACCTTTTCCATGCGTTCCAGCGCTTTTATCCGACTTTGCGCTTGGCGGGCTTTGCTGGCTTTGTATCGGAAACGGTCAATGTAGGATTGCATGTGAGCAACTTGCTTTTTTTGTTTCTCATATTGCGCTTGCTGTTGTGCTAACTTTTGCGCGCGCATGCCTTCAAAATCCGAGTAGTTACCGGTGTATTCATTCAGCTTGGCGTGCTCAATATGAATGATACGATTGACCACAGGATCAAGAAAATCACGGTCGTGTGAGATTAAGACCAAGGTTCCCGGGTACTGCTGCAACCATTTTTCTAGCCACATCACTGCGTCCAAATCGAGGTGGTTGGTGGGCTCGTCGAGTAGCAGTAAATCTGAGCGACATAACAAAGCTTGTGCCAAGTTAAGTCGCATGCGCCAGCCCCCAGAGAACTGCGTTAATGACCAATGGATTTGCGTCTGACTGAACCCCAAGCCATCCAGCAAGCTTGCGGCGCGCGCTTCTATGGTATAGCCGCCAATCGCATCGAGCTTATCGTGTAACAACGCCACTGCATTGCCATCATCGTTGGCTTCGGCGTTACGCAGCGCGTCTTGCAGCTCACGGTATTCGGTATCGCCATCAATCACATATTCCAGCGCACTTTTATCCAATGCGGGGGTTTCTTGTGCGACCCAAGCCACTTGCCATTGACTGGGGTAATCATAGTGCCCTGTATCAAGCGAAAGTTGGTGGCGTAGCAAGGCAAACAGGCTGGACTTGCCACAGCCATTTTTACCCACCAAGCCGACTTTGTCGCCGGGTGCGATGATGGCAGAGGTGTGGTCAAGCAGGGGCTTACCACCACGAAGCAATTGAATGTCGGAGAAGCGAATCATGATTACTCAGTCTGTCTTGGGTTGATGGATGCACGTTGCGCGGTCGTTATACCAGCTTGATGCGGAGATTGCCAAATTCCACCCCGTGGCGCGAGTGGTTAGACAGGGGGGTGGCCTTTTTGTATGTTAAAGTTAAAAACATGGCATAAAGAACAGATTGCGTGCTTGGCCAATCATAACGACAAGGAAGCGTATGCCTCAAGATAAGAAGGACAACCCACGCCCTCCCAAGGTGCTTGTTATTGTGGCGCATCCTGATCCGGATGAATCGGTCGCCAATCGCCGATTACTCGAATCGATACGCCCGCTGGCGAATGTCACTGTGCATGATATTTACGCCGCTTATCCGGATTTTGTGGTGGATGTCCATCACGAGCGTGCGTTGGTGACTGACGCCGATGTGTTGGTGTTTCAACACCCCCTACAGATGTACTCATGCCCGGCGTTATTGAAAGAGTGGATTGATGTGGTGCTCGGAAAAGGCTTTGCTCATGGGCAAGGGGGAGATGCGTTAGCGGGAAAAACATGTCGTTTTGTGGTCACCACAGGTGGAGCAGCAGAAGCGTTCAGTAAAATCGGCTACAACAAATATTCCATGGAGGAGTTATTGCAACCTTTTGAACTGACGGCGGCGTTATGCCGCATGCACTGGGTCTCACCTTTAGTTCTTCACTGGGCGCGCCGCGTCACCGATGCTGATCGCAATGCCTTTGCTGAACTCTATGCGGACTGGTTGGCTAACCCTTTAGCGAAGCAGGAGGCACATCGTGGATCATAGCTTTCTGCTCATTGCGTTTATCTTTTTATTGGCAGCCGTGATTGCGGTGCCTTTGGCGCAGCGTTTGGGTATGGGCTCGGTGCTTGGCTACTTGGTAGCAGGCATTGTGATTGGCCCTTGGGGGCTGGGTTTAATCGATGATGTCGACTCAACCCTGCATTTTGCCGAATTTGGTGTGGTGCTGCTGCTGTTTTTGATTGGCTTGGAGCTTAACCCTAAAAAGCTATTGAATATGTGGCGCCCCATTATCGGCCTTGGTGGTAGTCAAGTGGTGCTGACCGGGGTCGTGATAGGGGCATTAAGTGTCTTCGCTGGGCTCACGTTGCCACAAGGCGTGGTGATCGGGGCGGGGCTGGCACTTTCTTCTACCGCGATTGCGATGAAAATCATCGAAGACCAACGCTTAATGCGCAGCGAAACCGGACAATCTGGATTTGCCGTTTTATTATTTCAAGATATCGCCGTGATCCCGATACTGGCTGTGATCCCAGCGTTGGCCGGTGGCAGTGCAGGCAGTTGGTTTGATGTCCTCTGGATGTTTTTAGGCATTGGCGCTCTCTTGGCCGGCGGTCACTTTTTCTTGCGCCCTATTTTTCGTCTGATCGCGATGAGTGGCGTCACCGAGTTGTTTAATGTCACCGCGCTTGCCTTGGTCATCGGGATTGCATTGGCCATGCAAAGCCTTGGTCTATCGATGGCGCTGGGGGCGTTTTTAGCCGGGGTGTTGTTGGCTGAGAGTGAATACCGCCATGAGCTTGAGACGGCAATTGAGCCCTTTAAGGGTTTATTACTCGGGCTGTTTTTTATAGCGGTCGGGATGACGGTCGACTTAGGGCTTTTACTGGAATATCCCTGGGCGATCATCGGTGCCGTGGCTGCGTTAGTCGGTGGTAAAGCCTGCTTACTGTATGGACTGGCGCGTGCGTTTGGTGTCGCGCCCAAGGCGCGCAGTCAAATGGCGGTATTGCTCAGTCAGGGGGGAGAGTTTGCCTTTGTGATTTTCACTGCCGCGCGTAGCCAAGGGCTACTGGATAAAGAATTAAATGCCTTTTTGCTTGTGGTCGTGAGCTTGTCGATGATGACTACGCCGTTAATTCTCTCGCTCCAGCAGCGTTGGTTTGCGCGTACTTTTAACGAGCCTGAATCCTTGCCTCCGCAAGCGCCATTCACTGAGACTGACTCGCGAGTCATCATTGCCGGATTTGGTCGGTTTGGTCAGGTAGTCGGTCGATTGATGTTCGCCAATAAAATTGGGGTGACCATCCTGGAACGTGATCCGACTCAAATCAAGTTACTACGCCGCTATGGATACGAAGTGTATTATGGTGATGCTACGCAGCTCGATTTATTACGTGCCGCTGGTGCAAAGACGGCTGAAGCGATCGTGATTTGTACCGATTCGCCAGACGAAGTGATGGAGATTGTTGATCTTTGTGCCCATCACTTCCCTAATCTAAAAGTAATGGCGCGTGCGCGTAGTCGTGTCGAGGCGTATCAGTTGATGGCGCACGGTGTCGAGCAGTTTTCTCGGGAAACCTTTTTGGGCGCGCTGGATCTTGGGCGGCAAACGTTAGAGTCCCTAGGCATGCACCCGTACAAAGCGAAACGCGCAGAAATATTGTTCCGTAAACTCGACATGCGGGTGCTGGAAGATTTATTGCCTCAGCACAGTCAAGATGTCGCGACTGCATCACGAGTTAAAGAAGCGCGCAAAGAGCTGGAAGAAATTTTTGACCGAGAAATGCGCGGTGATAGTGAGCGGCATCAAAGTTGGAATCGAGACGAATAAGGTGTTGATGTGAAAAAACGTTTTATCGCAGGCGCTGCCTGTCCGTCGTGCCAACAACGCGATACATTGCGAGTGTGGCGTGAGAATAACATTGACAAAGTGGAATGTGTCAGCTGCGATTACCATGATAGTCGGTTACCGGAATCGGCACAACAGTCACACTCTGGCGCCGAGTCGGCAGAGAATGTCATTGGGATCTTTAAACCGGAGTAGGGGATCCGTTATCATCGGCAGTCCATTTACCTTCCGGTCTCGGAGCGAGCATGAAAATTGCAAAAGATGTGGTAGTCAGCCTGGCTTACCAAGTAAAAAATGAAGACGGTGCACTTGTTGATGAATCAACAGCACAAGAGCCTCTCCAATACCTACACGGTCATCGTAACTTGATCGTCGGACTTGAGAGCGCGCTGGAAGGCCGTGAAAAAGGCGAGAACTTTGAAGTGACTGTGGGCCCAGACGAAGCTTACGGTGATTACCAAGAAGCCATGGTACAACGTGTACCGGCTAACGTGTTCCAAGGCGTCGATCAAGTTGAAGTTGGTATGCGTTTTATGGCTGAAACCGACCAAGGCCAGATCCCAGTCGAAGTGACTGAGGTTGAAGGTGATGAAGTTGTTGTTGATGCCAACCACATGCTTGCAGGCCAAACCCTGTCCTTCTCAGTGGAAATCGTTGATGTGCGTGAAGCCACTGAAGACGAGCTTTCACACGGGCACATTCACCAAGACGGTGAAGAATGTGGCCACGACCACTAATCACGACGACAGATAAGTGGTAATGAGTACCATCGAATAAAAGGCGCCGTTTGGCGCCTTTTTTTTATTTGGCCGTCGTGACCGCGCGCTAATCGTCACGCATACGGTGTGGTTTCAATAATGCGGGGGGGGGGTTTCTTCAGCTTGGCTAGCAATATTCTCTGGCTCAACATGTTGGAGCTTGCTGACAAGGTACTGGATTTGGACCGTCATGCGCTCAATATCACCTTGTTGTCGCGTCAATGCGGTATTGAGCTGGTCGATCGTGTCTTCTTGAAACGCCACTTTGTACTCAAGATCATCAATTTGCTGTTGTAACTTATCTATCTCGCTCATATTGCTCTCTCGTTATTGCGCGTCGGTTAACCAAGCTTGGGCAATCCCGGCCGAGGTACCTGAAATAACACGTCCAGTTGGATCAATCGCTACATCATACACCACTGCGCTGGGTGGGCGAGTATCCGGCTGGGCCAATGCTTGCCAACGACCTATATTTTCACCCGTTTTCACATCCCACAATTCGACCCGTTGTGACGGTGAGCCGGTGGCTAGCAAGGTACCATCATCGGAAAACCGGGCACTGACATAAATGGCTTGGCGGGCAAAGATATCCAACTCACTGACTTTCTCGCCACTGGGTAGGGCCCAAATCACAGCGCGGTTGCCACCGTCAGAGACAAATGCGTACTTCCCCTCACGGTGCAAGGCGACTTGTTTCACTCGCCGGTCATAAGCAAAGTCATTGATGATCTGGCCAGACTGGGTATCCCAGAAGTAGGCATGATGGTCATTGCCACCTGAGAGCACATAGGCGCCGTTGGGGGAAATCGAGACTGCATTGATTTTATCGCGGTGGGCGAGGAACTCTAAGCGCCTTCCCGTGCCTAAGTCGATAAATAGTGCTTTTCCATTCGACAACGCTAGTACCAATTTTTCACCGTTATT
Organism: Salinivibrio sp. MA351; assembly: GCF_001996065.1. NCBI lineage: Bacteria > Pseudomonadati > Pseudomonadota > Gammaproteobacteria > Vibrionales > Vibrionaceae > Salinivibrio > Salinivibrio sp. MA351. The sequence continues at coordinate 23,356 of NZ_MUFG01000003.1, read as the reverse complement.
ACTGATCGCGGCATCGCGTATGATGCCTTCAGAAATGGACCATAACCCTTGAGCTTGGCTCCAGGCGAGGTCCCAGACGGCAAAGTTTTGTGCTGTTGTGGTAATGGCATAGCGCTTATTATCGGAAATATGACTAACAACGACCGGATTGGCGTCCGGATCTTGCGCACCGAGTTCGGCCAGTTGCTGATTAGTGACAAGATCCCACAGGACAATATCCGTTTCTTCAGACGCGATCAGGGCAAAACGGCCGTCACGACTGAGGCTAAAACTGGTCGCCCCTTCCGGATGGATTGACCAGCGCTGGGCTTCTTTGCCAGACTGCCAACAACCGGTTAAGCTGTTAATAACTATAAAAATGCAAATAATGTGGCGGATTTTGGGCATCATGCTTGAGTTCCAGTGTTTGCAGCCATATAACCACGAGTATATTGATAGAATCAGGCTTTCGCATTGTTGATGCGTCAGTAACAACCATACGAGGATTTATCCTTGTCATCAACGGAGTACCCAATGAAATCAGTAATGAAGATGTCGCTACTCGCGGCAACCGTTGCCTTTGCCGTCGGCTGTCAGCAAGACGACGCTAAAGTAGAGCAAACCAATCAAGCTGCCGAACAAGCGGAAGCAGCGTTTGCCAACGATGACGACAAAGCAGCCTACGCGATCGGTGCGTCTTTAGCCCAATACCTCAACGCTAACTTAGAGCAACAAGCAGACATCGGCTTAGAGCTTGATAAAGAGGTGGTACTTCAAGGGGTGCAAGATGTCTTTCAAGGGGAATCAAAACTGACCGATGAGCAAGCGCAAGCGGCATTGCAATCGCTTGATCAGCGCGTGACTAAACTGGCGCAACAGCAAGCCAAAGAGAAAGCAGAAGCCGCGATTTCGGAAGGTGAAAAATACCGTGCTGACTTTGCCCAGCAAGACGGCGTTAAAGAAACGGACTCTGGCTTACTTTACAAAGTGGATAGCATGGGTGAGGGCGATAAGCCAGCCGCAGAAGATACCGTGGTTGTTCACTACAAAGGCACCTTGACTGACGGTACCCAGTTCGATAGCTCCTACGATCGTGGTGAGCCAGCTACCTTCCCGCTTAACCGCGTGATTCCAGGCTGGACTGAAGGTGTGCAGCTAATGCCTGTTGGCTCTAAATTTACTTTTGTTGTGCCACCTGAGTTGGCTTACGGTGATCAAGATACCGCATCAATTCCTGCCAACTCAACCCTGGTGTTTGATGTTGAACTGCTTGAAATAAAAGACGATACCAAAAAAGACGCGGCGAGCGAAGGCTAAACGACAGCCTCGTCTGACTGTGTAATATCCGCCCCGGCATCGCCGGGGCTTTTTGCATTTTTAGGCTTAAATTCTGTTAAACTGTGCGCAGAGATATTTAGATTGACGGTCGAATAAGGATAGGCGTACGTGGTACCGACAGAAGGCTTTGGCGCGAACGTGATGACGGAAAATGAGCTCATTGAGTCTAATCCATTGAATCAACAAGACAGTGTTATTCTGCGGTCTTATGCGGCGGTAGTGGATGGGCTTGCGGCGCTGATCGGTGAACATTGTGAAATCGTGCTGCACGCATTAGACGATTTAAATAAATCAGCGATCAAGATCGCGAATGGTGAAAACACGGGTAGAAAAGTGGGATCGCCAATCACCGATCTTGCGCTGCGGATGTTGCGCGATATTGAAGGCTCAGAGCGTAATTTTTCACGGGCTTATTTTACCCGAGCGAAAAGTGGCACCTTGATGAAGTCGATCACGGTAGCGATTCGCAATGGGGATAATCGTATCATCGGGCTATTGTGTATCAACATTAATTTAGATGCGCCTTTTTCACAGGTACTACAAGCCTTCATTCCGGATGATCTCGCCAAACAAGCGGCCTCGTCGGTAAACTTTGCCAGTGACGTGGAAGAGCTGGTGGATCAAACCGTTGAACGGACAGTTGAAGAAGTCAATGCTGACAAAACGGTGTCTAATAACACTAAAAACCGTCAGATAGTCATGGCGCTCTATGACAAAGGGATTTTTGATATTAAAGATGCCATTCATCGTGTGGCATCTCGTCTCAATATCTCGAAACATACGGTCTATCTTTACGTTAGACAGCGCAAAACAGAAGAGATCGAATCATGAGTCTGCGTTATGTGTTAGTCGTGACTGAGCCAGCGTATGGATCACAGTTGGCACGTACCGCCTATCAGTTTGCCTGTGCAGCAATAAAGGCGGGGCACCAGGTGAGTAAAGTCTTCTTCTATCAAGAAGGTGTACTGAATGGCGTCGCAACCACAGTGCCTGCAAATGATGAATTTGATTTGGTGGAAGCGTGGCAGCGGTTGGCGCATGATCACGGTGTTGCGCTGGAAACTTGTGTTGCCGCGGCATTACGACGCGGGATTATCAGTGAGCAAGAAGCGACGCAGCATCAATTATCGACGGCGACCTTGGCAGAAGGATTCTCTCAGGCAGGCTTAGGCGCATTGGCTGACGCTTTGTTAACCGCTGACCGAGTGATGCAATTTTAAGAGGGATTCATGCAAATAGGGTTTGTATTTTCTACATCGCCCCACGGGTCGGCGAGCGGTCGAGAAGGGCTAGATGCGTTACTCGCTACCTCGGCGTTTTGCGATACCTTATCGGTTTTTTTTATTGGTGATGGGGTTCTACAACTTATAGCGGATCAGCAACCGCAACAGATCCTGAGCCGCGATTACATTGCCAGTTTTAAAATGCTACCGCTGTGTGACGTTGAGAACATCTATGTGTGCCGCGCTTCATTGGCATCTCGTGGGCTGGAGCACGCCGAGACCGTCTTACCCACTCAAGTTCTGGCACTTGAACAAGTCAAAAAGCGGTTGTCAGAGTGCGACCGTATACTACATTTTTAAGGAGTCGACGTGCTTCATATCGTGAAATCGTCTCCCTATCGTGACCAAGCGCTAACGTTGTGCTTAAACTACATCGATCAGGACAGTGTGATTGTACTAATCAGTGATGCGGTACTGGCGGGAGTAGATAACAGCGAGTGGGCGACGCGCTTATTTACCGGGAATCATGTTGTTTATTTGCTCAGTGATGATGTTCACGCTCGAGGACTCGGCGATAAGCTTCATCCCAGCGCGGTGATGATTGAGATGAACAAATTAGTGAGCTTGAGCGTCGAGCATGTCACGCAAATGACATGGTAATACCCTAGCCTGTATAGCGTGAAAACGCCCCCTGCGCGCTGCTTGAAAAACAAACAATGCAAAGATCTCTGTATAAATCTTGACACCCTATACCCCGACGCCTAAAATTTCGCGTCCCTGTTGTATTGGGGCTAGATTTTTCACACTTATACGTTAAGTAATATCAGGAGCTATTTAATGGCAACTATTAACCAGCTGGTCCGCAAACCACGCTTGAAGCAAGTTGCGAAAAGCAACGTGCCTGCGCTGGAAGCGTGTCCACAAAAACGTGGTGTATGTACTCGTGTTTACACTACTACTCCAAAGAAACCAAACTCCGCACTGCGTAAAGTATGCCGTGTACGTTTGACTAATGGCTTTGAAGTCACCTCATACATTGGTGGTGAAGGCCACAACCTGCAAGAGCACAGTGTTGTTCTGATCCGCGGCGGTCGTGTTAAAGACTTGCCGGGTGTGCGTTACCACACTGTTCGTGGCGCACTTGACTGTGCAGGCGTTAACGGCCGTAAACAAGGTCGTTCTAAGTACGGTGTGAAGCGTCCTAAGTCTTAATGGATTCCGTTAAGTAAGGCCAAACACTCAAACAATTGAATTTTGAAAAAACTGAAAAGTTTTGGATAAAACCTGAAGAAGACAACGGAGATAATCCATGCCACGTCGTCGCGTAATTGGTCAGCGTAAAATTCTTCCAGATCCTAAGTTCGGATCCGAATTGCTGGCAAAATTTGTAAACATCCTGATGGTTGACGGTAAGAAGTCAACTGCTGAAAAAATCGTTTATGGTGCTCTAGACATCATGGCTGAGCGTTCTGGTAAAGAGCACTTGGCTGTATTTGAACAAGCTCTTGAAAACGTACGCCCAGCGGTCGAGGTGAAATCTCGCCGTGTAGGTGGTTCAACTTACCAAGTGCCAGTAGAAGTACGTCCAGTGCGTCGTAATGCCCTGGCTATGCGTTGGTTGGTTGAAGCCGCTCGTAAGCGTGGTGAAAAATCTATGGCTCAGCGCCTAGCAAGCGAGATGCTAGACGCATCAGAAAACAAAGGTACTGCTGTTAAGAAACGTGAAGACGTTCACCGTATGGCAGACGCGAACAAAGCGTTCGCACATTACCGCTGGTAATGCCTTCATGGCGTGTTCCGTTCGGAGCACGCCAAACCCATTTTCTAAGGTTAACCTTAGCAAGAGGATACTATTGTGGCTCGTAAAACCCCTATCGAGCACTACCGTAACATCGGTATTTGTGCTCACGTAGACGCCGGTAAAACCACGACTACCGAGCGGATCCTGTTTTACACAGGTCTGTCACACAAAATCGGTGAAGTACACGACGGTGCCGCGACCATGGATTGGATGTCGCAAGAACAAGAGCGTGGTATCACTATTACCTCTGCGGCGACCACCACTTTCTGGGCCGGTTCTGATCAGCAGTTTAAACAGCACCGTGTAAACATCATCGACACCCCTGGACACGTTGACTTCACCATCGAAGTTGAGCGTTCGTTGCGTGTGCTGGATGGTGCTGTGGTTGTATTCTGTGGTTCATCAGGTGTTGAGCCTCAGTCTGAGACCGTATGGCGTCAGGCTGACAAGTACGAAGTACCGCGTATGGTATTCGTCAACAAGATGGACCGTGCGGGCGCTGACTTCCTGCGCGTTGTTGATCAAATCAAAAACCGCCTTGGTGCACACCCTGTGCCAATTCACTTGAACATCGGTGCAGAAGACCAGTTCAAGGGCGTTATCGATCTGATCAAAATGAAAGCGATCAACTGGAATGAAGAAGACATGGGTATGACGTATACCTATGAAGAAATTCCAGACGATCTGAAAGAGCAAGCAGAAGAGTGGCACAACTTCCTGGTTGAGTCTGCTGCTGAAGCGTCTGAAGAACTGATGGACAAATACCTTGAAGAAGGCGAATTGTCCGAAGAAGAAATCAAGAAAGCGCTACGTCAGCGCACCCTTGATAACGAGATTGTTCTAGCTACCTGTGGTTCGGCGTTTAAAAACAAAGGCGTTCAGGCGGTACTGGATGCGGTTATCGAATACTTGCCTTCACCGATCGACGTTAAAGCGATCAAAGGTGAAGACGAAGACGGTAATCCAATTGAGCGTCATGCAGACGATAAAGAACCGTTCTCTGCGTTGGCATTCAAAATTGCAACTGACCCATTCGTAGGTACGCTGACCTTTATGCGTGTTTACTCTGGTGTAGTGAACTCTGGTGACAGTGTATACAACTCAGTGAAGCAAAAGCGTGAGCGCTTGGGCCGTATCGTACAGATGCACTCGAACAAGCGTGAAGAGATCAAAGAAATCCGCGCCGGTGATATCGCTGCAGGTGTTGGTCTCAAAGACGTGACCACGGGTGATACGCTGTGTGCGATGGATTCAAAAGTTATCCTTGAGCGCATGGAGTTCCCAGATCCTGTTATCCAGATCGCGGTTGAGCCTAAGTCTAAAGCAGACCAAGAGAAAATGGGTATCGCGCTGGGTAAACTAGCGGCAGAAGATCCGTCTTTCCGCGTTGAGTCTGACGAAGAGTCTGGCCAGACCCTGATCTCGGGTATGGGTGAGCTTCACCTAGACATCATCGTTGACCGTATGCGTCGCGAATTTAACGTTGAGTGTAACGTTGGTAAGCCTCAGGTTGCTTATCGCGAAACCATCCGTGGTAGCACCAAAGTTGAAGGTAAATTCGTGAAGCAGTCTGGTGGTCGTGGTCAATTCGGTCACGTATGGCTGAAGATCGAACCTTCAGAGCCAAACGAAGGCTTCGTCTTTGTTGACGAAATCGTCGGTGGTGTGGTTCCACGCGAATACATCGGTGCGGTATCAAAAGGTATCGAAGAGCAAATGAAAAACGGTGTACTCGCCGGTTATCCAGTGCTCGACGTTAAAGCGACCTTGTTCGATGGTTCTTACCACGATGTTGACTCCAACGAAATGGCGTTTAAGATCGCTGCATCAATGGCATTCAAGAAAGGTGCACACGACGCGCAACCTGTTATGCTTGAACCAATGATGAAGGTTGAAGTAACCACGCCAGAAGAGTGGATGGGTGACGTTGTCGGTGACTTGAACCGTCGTCGTGGCCTGATTGGCGGTATGGACGAAGGCCCAGCGGGTCTGAAGATCGTACGTGCCCAAGTGCCACTGTCTGAAATGTTCGGTTACGCTACAGACCTACGTAGTGCAACACAAGGCCGTGCGTCATACTCGATGGAATTCAGCGAGTATGGTGAAGTGCCGAAGAACATTGCTGATGCTCTAATTGCTGAGCGTAGCTAATTATTTTGGTCCTGATGCCGGTGCGATCACCGGCATCAAACACTGACTTCTGAGTTATTAGGCAAAGCCCCTTAACTCACAACTAGGAAGGAAGACGATCGTGTCTAAAGAAAAATTTGAACGTACGAAAACGCACGTTAACGTTGGTACTATCGGCCACGTTGACCATGGTAAAACTACGCTGACTGCAGCTATCTGTACTGTACTTGCAAAAGTATACGGCGGTGCTGCGCGTGATTTCGCGTCAATCGATAATGCGCCAGAAGAGCGTGATCGTGGTATCACCATCGCAACGTCTCACGTTGAGTACGATACGCCAAACCGTCACTACGCACACGTTGACTGCCCAGGACACGCTGACTATGTGAAAAACATGATCACCGGTGCGGCGCAAATGGACGGTGGTATCCTGGTTGTTGCGGCAACTGATGGCCCAATGCCACAGACCCGTGAGCACATCCTACTAGGTCGTCAGGTTGGTATTCCAAACATCATCGTGTTCATGAACAAATGTGACATGGTTGATGACGAAGAGCTGCTTGAGCTGGTTGAAATGGAAGTTCGTGAGCTACTTTCAGAGTATGACTTCCCAGGTGACGACTGCCCAGTGATTCAAGGTTCTGCACTTGGTGCATTGAACGGTGAAGAGCAGTGGGAGCAGAAGATTGTTGAACTTGCTGAAGCCCTGGATTCTTACATCCCTGAGCCAGAGCGTGCGATCGACAAGCCGTTCATCCTGCCAATCGAAGACGTATTCTCAATCCAAGGCCGTGGTACTGTTGTAACCGGTCGTGTTGAGCAAGGCATCATCACCGTAGGTGACGACGTTGAAATCGTAGGCATGAAAGACACCACCAAGACCACTTGTACTGGTGTTGAAATGTTCCGTAAGCTTCTAGACGAAGGCCGTGCGGGTGAGAACGTTGGTGTTCTTCTGCGTGGTACTAAGCGTGACGAAGTTGAGCGTGGTCAAGTACTGGCGAAGCCTGGTTCAATCACTCCGCACACCAAGTTCGAATCAGAAGTATACGTACTAGGTAAAGACGAAGGCGGCCGTCATACGCCGTTCTTCAAAGGTTATCGTCCACAGTTCTACTTCCGTACAACTGACGTGACCGGTACTATCGAACTGCCAGAAGGCGTTGAGATGGTTATGCCTGGTGACAACATCAAGATGGTTGTTGAGCTGATCGCACCTATCGCGATGGACGAAGGTCTACGCTTCGCTATCCGTGAAGGTGGCCGTACTGTAGGTGCGGGTGTTGTTGCTAACATCATCGCTTAATTTGATAGACATCTAGTCTTATCAATAGAAGGGAGCGCATTGCGCTCCTTTTTTTTTCCTCTTTAATCGCCCGATACAGATATAAATAAGTCTTTCATCAATAACCAAGCGTTATATAAAAACCCTTTACCTTAAACGCAATGCAAACTATTCTCGTTATAGTTCATTTTTTTGAGATGACTGAGATGTTAGTTTGTATTTGTCACAGCGTATCAGATAAAACCATTAAGCATTGGGTGCGCCAGCAAGGCGTCACCAGTATTCGCGAACTTCGTCAACTGACGCCTCTTGGATCTCAATGTGGTAAATGTGTGCGCCACGCTAAAGAGGTTATATACAACGAGAGTCAGCTGATCACATTGCAAAAAGCGAGCTAATAAGCGGTCAATATTTGACAGCCTCCTTATGGGTTCTACATTTGTAAAGTAGAACCCATAAGGAGGCTATTGCCATGAAAGGCGATCCAAAATCTATAGCGTTTCTCAACACGGTACTTGGCAATGAACTTGTTGCTATTAATCAGTACTTTCTTCATGCGCGCATGCTTAAAGACTGGGGGTTAAAAGTCATCGCGGATAAAGAGTATGAAGAGTCGATCGATGAGATGAAGCATGCCGACAAGCTGATTGAAAGAATATTATTTCTTGAGGGCACCCCGAACCTCCAAGATCTTGGCAAACTGAGAATTGGCGAAGATACGCAAGAAATCTTTGAATGTGATTTGGCGATTGAAATGCAAGCCCATGAGGATTTAAAAGAGGCCATTGCTTACACAGAGAGCATCAGAGATTTTGTCTCTCGTGATCTGTTTCAATACATTCTTGATGACGAAGAAGAGCATATCGATTGGTTAGAGACCCAGATTGGCTTAATTGATAAGGTCGGCATCGCCAACTATAATCAAGCTCAGATCATCGAAGATGCCAGCGAAAAAGGTTAGGTTAAAACAGTCATCCCGCCTTGATGATGAAAAACGTGCCAGAGAGGCGCGTTTTTTTATGGCGTGTTTTTGACCAACGCTTGCAAAGCCATTGCGTATCGGTATAATGCCCGTCACTGCTTAAGTCATTGCGACTTCCGACGCAGTTGTGAACCAATGAGCATCGAGGAATGGAACAGTAAACTGTTCGTTTAATGTATACTCCGCTTATGTTCGCAGTCATAGAATAATGGCTGACAATGTGCCTAATTTTGGCACTACGGTTTCACATAAATTAATCGGCATTCCCTCGCCTTAGTGAGAAGGAATGGCGATATTGTTTGTGTAAATATTTTAGAATTTGGAGCTCTGTCTCATGCAGAACCAACGTATCCGTATCCGCCTGAAGGCGTTCGATCATCGTTTGATCGATCAGTCTACAGCGGAAATCGTTGAAACCGCTAAGCGCACTGGCGCACAGGTTAAGGGACCTATTCCTTTGCCTACTCGTAAAGAGCGCTTCACCGTTCTTATTTCTCCGCACGTAAACAAAGACGCACGTGACCAGTACGAAATTCGTACTCACAAACGTCTGATCGACATCGTTGAGCCAACAGACAAAACTGTTGACGCTTTGATGCGTCTTGACCTTGCTGCGGGCGTTGATGTTCAAATCAGCCTGGGTTAAGGGGGAGTAGATAATGATTGGTCTAGTCGGTCGTAAAGTCGGTATGACTCGTATCTTCAACGAAGATGGCGTTTCTATCCCGGTTACCGTAGTTGAAGTTGAAGCAAACCGTGTTGCTCAGGTACGTAAACCTGAAGTTGACGGGTATGCAGCAATTCAAATCACTACAGGCGAGAAGAAAGCAAGCCGTGTAAACAAGGCACAAGCTGGTCACTTTGCGAAAGCAGGTGTTGAAGCAGGCCGCGGTTTGTGGGAATTCCGTTTGGAAAATGATGAACAGTACGAAGTTGGCGCTGAGCTAAACGTAGAACTGTTTAACGAAATCAAAAAAGTAGACGTTACTGGCACGTCGAAGGGTAAGGGCTTCCAAGGCGGCGTTAAGCGTTGGAACTTCCGTACTCAAGATATGAGCCACGGTAACTCTTTGTCTCACCGTGCTCCTGGTTCTATCGGTCAATGTCAGACTCCAGGTCGCGTATTCAAAGGCAAAAAAATGGCAGGTCATATGGGTGCTGAGCGTGTAACGACTCAAAACCTAGAGATCGTACGTGTTGACGCTGAGCGCAATCTGCTTCTTATTAAAGGTGCAGTCCCAGGTGCGACAGGTGGCAACGTGATCGTTAAACCAGCCGTTAAAGCGTAACGTCGAGGAGATAGTAATGGAATTGGTAGTCAAAGGCGCCGACGCGCTAACTGTTTCCGAAACTACCTTCGGGCGTGAATTCAACGAATCCCTGGTACACCAGGTAGTCGTTGCATACGCAGCTGGTGCCCGTCAAGGTACTCGCGCTCAGAAAACTCGTTCAGACGTATCTGGTGGCGGTGCTAAGCCATGGCGTCAGAAGGGTACTGGTCGCGCCCGTGCAGGTACAATCCGCAGCCCAATTTGGCGCAGCGGTGGTGTCACTTTCGCAGCTCGTCCTCAGGACCATAGCCAGAAAGTAAACAAAAAGATGTACCGCGGTGCTCTTAAGAGCATCCTATCAGAGCTAGTTCGTCAAGAGCGTTTAATCGTGGTTGATAACTTCTCTGTTGAAGCACCAAAAACTAAAGAGCTTGTCGCTAAGCTGAAAGAGCTTGAGCTAAGCGACGTTCTGATCGTCACTGCCGAAGTTGATGAGAACCTGTTCCTTGCGGCACGTAACCTGTATAAGGTTGACGTACGCGATGCAGATACCATCGACCCAGTTAGCTTGATCGCTTTCGACAAAGTCGTGATGACTGCAGATGCAGTTAAACAAGTTGAGGAGATGCTGGCATGATCACTGAAGAGCGTATCCTAAAAGTTCTGCGTGCTCCGCACATCTCTGAAAAAGCGACGATGGCCGCTGAAAACAACAACACTGTTGTGTTTAAAGTAGCTAAAGAAGCAACGAAAAAAGAGATCAAAGCGGCAGTTGAAAAACTGTTCGAAGTTGAAGTGAAGTCTGTTCGTACCCTTCTCGTTAAGGGTAAGACCAAACGTCAAGGTATGCGTGAAGGCCGTCGTAGCGACTGGAAAAAAGCGTATGTTGCCTTGAAAGAAGGTCAGGACATCGACTTCGTTGGCGGCGCTGAGTAAGACGGAGGAGTAAAAGCAAATGGCTATTATGAAATGTAAGCCGACTTCACCGGGTCGTCGTCACCTTGTTAAAGTGGTTAACCATGATCTTTATAAAGGTAAACCATATGCACCACTGCTAGAGAAAAACTCTAAGTCAGGCGGTCGCAATAACAACGGTCGAATCACAGTGCGTCACATCGGTGGTGGTCATAAGCATCATTACCGTGTAATTGACTTCAAACGTACTAAAGACGGTATCCCAGCGAAAGTTGAGCGTCTAGAGTATGATCCAAACCGTAGTGCAAACATCGCGCTTGTACTGTATACGGATGGTGAACGTCGTTACATCATCGCACCGAAAGGCCTAAAAGCCGGTGATCAGATTCAATCTGGTGCAGATGCAGCAATCAAGGTAGGTAACAGCCTGCCAATGCGTAACATCCCAGTGGGTTCTACTATCCACAACATCGAGTTGAAACCTGGTAAAGGGGCTCAACTTGCTCGTTCTGCGGGTGCTTATGCACAGATCGTTGCTCGTGACGGCGCGTACGTCACACTCCGCCTGCGCAGCGGTGAAATGCGCAAGGTTCTTGCTGAAGGTCGTGCGACCCTTGGTGAAGTGGGTAATTCAGAGCACATGCTACGCGAACTGGGTAAAGCCGGTGCCGCGCGCTGGAAAGGCGCACGTCCAAGCGTACGTGGTGTTGCAATGAACCCGGTTGATCACCCACATGGTGGTGGTGAAGGTCGTACCTCAGGTGGCCGTCATCCAGTAACACCTTGGGGTATGCCAACGAAAGGCTTCAAAACCCGTAAGAACAAACGTACCGACAAGTACATTGTACGTCGTCGTAACAAGTAATTATTATCAGAGGATAAGCCATGCCACGTTCTCTCAAGAAAGGTCCTTTTATTGACCTGCACTTGCTGAAGAAGGTAGAGAAAGCGGTGGAAAGCGGTGACAAGAAGCCTTTAAAGACTTGGTCCCGTCGTTCAATGATCATCCCACAGATGATCGGATTGACCATCGCTGTCCATAATGGTCGTCAGCACGTACCCGTTTTCGTTTCTGAAGAAATGATCGGTCACAAGCTCGGCGAGTTTGCACCAACACGTACTTATCGCGGCCACGCTGCTGATAAGAAAGCTAAGAAGCGTTAAGGGGTAAGAAATGGAAGCTATTGCTAAACATCGCTTTGCTCGTATCTCGCCTCAAAAAGCACGTTTGGTTGCGGATCAGGTGCGCGGTAAAGACGTAGCACAGGCACTGGAACTACTGACTTTCAGCGACAAAAAAGCTGCTGACTTGGTTAAGAAAGTGTTGGAATCTGCTATTGCAAACGCCGAGCATAACGAAGGTGCGGATATCGACGATTTAAGCGTCGCCAAAGTCTTCGTTGATGAAGGCCCAATCATGAAGCGTATTATGCCTCGTGCAAAAGGCCGTGCCGATCGCATCTTGAAGCGTTCTAGCCACATCACTGTTGTTGTAGCAGACCGCTAAGAGACGAGGAGATAAAGCAATGGGTCAAAAAGTACATCCTAATGGTATTCGTCTGGGCATTGTAAAGCCTTGGAATTCCACTTGGTTTGCTAATAACCAAGATTTCGCTGACAACCTAGACGGCGACTTTAAGGTACGTCAGTTCCTAACTAGTGAACTGAAAAAAGCGTCAGTATCTCGCATCGTTATCGAGCGTCCAGCTAAGAGTGTTCGTGTGACTATTCACACTGCGCGCCCTGGTGTGGTGATTGGTAAAAAAGGTGAAGATGTTGAGAAACTGCGCGCTCACGTTGCAAAACTGGCCGGTGTACCAGCGCAAATTAATATCGCTGAAGTACGTAAACCTGAGCTAGATGCGCAACTTGTTGGCGACAGCATCGCATCACAGCTAGAGCGTCGTGTTATGTTCCGTCGTGCCATGAAGCGCGCGGTACAAAACGCTATGCGCCTAGGTGCCAAAGGTATCAAAGTGGAAGTAAGCGGTCGTCTTGGCGGCGCTGAAATCGCTCGTACCGAGTGGTACCGTGAAGGACGTGTGCCATTGCACACGCTTCGTGCTGACATTGATTACGCAACTTCTTCTGCTCACACCCAGTACGGTGTTATCGGCATTAAAACCTGGATCTTCAAAGGCGAAGTCCTAGGTGGAATGGCTGAAGTAGAGCAAAAGGCTGACAAGCCGAAGAAGCAGCGTAAAGGCCGTAAGTAAGGAGTCTATCGATGCTTCAACCAAAACGTACTAAGTTCCGCAAGACTTTTAAAGGTCGTAACCGCGGTCTGGCGCACGGTACTGACGTAAGCTTCGGTACCTATGGCCTAAAAGCTGTTGGTCGCGGTCGTATCACTGCGCGTCAAATTGAGGCGGCTCGTCGTGCGATGACTCGTCACATTAAACGTCAAGGCCAAATCTGGATTCGTGTCTTCCCCGACAAACCAATTACTGGTAAGCCGTTGGAAGTTCGTATGGGTAAGGGTAAAGGTTCAGTTGATTACTGGGTTGCCCAAATCCAACCAGGCAAAGTCCTGTACGAAATGGATGGTGTTCCTGAATCACTGGCTCGCGAAGCGTTTGAATTAGCTTCACGTAAGCTACCGATCAAAACCACTTTCGTAACTAAGGCGGTGATGTGATGAAAGCACAAGAACTACGTGAAAAGACTGTTGAGCAGCTGAATGAAGAGCTTATGGGTCTGCTACGTGAGCAGTTTAACCTGCGCATGCAAGCGGCTACAGGCCAACTTCAGCAAACTCACACTCTGAAAGCTGTTCGTCGCGATATCGCACGTGTAAAAACCGTACTGACTGAGAAGGCTAACGCATAATGAGCGAGAACATCCGCACTCAGCAAGGTCGCGTCATCAGCGACAAAGGCGATAAAACTATCGTCGTTGCTATCGAGCGTTTTGTGAAACACCCAATCTACGGTAAGTACATCAAGCGCACGAGTAAGCTACATGTACACGATGAATCTAACCAGTGTAACCAAGGTGATACTGTTGAGGTTCGTGAGTGTCGTCCAATTTCTAAGCGTAAGTCTTGGACATTGGTTCGCGTTGTTGAAAAATCACGCATCTAAGCGATTTTTCAGACAATAATAAGTCAAACGGCTCTCATTCGGGGGGCCGTTTATTTTTTATCTACCCATCTGGTCAAAATAGTGTTATTATTCGCCGCCCTTGTAAAAAGGCAGCCCGACCCGAGATGGGTCTAGATGTAATAACAGCGGAGCACTAACAATGATCCAAATGCAAAGTATGCTGGACGCAGCCGACAACTCCGGCGCTCGCAGTGTAATGTGTATTAAGGTTCTGGGTGGCTCTCACCGTCGTTACGCCCACGTTGGCGACATCATCAAAGTTACCGTTAAGGATTCAATTCCTCGCGGTAAAGTGAAAAAAGGTGATGTGCTTAAGGCGGTGGTAGTTCGCACCCGTAAAGGCGTACGTCGTCCAGACGGCTCTGTCATTCGCTTCGACCGCAATGCTTGCGTGTTGTTGAACAACACGAACGAGCAACTAGTCGGCACACGTATCTTTGGCCCTGTGACACGTGAACTTCGTAACGAGAAGTTTATGAAAATTGTGTCTCTGGCGCCTGAAGTTCTGTAAGGAGCGATCTCATGGCAGCTAAAATCCGTCGTAACGACGAAGTTATCGTTCTTGCCGGTAAAGATAAAGGCAAGAAAGGTAAAGTATCTAAGGTTCTACCAACCGGTAAAGTTATCGTTGAAGGTATTAACCTCGTGAAGAAGCACCAGAAGCCGGTTCCGGCTCTGGGCACTCAAGGTGGCATTGTTGAACAAGAAGCCGCTATTGATGTTTCTAACGTGGCTATCTTTAACGCAGCAGCTGGTAAAGGTGACCGTGTAGGCTTCCGATTTGAAGACGGCAAAAAAGTGCGTTTTTTCAAGTCGAATGGCGAAACTATTAAGTAATTCTGGAGTAGTACAATGGCGAAACTGCATGATTACTACAAAGAGACAGTTGTAGCTGAGCTATCTAAGCAATTTGGTTACAAAAGCATCATGCAAGTCCCAGGGATCGAGAAGATCACCCTTAACATGGGTGTGGGCGAAGCTCTGAACGACAAAAAACTGCTTGAAAATGCAGCTGCTGATATGACCGCGATTTCTGGTCAAAAGCCGCTCATCACTAAAGCACGTAAGTCAGTCGCAGGCTTCAAGATCCGTGAGGGCTACCCAATTGGTTGTAAAGTAACCCTACGTGGCGAGCGTATGTGGGACTTCTTCGAGCGCTTAATCGCGATCGCAGTTCCTCGTATCCGTGATTTCCGTGGCCTGAACCCGAAAGCGTTCGATGGTCGTGGTAACTACAGCATGGGCGTTCGCGAGCAAATCATCTTCCCTGAGATTGACTATGACAAAGTCGATCGTATCCGTGGTCTTGATATTACTATCACTACTACTGCAGGTACAGATGAGGAAGGTCGAGCTCTGCTGGCTGCCTTTAACTTCCCATTCCGTAAGTAAGGTGAAGGGTTACTGTTATGGCTAAAAAATCGATGAAAGCACGTGATGTAAAACGTGCGAAGCTCGCAGCGCGCTACGCTGAAAAGCGTGCCAACCTGCGTGCGACCATTAAAAGTGTCAACACGTCAGACGAAGAGCGTTGGGACGCAGTCCTGAAGCTTCAGTCGCTACCGCGTGATTCTGCGAAGTCTCGTCAGCGTAACCGCTGTAACCAGACTGGTCGTCCACATGGCTACCTACGCAAATTCGGCCTAAGCCGAATCAAGGTTCGTGAAGCTTGCATGAAAGGCGAGATTCCGGGTCTGCGTAAGGCAAGCTGGTAATTGAATCACGGGAGTAAAGACTTATGAGCATGCAAGATCCGATTTCGGATATGCTGACCCGCTTACGCAACGGTCAGACAGCAAAGAAAGTTGCTGTTAAAATGCCTTCGTCAAAGCTAAAGGTGGCAATTGCTGAGCTACTAAAAGCAGAAGGTTACGTGGCTGATGTCGCAGTAAATAGCGACGCCAAGCCTGAACTGGAAGTGACGTTGAAATACTTCGAATCTAAACCAGTTATCGAGCAAATCCAACGAGTTAGCCGTCCGGGCCTGCGCATCTACAAAAAGAAAGATGAGTTGCCTTCAGTGATGGGTGGCCTTGGTATTGCGGTTGTATCAACTTCGAAAGGTTTGATGACCGATCGCGCAGCTCGCAAAGCGGGTCTGGGCGGTGAAATCATCTGCTACGTAGCGTAATAAGGAGTAGGAAATGTCTCGTGTTGCAAAAGCACCTGTCGTAGTTCCTGCCGGCGTAGAGGTGAAACTTGACGGTCAGGACATCACTGTAAAAGGAAGCAAAGGCGAACTTAGCCGCACGCTTCACGATATGGTGGCAGTAAACCAAGAAGAAAACACCATTACCTTCGCACCAAGTGTGGAACACGCTAAAGCATGGGCTCATGCTGGTACAGCGCGCGCACTGGTCAACAGCATGGTTGTTGGTGTAACAGAAGGCTTTACCAAGAAACTGATCCTGAAAGGTGTTGGTTATCGTGCAAACATTGCCGGTAACAAACTTAACCTGACACTTGGTTTCTCTCACCCGGTAGAACACGTTCTGCCTGAGGGTGTAAAAGCAGAGTGCCCAAGCCAAACTGAAATTGTTATCAGCGGTGCTGATAAACAAGCAGTTGGCCAGGTTGCTGCTGAAATCCGCGCATACCGCAAGCCAGAGCCTTACAAAGGTAAAGGTGTTCGTTACGCTGACGAAGCTGTGCGTACTAAAGAAGCTAAGAAGAAGTAAGGTAACACTATGGATAAGAAAGCATCTCGTATCCGTCGTGCGACCAAAGCACGACGCAAGATCGCGGAAATGGGTGCGACTCGCCTGGTGGTACACCGTACTCCACGTCATGTGTACGCACAGGTTATCGCTGGTAATGGCGCGGAAGTTATCGCCGCCGCTTCTACCGTAGAAAAAGCGATCCGTGAACAAGTTAAGAGCACCGGGAACAAAGACGCCGCTGCAGCCGTGGGTAAGATCATTGCTGAGCGAGCGAAGGAAAAAGGCATCGAAGCTGTTGCTTTTGACCGTTCCGGTTTCCAATACCACGGCCGTGTGGCTGCACTGGCAGATGCTGCCCGTGAAGCTGGTCTGAAATTCTAAGGTAGGTGGAAGATGGCTAACGATAAACAACAAAGTGATTTGCATGAGAAGCTGATCGCTGTAAACCGTGTATCTAAGACGGTTAAAGGTGGTCGCATCTTTACCTTCACCGCACTAACAGTGGTAGGTGATGGTAACGGTCGCGTTGGTTTCGGTTACGGTAAAGCCCGTGAAGTACCAGCAGCGATCCAGAAATCAATGGAAAAGGCGCGTCGTAACATGATTACTATCGCGCTGAATGACGGTACCCTGCACCATGCTGTAAAAGGCCGCCACACTGGTTCTAAAGTGTATATGCAGCCAGCATCAGATGGTACAGGTATCATCGCAGGTGGTGCGATGCGTGCCGTGCTTGAAGTAGCAGGCGTCCAAAACGTTCTGGCGAAAGCATACGGTTCGACCAACCCAATCAACATCGTTCGTGCAACGATCGATGGCCTGGGTGGTACGAAGTCTCCAGAAATGGTAGCTGCTAAACGTGGCATGCCTGTTAACGAAATTCTGGGGTAATCGACATGGCTAAGACAATTAAAGTAACTCAGACTCGTAGCGTTATCGGCCGTTTGCCGAAACACAAAGCGACCCTGCGTGGCTTGGGCCTACGTCGCATCAACCACACTGTTGAACTTGAAGATACACCGTGTATTCGCGGTATGATCAACAAAGTCAACTACATGGTTAAAGTGGAGGAGTAATCACATGCGTTTGAATACTCTATCTCCGGCTGCAGGCTCAAAGCCTTCTGCGAAGCGTGTAGGCCGTGGTATTGGTTCAGGCCTGGGTAAAACCGGTGGCCGTGGTCACAAAGGTCAGAAATCACGTTCAGGTGGTTCAGTACGCCCAGGTTTCGAAGGCGGTCAAATGCCTTTGAAACAGCGTCTGCCAAAATTCGGTTTTACTTCGCGTAAAGGCCTGACTTCAGCTGAGGTTCGTTTAGGCGAGCTGGCTAAAGTTGATGGTGACGTCGTAACCCTTGAGTCGCTAAAAGCGGCAAACGTTGTTGCACAAGACACTCGTACGGCGAAAATCGTACTGTCTGGCGAAATCGCTCGTGCAGTAACCGTTAAAGGTGTTCGTGTCACTAAAGGCGCTAAAGCGGCAATCGAAGCTGCAGGCGGTAAAATCGAGGAATAATTAGCTCGAGGACGAGGTACAGATGGCAAAACAACCAGGACAAAACTTCAGTAGTGCAAAAGGCGGAGTTGCGGAGCTGAAAAGTCGCCTACTTTTTGTAGCAATGGCATTATTGGTATTCCGTGCCGGCTCTTTTGTGCCCATTCCTGGTATTGACGCTGCTGTACTTGCCGATCTGTTCGAACAGCAACAAGGGACCATCATTGACTTGGTTAACATGTTCTCTGGTGGTGCCCTTGAGCGTGCCTCGATACTGGCACTGGGCATTATGCCGTATATTTCGGCGTCGATTATTGTTCAGTTATTGTCAGTCGTTCATCCCGCATTAGCGGAATTGAAAAAAGAGGGTGAGTCTGGTCGTCGTAAGATAAACCAGTACACTCGCTACGGCACGTTGGTGTTGGCAACGTTCCAAGCAATTGGAATCGCGACCGGGTTACCAAGTATGATGCCGGGTCTGGTGATTAATCCAGGTCCTGCGTTTTACTTTACCGCGGTAGTTAGTTTGGTGACCGGTACCATGTTTTTGATGTGGTTAGGTGAACAAATTACCGAGCGCGGCATTGGTAACGGTATTTCGTTGATTATTTTCACCGGGATCGTCGCGGGTCTGCCACCCGCAATTGGACAGACAATAGAGCAAGCGCGTCAAGGCGACATGTCTCCGCTTCTCTTGCTAGGTATCGCAGTTATCGTATTGGCTGTCGTCTACTTTGTGGTCTTCATGGAGCGTGGTCAACGTCGTATCGTTGTTAACTACGCTAAGCGGCAACAAGGTCGTCGTGTTTTTGCAGCGCAAAGCACGCATCTGCCTCTTAAGATCAACATGGCAGGCGTTATTCCTGCGATTTTTGCATCAAGTATTATTCTGTTCCCTGGCACGCTTGCTAACTGGTTTGGTAAGGGTGATCAGACAAGCTGGCTGACCGATGTGTCTTTGGCACTGAGTCCGGGACAACCAGCGTATGTGATACTTTATGCGGCAGCGATTATCTTCTTCTGCTTTTTCTATACGGCGTTGGTATTTAACCCGCGAGAAACTGCAGATAACTTGAAGAAGTCAGGGGCGTTCGTACCTGGTATTCGCCCGGGTGAGCAGACTGCTAGATACATTGATAAAGTAATGACACGTTTGACCCTAGCGGGCGCCATGTATATTACCTTTATCTGTCTGATCCCCGAGTTCATGATGATTGCGTGGGATGTCCACTTTTACTTTGGTGGTACATCACTACTTATCGTAGTAGTCGTAATCATGGACTTTATGGCTCAAGTTCAGACTCATTTGATGTCTCAACAATATGAGTCCGTGTTGAAAAAAGCCAACCTAAAAGGCTACGGCCGCTAATAGGTTGTCTATTTACGGAGTTTAGCAATGAAAGTTCGTGCTTCCGTTAAGAAAATCTGCCGTAACTGTAAAGTGATCAAACGTAACGGTACCGTTCGTGTGATCTGCAGTGAGCCAAAGCACAAGCAACGCCAAGGCTAATAGCAGAATATTTTTCTTGCAAAATGAGGTCAGGCTGGCTACATTAGCCAGCCCACCTTTTGTATGTGCAAAAGAAGTGGCTATGCCGCTGCGTATCCTCGACGGGCTCTGCAGCGGTTCTACTTGAAAAGTACTAGGAGTGAATAGTGGCCCGTATAGCAGGCATTAACATTCCTGATCAAAAGCACGCTGTAATCGCATTGACTGCGATTTACGGTGTCGGCAAAACCACCTCTCAAGCTATTCTAGCTGATGTCGGTATTGCTGAGAGCACTAAGATCAGTGAACTATCAGAAGAACAGATCGACCAATTGCGTGACGGTGTGGCTAAATACACCGTAGAAGGCGATCTACGTCGTGAAATTTCCATGAACATCAAGCGTCTTATGGACCTTGGTTGTTACCGCGGTTTGCGTCATCGTCGCAGCTTGCCACTTCGTGGCCAGCGTACGAAGACCAACGCTCGTACCCGTAAGGGTCCGCGCAAACCGATCAAGAAATAATCGGGGTAGGTGAGTACTATGGCTAAACAAGCAACTCGTGCACGCAAACGCGTACGCAAGCAAGTCGCTGATGGCGTCGCGCACATTCATGCGTCTTTCAATAACACAATCGTGACGATTTCTGACCGTCAAGGCAATGCTCTAGCATGGGCAACTGCCGGTGGTTCAGGCTTCCGTGGCTCTCGTAAGTCAACTCCATACGCTGCGCAGGTTGCTGCTGAGCGTTGTGGTGAAATGGCTAAAGAGTACGGCCTGAAAAACCTCGAAGTGATGGTTAAAGGTCCAGGTCCAGGCCGCGAGTCTACTATTCGTGCCCTGAACGCTGCGGGCTTCCGCATCACTAACATTGTCGATGCGACGCCAATCCCGCATAACGGTTGTCGTCCACCTAAGAAACGCCGCGTTTAATACGCACTAGCGCTGTTTCTTAGAATATTGGAGAAAGATCATGGCAAGATATTTGGGTCCTAAGCTGAAGCTTAGCCGTCGCGAAGGTACTGACTTGTTCCTTAAGTCAGGCGTACGCGCGATTGATACCAAGTGTAAAATCGATAACGTCCCAGGCGTTCACGGTCAGCGTCGCGGCCGTTTGTCTGACTATGGCGTTCAGCTTCGTGAGAAGCAAAAAGTTCGTCGTATGTACGGCGTAATGGAAAAGCAGTTCCGTAACTACTACAAAGACGCTGCCCGCATCAAGGGTAATACAGGTGAAAACCTGCTTCAGCTTCTTGAAGGTCGTCTGGATAACGTAGTTTACCGCATGGGCTTTGGTGCAACTCGCGCCGAATCACGTCAGCTGGTAAGCCACAAAGCGATCCTAGTTAACGGCAAAGTTGTTAACGTACCTTCTTTCAAGGTTTCGGCAAACGACGTGGTTAGCATTCGCGAGAAGGCGAAGAACCAGGCGCGCATCAAAGCAGCTCTAGAAGTTGCGGCACAGCGCGAACTGCCAACTTGGATCGAAGTAGACAGCAAGAAGATGGAAGGCACATTCAAACGCCTACCAGAGCGTTCTGATTTGTCTGCTGACATCAACGAACACCTGATCGTCGAGCTTTACTCTAAGTAAAGCTGAACTAAAGAGAGGACATAATGCAGGGTTCTGTAACAGAATTTCTTAAGCCGCGTCTGGTTGATATTGAACAAGTTAGCTCGACGCACGCAAAAGTAACTCTTGAACCTCTAGAGCGTGGTTTTGGCCATACTCTGGGGAATGCGCTACGTCGTATCCTACTTTCATCTATGCCAGGCTGTGCGGTGACGGAAGTAGAAATTGACGGCGTGTTGCACGAGTACAGCACCAAAGAAGGGGTTCAGGAAGACATCCTGGAAATCCTACTTAACCTTAAAGGCCTAGCCGTTAAGGTTGAGGGTAAAGATGAAGTTATCCTTACTCTGACCAAGTCTGGTGCAGGCCCTGTTGTTGCAGGCGACATCACCCATGATGGTGGTGTTGAGATTGCGAACCCAGAACACGTTATCTGCCACCTGACTGATGCAAACGCGGAAATTAGCATGCGTATCAAGGTAGAACGTGGTCGTGGCTATGTACCAGCGTCTGCGCGTATCGATAGCGAAGACGACGAGCGTCCCATTGGTCGCCTACTTGTCGATGCAACGTTTAGCCCAGTAGATCGTATTGCTTATAATGTTGAAGCAGCACGTGTTGAACAGCGTACCGACCTTGATAAGTTAGTCATCGATATGGAAACTAACGGTACACTGGATCCTGAGGAAGCGATTCGCCGTGCGGCAACCATCCTAGCTGAACAGTTGGATGCGTTTGTTGATTTACGCGACGTGCGTGTCCCTGAGGAGAAAGAAGAGAAGCCAGAGTTCGATCCGATCCTACTGCGTCCTGTAGACGATCTTGAACTAACTGTTCGCTCTGCAAACTGTTTGAAAGCAGAAGCGATTCACTATATCGGTGATCTGGTACAGCGTACTGAGGTTGAGCTTCTTAAAACACCAAACCTTGGTAAGAAGTCTTTGACAGAGATTAAAGACGTGCTGGCATCACGTGGTCTATCTCTAGGCATGCGCCTAGAAAACTGGCCGCCAGCATCAATCGCTGAAGATTAATCAGTTACTGATTATTTAGTTAGAAGGATTAGGTCATGCGCCATCGTAAGAGTGGTCGTCAACTCAATCGCAACAGCAGCCATCGTAAAGCGATGTTCAGCAACATGGCTAGCTCGCTGGTAACTCACGAAGTTATCAAAACAACTTTGCCTAAGGCAAAAGAGCTGCGTCGCGTTATTGAACCGTTGATTACCTTAGCTAAGAACGACAGTGTTGCTAACCGTCGTGTAGCGTTCGCTCGCACTCGTAACGACGAAGTAGTAGCGAAACTGTTTAATGAACTCGGCCCACGTTTTGCTTCACGTGCAGGCGGTTACACTCGCATTTTGAAATGCGGTGTTCGCTCAGGTGATAAAGCCCCTATGGCTTACATCGAGCTCGTAGATCGCCCAGAGCAAGACGCTGAGGAAGCTGCAGAATAAGTTATTTATTTTTGTAGTGCATTTAGAAAAGCCAGGCTTATGCCTGGCTTTTTCTTTATCTAAACTTATCTTTTTTACGCAAGCCGCGATATAGCATCAATGAGTAAAAATATTATTGGTGACGCTTTTCGTCACTCTCATCGCGCTAATAGATCTCGTCGGTGTTAAGAATAGTCGAACAGTTTTGAACGAAATACGCCCAATGTGGGGCTAAAGCCAGCAACAAGGTTTAATTTTGAACAAACAAAAAAGAAAATGAAATTTATTGTTGACGGTTGTCACGTTTTCTCTAAAATGCAGCCCTACTTAACGCGAACACAACGCGTTAGGGGAGTCAAAAAGAGGTTTTGTTTCGGCCCTAAGGGTTGAAAATAAAAAATAAAATTTCTTCTTGACTTTAACGGTAAGGCGCGTAAGATACGCAGCCCTGACCAAGCGAAGCGCAGCTTCGTACAGTCAACGCTCTTTAACAATTTGACCTATGCAATCTGTGTGGGCACTCGTTGAGAATAGACAAAAAGATTTATTCGATGAACTGAGTGACCAATTCATGTTGGTACAGCCTTGAGCTGTTTTGATTTCACTTTTTTAAAAGTGGATGCCAACAAGAGCACAGTCAATTCGTTTGTCTCGCAAGAGACGAACAAAACAGTATTT
>NZ_MUFG01000029.1:0-40967 GCF_001996065.1 Salinivibrio sp. MA351 | reverse complement strand
GTATTACATTAAAGATACCTTAAAAATACACAAGGGGTCATTTATTGATCAAGGGCACGATAAGAATCTATTTATGTACTTTAAATGTATTATCGATCACAGTTTGTTATGATTGGGCATGCAGCTAAAAGGAGCCGACATGTTGAAACCTCGCTACATGCAAATAGCCGATTTACTCACTGAGCAGATTAAAGATGGCACCCTGACACCAGGCGCGATGATGCCCACAGAAGCAGAACTACAAGCAACCTATGATGTCAGCCGCGTCACGATACGTAAGGCAATGAAAGTATTGGTCGATAATGAACTGCTTTATCGAGTGAGAGGCAGTGGTAGCTATGTAAAAGCGCCAAAAGCACAACATAATGCCTTTCAACTAATGGGGTTTATCGAAGAAGTATCCGCACAAGGAAAGATCCCAAGTTCAAAGGTGATTGCGTTTGAAACGTGTCCTTGTAGTCACGCGATTGCTAGTAAATTAAATCTTGAGGAAGGCACATTAATCTATGCGATACAACGTCTTCGCTTGATCGATGATGAGCCAGAAATCCTTGAGTGCACCTACCTGCCGGTTGCCATGTTTACCGACCTTAGTATCGATATCATGCAAACATCAAAATATGATTATATAGAGCACCAAAAAGGAATGCAGATAGCCAAAAGTCGACAGTGCGTTTGGCCAGATAGCACCTCTGTATCGCTCGCTGATCTATTGAATACCAAAGAAAACACACCTATTTTACGTGTTGAGTCGGTGAGTGAATTAGTTGATGGCACACCATTTGAGTATACAGTGAACTATTTTCGTTTATATCAATATAGCTTCGAGTTTATCGCACATCGTCAAACAACAGCGCAGTAAGTCACTATCACATTTATCTCGGTTGCGTTGCCGTCCATTTCATGTAATCTGGCCGTATTATCCAGCCTAACGCGGCAACTTGATGAGAACACAGGCAGATAGATGGCGCCATGCTATCGGTTTTGAACTAACGGGCTTGATCTTGGTGGTCTTGGGGCTCAATTGGATCCTTGGGGCTGGGATCGGTCACCTTGGCGTGATGGGGGCGATTTTTTCAGTTCTCGCCACCTTCTGGAATTATGTCTACAACATTGGCTTTGATAAAGCGATGTTAGCGCGGCGGGGCTCGGTGATCAAAACCCTCCCCTTGCGTCTGTTGCATGCTGTGCTTTTTGAGGCTGGGCTTCTGGTCGCCACTATCCCTTTTATCATGTGGTGGCTGTCGATGAGCTTTTGGCAAGCTCTGAGCATGGATATTGGGCTCGTCATTTTTTATCTGATTTATGCGTTTGTTTATAACTGGCTGTATGACTATTTGTTTCCGATCCCAGCTCCCCACTCAAAACAAGGCTGAGTACATCAACCTTCATACGAATGCGTCAAAAGGTTTATTGACGAAACGTGCGTGGCGCGGGGATCAAATTGTGTTTATTTAAAAGCCGATACATGGTCGCACGTGAAACACCGAGCTCTTTAGCCGCGGCCGATACTTGTCCCTTATTTTCCTCTAGCACAGCAATTAACGCATCGCGTTCCGACTCTTCACGGATTTTACGTAAGCTTTGTTTATAATCACCCTGATGGGGCAAATCTAAGTGCTCCGCATCAATCACCAGATGATCGGCCAGCAATACCGCGCGCTTCACCTGGTTGATAAGCTCGCGCACATTACCCGGCCACGAATAACTGCTCAGTACGCGCTTGGCTTCATCAGAAAAGGTTCGTGCTTGCGTATTATATTGACGTGCAAACTTAAGCAAAAAATACTCTGCTAACTCAGGCACATCGGACTGGCGATCTTTAAGCGCTGGCATATTAATACGCAGCACATTCAATCGATAATACAAGTCTTCGCGAAATAATCCTTCGGCGACACGCTTTTCTAAATCCATATGGGTGGAGGCAATCACGCGCACATCGAGATCACGATTATATTGGTCATGGGTGATATCCAAGGTGCCTTCTTGCAGCAAATGCAGTAAGTGCCCTTGCAAGTGCAGGGGTAAGTCGCCAATTTCATCAAAAAACAAGGTGCTTTTATGACACTGGCGGATTTTCCCTGGCATCTTTTCATCGCCCAGCAACGCATGCTGCATCGACTCATCGGCTAACGCCGAGCATTTCACCGACTCAAACGGCGCTTTCGCACGAGTAGATGCATGATGAATCGCTTGGGCCACTAGCTCTTTACCGGTACCGCTCTCGCCGGCGATTAACACAGACACATCGGTTGGCGCGACACGACGTACTTGATCACGCAACTTTTTCATCGCCGGGCTCGTTCCCTCTAGTCCCATATCACTGTGGTCACCGAGTTGTGGCCAGACATGGCGCTCAAGACGCAGCATACCGAGTTGGTGACCAATGGTACTCATCAGTTGCGAATTAGGAACAGGCGAAGTGAAGTAGTCAATACAGAAACTGACAATAAACTGGCAGATCGCTTCATTAGTAAGCTGATTTTCTCTCACCAAGGCTAACCAACGCACCTGCTTGTTACGGTTAACTAGCGAAGCGACACCATTGAGGCTAAAGTCGTTATGGCTGAGATCGACAATACCAATACAAGGGCCGATATCTTGTAACAATGACTGCGCAGCACGCAAATCATAGCAGCGATGACAATGCCAGCCAGCTTGCTCAAGGGTTGCCAGCCAAGGCTCATAAGCGCCACCGACCACCACGAGTGAGCTTAAGGTTTTGTCACTCCCTGCATCAAATCCCATAACACCTGCCTTACATCCAGTCTGTCATACTACTTGCCAAACAAAGCCTTATTATAAAGATGGCCGATTTTAAATCTGTCTCAATAAAGAGACATCAGCTGGACACCATAAGCATTATTTTAGTCAAATATATGAATAAACCCGATAAAATGTTGAGTCTTTGACCTAAATATCGGGTATAAGGCACAAAAAAAGCGGCTCTGTGAGCCGCTTCCATGGTGGTCTTTCCAGTTTTAGCTACCTTGTTGAGGGCGCATCGCTGGGAACAAAATCACATCGCGAATGGTATGTGTATTGGTAAAGAGCATCACCAGACGATCAATGCCAATCCCCTGCCCTGCCGTTGGCGGCAAGCCATGTTCAAGCGCATTAATGTAATCGGCATCGTAATACATGGCCTCATCATCACCTGCATCTTTGGCATCAACTTGGGCTTTGAAGCGCGCATCTTGATCTTCGGCATCATTTAGCTCTGAGAAGCCATTGGCCACTTCACGCCCACCCACGAAGAATTCAAAACGGTCAGTCACGAATGGGTTGTCGTCATTGCGACGAGCCAATGGTGAGATATCCGCTGGGTATTCGGTAATGAAGGTCGGCTGAATTAATTGTGGCTCCGCCGTTTCACCGAAGATTTCTTCAAGTAACTGGCCAGCCGTCCAAAACGATTCGACACTGATATTCAGTGATTTGGCAATGGCGGCTAGATGATCTCGCTCTTGCACATTCTCATCGTTCAGCGCTTGAATCTCAGCATGATCAGGGTTGTACTGCTTAATGGCATCAAGCATGGTAATGCGTGGGTAAGGCCCAGCAAAATTAATCTCATGTTCGCCATAAGGCATTACAGATTGCCCCATCACTTCCAGCGCCACACGCGATAACATATCTTCGGTGAGATCCATCAGATCGTTATAGTCCGCGTACGCCATATAGAATTCCATCATGGTGAATTCTGGGTTATGGCGTGGCGATAAACCTTCGTTACGGAAATTCCGGTTCACTTCAAACACACGCTCGAAACCACCGACAACGAGACGCTTGAGGTATAGCTCAGGCGCGACACGTAGATACATGTCGATATCTAACGCATTATGATGAGTGGTAAATGGACGTGCTGTTGCCCCACCTGGGATAACGTGCATCATCGGTGTTTCCACTTCCATAAAGTGCTTTTCTACCATGTAGTTACGAATGGCGGTCACCACACTTGAACGTACTTGGAATGCGTGACGTGACTCTTCGTTGACAATCAAGTCGACATAACGTTGACGATAACGCAGCTCTTGATCAGCCAAGCCATGGAATTTTTCTGGCAACGGACGCAATGCTTTGGTCAGTAGCTGGTAGCGCTCCATGTTGACATACAGATCGCCTTTGCCCGACTTATGCAGCGCACCATGCACGCCAATAATGTCACCAATATCTAAGCCTTGGTACTCGGCTTTCAGCGCTTTTTGTACGTCTTTCGAGGCATAGGCTTGCACACGGCCCGAGACATCTTGTACCACCATAAATGGTCCGCGCTTGGCCATAATACGGCCTGCGATCGTGACTTTGTGATCAAGTGTTTCAAGCTCGGCTTTGTCTTTATCGCCAAATTCAGCCTGCAGGTCTGCGGCAAGATGCTCACGACGGAAGTCGTTAGGATGGCCGTTTGCCTTACAGTTTTCACGAATGTGATTCAGTTTGGCGCGACGCTCGGCAATCAGCTTATTTTCGTCTGGTAACTGGTCAGTCATAGAAAACCCTTTACATTAAATCGTGATTACAGGCCAGATTTGAGGCTGGCTTCAATAAATTTATCTAAATCGCCATCAAGAACGGCCTGGGTATTACGGTTTTCAACACCGGTACGCAAGTCTTTGATGCGCGAATCATCCAAGACATAGGAGCGAATTTGACTGCCCCAACCAATATCCGACTTTGCATCTTCGTTGGCTTGTTTTTCCGCATTTTGCTTTTGTAGCTCAAGTTCAAACAGCTTGGCTCTTAGCTGTTTCATCGCTTGATCTTTGTTTTTGTGTTGCGAGCGATCGTTCTGACACTGCACCACGGTATTGGTCGGCACATGGGTAATACGGACCGCTGATTCTGTGGTGTTAACGTGCTGACCACCGGCCCCCGATGCACGGTAAACATCAATGCGTAAATCAGAAGGATTGATCTCGATATCAATGTCGTCATCAATTTCAGGGTACACAAACGCAGACGCAAATGAGGTATGACGGCGCCCGCCAGAATCAAACGGCGACTTACGCACCAAGCGATGTACGCCTGTCTCCGTACGTAACCATCCGTAGGCGTATTCGCCTGATATACGCACAGTCGCCGATTTAAGCCCAGCGACATCGCCTTCAGATACTTCGATAACTTCGGTTTTAAAGCCTTTTGCATCCGCCCAACGGAGGTACATGCGGAGCATCATGTTGGTCCAATCTTGCGCTTCTGTGCCGCCAGACCCTGCTTGCAAGTCAATATAGCTATCGGATGCATCATGCTCGCCAGAGAACATACGACGGAATTCAAGCTTAGTGAGCTTTGCTTCAAGGTCGGCCAACTCAGGCTCAACTTCATCAAAGGTTTCTTGATCGTCTTCTTCGACCGCCAGCATCAACAGCTCGTTGACCTCTTCGCCCCCTTGGGTCAAGTGATCGATGGTTTCAACCACTGCCTCCAGTGAAGCACGCTCTTTACCCAGCGCTTGGGCACGTTGTGGTTCATTCCATACGTCGGGTTGTTCTAATTCGGCATTAACTTCTTCTAGACGCTCTTTTTTAGCATCGTAGTCAAAGATACCCCCGAAGGACATCGGTGCGTTCAGCGATATCCGCGAGGCGATTTTTGATTGGATTAATCTCAAACATGGTCAAGCATCTTCATTATTTGCGGAAATTTAACCGCCGAATTTTAGCGAATTGTCGCGCTAATAAACAGGGCGTGATGGAAAAAGCCGCACAATTAAGCCGGTTCAAGGTAAGAAACAATCAGCTGAGCACTGCGAGTACCACGAAATTCATTGATATCCAGTCGATAAACGAGGTGAAGCGTTTTGACACTGGGATCCGGCCAGCGACGCACATCCACGTTAAATGCGATCGCATCTATCATGGTGCCACCACCTTCAGGCTCAACCATCAATTTTAAGTGTTTTCCTCCCACCAGATTTTGCTGTAATACATGAAAGTTGCCATCGAACTGCGGCTCTGGAAAACCTTGTCCCCAAGGTCCGCCAGATTGAATGATCTCGGCAGTCTCTATCCCCAGCTCATGGCTTTGCAGCGCGCCGTCGCTCAATAGTACCCCTTTCAGATCATCCTCACTGACCTGCTCGCGCACCTGCGCATCAAACTGCTTGGCGAACGTATCAAACTGTGCTTCGTTGATGGTCAGTCCCGCGGCCATGGCATGGCCGCCAAACTTTTTAATTAACCCGGGATTGAGCGTATCTATCCTATCTAGCGTGTCACGCATATGTAAGCCGGGAATCGAGCGTGCCGATCCTTTGATCAGCCCCTCGCCACCGTCGGCAAAGGCGATCACCGGACGATGAAATTGATCTTTTAAGCGCGACGCGAGAATGCCAATGACACCCTGGTGCCAATCGCGCTGAAATAAGGCCAGTCCCACCGGTAAATCTTGCTCAGAGTGTTCGGCAATCAAGCGCTCGCACCAAGCCACGGCTTCTTGCTTCATACCTTGTTCGATATCTTTACGCGTTTGATTTAACGCATCCAGCTCGGACGCCATCCGTCTGGCCGCATGGATGTTGTCGCACAGTAATAGCTCTACCCCGAAGGCCATGTCATCTAACCGTCCTGCCGCATTGATCCTGGGCCCTAGCGCAAAACCAAAATCACTGGCGACCAGTGTTGCCATATTGCGATTGGCGACCTCGATCAAGGCTTGAATCCCTGGCCGACAACGACCTGCTCGGATCCGCTGTAACCCTTGATGAACAAGAATGCGGTTGTTGCTATCAAGCGCCACCACATCCGCCACCGTGCCGAGTGCGACTAAATCGAGTAGCTCAGCCAGATTAGGGATAGCCAAACCTTGTTGCGTAAACCAACCTTGGTCACGCAAGTGCGCACGCAAGGCAAGCATTAAATAAAACGCAACCCCGACCCCTGCTAACGCTTTAGAGGGAAAGTGGCAGTCATCTAAATTCGGATTGACCATCGCATCCGCATTCGGCAGTTGATCGCCGGGCAAATGATGATCGGTTACCAATACGTGCATACCGAGGGCTTTGGCATGGGCAACACCTGCTAATGAAGATACGCCGTTATCGACGGTCATAATCAGCTCTGCTCCTCGCTCAGCGGCTTGATCAACCACCTCTGGGCTCAAGCCATAACCATCATCAAAGCGATTGGGCACCAAATAATCTACGCGTGTCGCGCCCATCATACGCAGTGCTTTCACTGATAGCGCCGATGAAGTCGCGCCATCAGCATCAAAATCTCCAACGATTAAAATAGACCGATGGGCCGCCAAGGCCTCGGCAAGCAAGTGTACGGCGGCATCGATCCCTTTGAGCGCTTGATATTGATGGAGCCCCGCTGCGCTGCGATTTAGCTCGCTATCTGTTTGTAGCCCACGGTGCGCATATAAACGCTGTAAGAGCGGAGGAATGGCATCGCTGAATGCTGGCGTGACTGACGGCGTCCGTCTTTTTATTTCTATCATGAAGTGATTACCAATTGCGGGTTAACCTCGAGGATGATGCGCTTGATGAAGCTGTTTCAAACGCTCCGTCGCCACATGGGTATAAATTTGCGTCGTTGAAAGATCACTGTGCCCCAACAACATCTGTACTACCCGCAAATCCGCACCATGATTAAGCAGATGGGTCGCGAAAGCATGTCGAAGGACGTGTGGAGATAAATCATCGGTCTCAATACCGGCCAGTTGAGCATAATATTTAATTCGATGCCAAAAAGTTTGTCGTGTCATTTGCCGCGCGCGTTTACTCGGAAAAAACACATCGGTGCTGGTTTGGCCCAATAAGACGGGACGACTGTGAGCTAAATACTGTTCGAGCCAATCCACCGCCGATTCACCCATCGGTACTAACCGCTCTTTATCGCCCTTCCCTGAGACACGCACGACACCTTGGCGAAGGCTCACGGTTTCAGTGGTGAGTTCAATTAATTCGGTTACACGTAGCCCGGTGGCATAGAGTAGCTCTAGCATCGCTTTATCTCGCAACTCTAACGGATCGCGCGTGTTCGGTGCCTCTAATAAATCGTCGATCTGCGCTTCAGTTAGATCTTTTGGCAATCGTTTAGGTTGTTTGGGACTTATCAGCGTCGCACTCGGATCGTCGGGACGCAACTTCTGACGGTATACATATTGAAAAAGCCGACGTAATGCCGACACCATTCGGCTGCGAGAGCTGGATTGGTAGCCTTGTTCGTGTAACCAATACTGATAATCTTGTAAATCTTGCTTACTCACTGCCACCAATGCACGGCGGTCGAGCCAGTGACAAAGCTTGAGTAAGTCGGCACGATAGGAATTTAAGGTATTCTCGGATAACCCGCGTTCCATCCACATGGCGTCCAGAAACTGTTCGATTAATTCAATGTTTTTATTCACGTTCAGCCTGCTTGGTTATAAATCGGAAAATACGTGGTTTGCCGGGGTAGGGACGACCAACATTATACAAAATGTCGCTAGCCCTTGCTGGATCAAATTGCCGTTCAACAGGTAAACTGCCCGCATGATAAACAACAGAGTCGCGCTATGAAAATCGGTCTTTTTTATGGCTCTACCACCTGCTACACCGAAATGGCCGCGGAAAAAATCCGTGATTTTATCGGTGACGATCTGGTCGAGCTCCACAATGTAAAAGAAACGCCGCTCGCCAAGATGGCAGACTATGACTTACTACTGCTAGGTATTTCCACCTGGGATTTCGGTGAGCTCCAAGAAGACTGGGAAGCCGTTTGGCAAGATATAGATAGCTTGCAGCTAAACGATAAAGCCATCGCCCTGTTCGGTTTAGGGGATCAGGAAGGCTACGCGGAATGGTATCTCGATGCCATGGGCATGCTTCATCAGCAGTTGCAAGGTTGTGGCGCGCAGTTTATTGGCTACTGGCCAACCGCAGGCTACCGCTTTGATGCATCCAAGGCGGTGACGGAGGATGGCAAACAGTTTGTCGGCTTAGCCCTCGATGAAGACAGCGAATACGATCTCAGTGATGAGCGCATTCAAACCTGGTGCGAGCAAGTGCTGGTAGAATATCAGGCAATGCTTTAGCGCGCACTGCGCGCAATCAATCCTACGCTGAACACTTGCTAAGCGTGAGCGCTTGAATCGCCTAGGCGGTGATAGAGTTACCACTACCATAATAAAAAAAACCGCGCTACTTGGCGCGGTTTTTTATCTTAATGCAAGGCGATTACGCTTCGGCTAAGGCCGAGTCTCGGGCGCCAACAAACTTGGCCACCACCATGGCGACTAGCGTCGGCAGTAACCACGCCATACCGACATCAAATAATGGCAAGAAGTTGAAAGTGCTCATATCGACTCCCATTACTTTTACCGCATCGAGTAAGCTAAATACCAAGGCAACGCCCATCACTAAACGATAACCCAGTGCTGGATTCGGCAACCAGCGACGAATAAAGGTCAAGCCAATCAGGGCAATCGCGACGGGGTATAAAGCGAACAACACCGGAACGGAAATGGCGATTAACTGCTTTAGGCCAACATTGGCAACCACGGCACAGACGGTTGCCACCACTACCACCCAGCGGCGGTATGTCCATGAAGTCAGTGAGCTAAAATAGTCTGCACATGCGCTGACCAAGCCAATTACTGTGGTCAAACACGCCAAACCGATGATGGCGGCAAGGATCATTTGTCCAACCGGACCAAACAGCGCATCCACATAGGCGGCCATGATTTCGCCACCGTTTTGTGTCCCCTGTGCCACCACACTCGCGGTTGAGCCTAAGTAAAACAAGGAAACATAGACAAACGCTAAGCCTGCGGCAGCAATAATGCCGGCGTAAATCAGATACATGCAGGTCGCTTTGTTGTCTTCAATACCTTTTTTGCGGATAACATCGACAATCAACATACCAAACATCAAGGCGGCGAAGGTATCCATGGTGTTATACCCTTCAAGAAAACCGGTCGTCAGCGCATTCTCAACGTAACTTCCTTGTGCGGCGGCCACCTCACCTTGTGGATTAACAATCACCGCGATCGCCAAGATCGCTAATGCCGCAAATAATAAAGGCGTCAAGAATTTACCGATCGTGTCGATCAGTTTTCCTTGCGAAAGAGAGAAAAACATCGCGGCGGCGAAAAAGACAACAGAAAACGCACCCAGCTCAAGCTGTCCAGGCGATGACAAAAAAGGCTTAAAACCAATCTCGTAAGCGACCAATCCGGCACGAGGCGCCGCAAAAGCCGGGCCAATGATAATAAAAATCAACACTGCCATCAGGGTCGCGACACCGGTTGGCAAATCACGAGTGAGCCCTTTCCAGCCCCCTCCTGCGATGGCAACGGCGATAATACCAATCAGCGGAAGACCGACGGCAGTGATCAAAAATCCGATCATGGCGGCGGTATAATGGTCGCCAGCTAACATGCCAGCTTGTGGTGGAAAGATTATATTTCCCGCGCCTAAGAAAAAGGCAAAGGTCATAAAACCTAACGCTAAAATATCTACTAATTTTAAACGTTTAGTCACGATGAATACCTACAGCTTTAGAGGGTGTTTGCAAATGAATAATCTTTCGCCCATCTGAAACGCTGATTTATAATATTTTGTTTCAGACGATAGGCGGAATGCAGAATAATGAACAAGTTCCCTGTCACAGTAAAGGCATTGGCAAAAAACCTTGTGATCTTCTGCTTTAGCAATAACAATCAGCTCAATAAACTGGCTAAATAATTATCTCTGGCATTTTTCAATAACGATATCTTGCAACACTCTGATCACATTAAAGCAAAAAATGCTATCGGCTTGCTGACCAAACTACGGAGACACTGAGCATCTTGTGAGTCAATTTCGATTTAAACAGTTCACGATTGAACACAGTAACTGTGGCATGAAAGTCAGTACCGACGGGGTGCTGTTAGGGGCGTGGGCCGAACCGAATCAGGCACAACACAGTTTAGATATAGGGACTGGCACCGGATTATTAGCCCTTATGTTGGCACAACGTTTTCCTAACCTGGCAATGACAGCCGTCGACTATGACGTGTCAGCGTTCCACTGTGCATACGACAATGTGGCAAGGTCACGGTTTGTGGATCAAATTCAGGTACAACAGACCGATATCAACACCTATCGCAGCCCGCATCTATGGCCTCACATTGTGTGTAATCCGCCGTATTTTACCAGTGGTATTTCATCAAAAAACAAGCAACGTGCGATCGCCAGACACACGCAAACGCTTAGCCATGAAGATTTAGTTCACTGCTTGGCTCGTCTTTTAACGCCAACAGGATGTGCTGATCTGATTTTACCCCTCAAAGAAGCCGAGGCGTTGATCGAACAGGCCGCTGAATGTGGTCTCTACTTACGCCGCTATGTCTGCGTGAAGCCAAGCTCGAATAAACCGCCATCACGATTATTGTTCACTTTAAGTCCCACGACGGGAACGCTAAGATCTGATACGATCACCGTGCGTGATCAACATGGCGACTACACCCAAACGTTTGCCGCCTTGACGCGCGCGTTTTATCTCAAATTGCCGTAAGCAAAACATCGCAGTGTAGGACAACCCGTATTGGTGATGACGCGCTGCCTATTTACACCATTTGCGTCTATAATGCCGCGCTTAACTATCCTTGGAGAATTACCCTGTGCGAAGCTTTGCCGAACTAGAGCTGGATCCTGAACTGCTCAGTGCACTCGACGATATGGGCTATCAGCGCCCAACGCTTATCCAATCGGAGGTCATCCCCCATGGTATGGATGGGCGCGACATCCTCGCGTCGGCACCAACCGGAACGGGAAAAACCACGGCTTTTTTGCTGCCAATGCTGCAGCACTTGTTAGATTTTCCACGGCAAAAGCCAGGACCAGGCCGCGTGCTTATTCTGACCCCCACGCGTGAACTGGCAATACAAGTCGCTGATGAAGCGCGTGCATTAGCCAAAAACACAAGTCTAAAGGTGTTCACCATTACGGGCGGGATTTCGTATCAAGAGCACGCCGAGCAATTGGGAAAAACCCAGGATATTGTCGTCGCGACCCCAGGTCGCTTAATGGAGTACATCGAGGCAGAGCGTTTCGATTGTCGCGCCGTTGAGTGCCTTATTCTCGATGAAGCAGATCGCATGTTGGATATGGGCTTTGCCAATACGGTCAATCGCCTATCTGATGAGTGCCAACGTCGTCGTCAGACCATGCTATTTTCAGCAACACTTGAAGGTCGTGGGGTTAGCGGATTCACTGACAGTCTTTTAGACGAGCCAGAGCTAATCGATGTCACCCCTCCTCGCCGTGAACGCAAAAAAATCACCCAGTGGTATTACCGTTGTGACGACCTCAATCATAAACGCGCGCTACTCAAAGCCATTGTGAACGATCAAGCGGCGCGCGCGATTGTCTTCATAAAAACACGTGAACGCTTGGCGGAACTTCGCGAGTATATGCAGTCACAACAACTCGAATGCGCCTGGATTCAAGGTGAAATGCAACAAGCCAAACGCAATAATGCCATCAGCCGTTTTAGTGAGGGAAAAGTGCGTATTCTCCTCGCGACCGATGTGGCCGCTCGCGGCATTGATGTGCCTGATATCACCCACGTGATTAACTACGATCTTCCGCGGACTGCCGATGTGTATTTACACCGTATTGGTCGCACAGCACGCGCGGGTAAGAAAGGATCTGCCATTTCGCTGGTTGAGGCCCACGATCAGCCCATGATGGATCGGATCACCCGTTATATGGATGAAGATATCAAAGAGCGAACCATTGATGGTTTGAAGCCAAAACATAAAAAAGCAGAGCACAAAAAGAAAAAAAAGAAGCAAAGCGATAAAAAGACAACCACAGCTAAAAAGCCCAAAAAACGCAAATAGATTTAGACATCCATCCGTCACACTGACTGGCTGAAATATAAGGATTTACTCAAGGAGGCCCTACACGGTCTCCTTTTTTTCGCCTGTCACGTCCATTTTACTGCACACTAAACGATCAATTTCACACATCACACAACACAATGACACAAAATGTTAACAATTGAGTTGCAAATCAGTTTAAGATGCTAGCCGCGATTACAATAAAACATGATGCAAACACAGTAGAAGGAACTCACTATGCAATCGTTTGTCGATTTCTTAAATAGCATCATATGGAGCCCAGTGCTGATCTATACCTGTCTAGGTGCAGGACTGTTCTACTCCATATTGACACGTTTTGTGCAAGTCCGTCATTTCTCCGAGATGTGGCGACTGCTCTTTTCTGGGAAAAGTTCGGAAAAAGGGATCTCTTCATTCCAAGCGCTCGCCGTTTCCCTTTCTGGTCGTGTCGGTACCGGTAATATTGCCGGTGTGGCAGCAGCGATCGGTTTTGGCGGTCCAGGCGCTGTTTTTTGGATGTGGGTTGTTGCCTTCTTAGGGGCGGCAACGGCATTCACCGAGTCAACCCTCGCGCAGATTTATAAAGAAGAAGACAACGGTGAGTTCCGCGGTGGGCCAGCGTATTATATTGAAAAAGCGATGGGGCAAAAATGGTATGCCATTCTTTTTGCACTCGCGACACTCCTCGCTTGTGGCGTCATGTTGCCGGGCGTACAGTCGAATGCCATTGGTAATGCCGTTGAAACCGCCTTTGGCTCAGGTGCTATGGTTGATACCGCCATGTTTGGCGCACTCGAGGTGTCTAAAATCATCACCGGCGCCTTTATTTCTGTCGTGCTGGGTTTCATTATTTTTGGTGGTGTGAAGCGTATCGCCCACTTTACCCAGATCGTCGTGCCATTTATGGCGCTGGCGTACATTATTATCGCCTTCGTCATCATTTTGCTCAACATCAGCGAAGTACCTACCGTGTTTGCCATGATTGTTGGCGATGCCTTCACACCAATGGCCGGTGCTGGCGCAGCAATCGGTTGGGGGGTGAAACGTGGGGTTTACTCTAACGAAGCCGGTCAGGGAACAGGCCCTCATGCCGCCGCTGCTGCGAACGTTGAGCACCCAGCTCAGCAAGGTTTGGTGCAGTCGTTCTCCGTGTATATTGATACGCTATTGGTCTGTTCAGCCACCGCATTTATGATCATCATTACCGGTGCTTACAATGTGCACGGTGCCGGTGACGCCTTTATCGTACAAAACTTAGCCTCATCGGTGGCAGCCAATAGCCCTGAGTTTACTCAGCTTGCCATTGAAGCGGCGAWGCCTGGACTGGGCAAACCCTTTATCGCGTTTGCACTTTTCTTCTTCGCCTTTACTACCATTCTTGCCTACTACTACATTGCGGAAACCAACATTGCGTACCTACGTCGCACGTTTAAAGTGCCTGGTATGATGTTTGTACTGAAACTGGTGCTGATGTCCGCGGTATTCTATGGTTGTGTTCGTAGTGCTAACCTCGCTTGGGCATTTGGTGACGCTGGCGTTGGCTTAATGGCTTGGCTCAACATTGTCGGTATCATCATCATCTTCTTCATGTCCAAACCGGCGATGAAGGCGTTGAAAGACTATGAAGAGCAGCAAGCCCAAGGGGTTGAAACTTACACCTTTGATCCCGTCAAACTAGGAATCAAAAATGCTGACTACTGGGAGCAGCGCTTAGCGCGTCGCAATGGTACTCAGGACAGCCAAGCAACAGATGCGGATGGAAAGCCGATTAATCCAACCGCGTAATCCATCCTAAAGCGATAAAATACAGGGCGCCTTAGAGGGCGCCCTGTTTTATGGATATAGCGGTAATGCTGTGCACATTACGTATTACACGCTTAGTCTTCTAAACGAAAAATAATATCGACTTGATCGCGTATCTGCATAGTCGCATCCTGATAGGTCGCTGCCACTTCAGCACTGTCACTCCGCATTTGTGCGTTCATCATCACCGGGCGCGGATGACTTGAGCGGTAGCGAACTTGCCAAACGCCATCAATGCGCATCCCCAGGCTTTTAGCCAAGGCATCTGCTTTATCTTTTGCGTCGTTAACAGCAGCCTCGCGCGCCTTGTCTTTAAGCGCCAACTGTTCGCTACTGGTTAGCTGTACCTGTCGGATACGGTTGATCCCCTCGCCCAACGCACCATCTAGCACTGCATTCAATTTGTCTAGCTGATTTAGCGTCACCGTCACCTGTCGTTCGGCACGATAGCCTATCAGTTCAGGCGCTTTGTCTTTTGTATGTTGATAACGTGGAGATAGCTGGATATGGGCGCTCTCTATCTGTTCACGTTTCACACCTTGTTTTGCCAGCCGTTCGATAAAAGCAGCAACCGCTTTATCTGATGCGCTTTTTGCTGCTTTGGCGGTTTTTCGCTCAGTGATCACGCCAACATCAATATTGGCCATATCAGGCGCTGCCGTGATTTCCCCAACACCTGTGATCTCTAAATGAGGAAAATCGATGTTGGCCATCACCGCCGGGGAAATAACCAACGCGCCGGTGAGCCATATTATTGCTTTAAACTTACGCATCATCTCTCCTTTTATGGATTCAAAATATCATGAGGTTAGAGGTCAGACTCTTTTATCAGCGAAAGACTCCCTCGCTTAGGTCAAGTTTATGTTAAAACCCGATCAACGCCATTTATTACTCGGCACAAACCTGTGTGTGATCGGCAATTTCTCTTCTTGCTCCCGTATCCGTTACATGATGAAGAAAATTCGGTTCCCTTTCCGGGTCGCTCTGCTTAAAGTGAGGGGAATGACACGAGATAAAAGGAATAGACCGTGAGCAGTTTTTTAGTCGCACTTCAAGGCTTAGGATTAAGTCTCACCATGATTATCCCCATTGGCGCGCAAAACGCCTATGTGATTAACCAAGGGATCAGCCGTGAACACCATATGATCACTGCATCCATTTGCTTTGTCTGCGATATCGTCTTGATCTCGACAGGTATCTTCGGTGGAGGCGCTTTATTAGCGAGCTATCCTTTATTGCTGAATACGATAACTATCGCTGGCATCGCGTTTCTCAGTGTGTATGCGTGGCAGTTTATACAAAGTGCGCGTCAGCAACATCAGGAAGACGACTTAACAGTACTGAGCATGAGCCGCGGGCGCCGAGCAGTGATCATTGGTGCGCTTGCGGTGACCTTGCTTAACCCGCATGTTTACCTTGATACCGTGGTGGTGTTAGGGGCGATTGGCGGCCAGTTTGCATTCGATGAGCGAATTGCCTTTACGATCGGCGCGCTGATGGGGTCATGTTTATGGTTTTATGGCTTATCCGCAGGGGCTGCCCGCTTATCGCCTTGGCTGTCGACGCCATCGATACGTCGATTACTCGACCTGTTAATGGCCAGTATGATGATCTTTGTTGCCGGCAAACTGGCGCTCGGTCTTTATGCACGCTTGCTCGCCAGTTAAGCCATGGGAATGGATGCGGCACACTTACCGCACCCATACCAGTGAAAACCAATAGACTGCTAAAACCAATAGACTGCTTACGCTTGGCTCTCACCGCGCTCGAAATGAACACTCATTTGCGGGAAAGGGATTTCAATACCGTTTGCGTCCAGCGCTTCTTTGATGGTCGGCAGGAGCTCAAAATACACACTCCAGTAATCTTCTGTTTTCACCCAAGGTCGAACGACGAAGTTCACCGATGAGTCGGCCAATGTCATCACCGCCACATTAGGCTCAGGATCTTTTAGAATAAGCGGATGCTGCGTCACAATATCGGTTAACACCGCTTTGGTTTTCTTCAAATCCGCGCTGTACGCCACACCAATGGTTAAATCAATGCGACGTGTCGCATGCTTAGAATAGTTAGTGATAGGGCTGCTGATCACTGAACCATTCGGCACCACCACCATTTTGTTGTCAGGGGTAGTCAGCACGGTAGAGAAAATTTGTATCGACTCGACAGAGCCTGCAACACCTGCCAGCTCGACATAATCCCCTGATTTAAAGGGGCGAAACATCACAATCAAGACGCCAGCGGCAAAGTTAGCTAACGATCCTTGTAAGGCCAAACCGACGGCTAAACCAGCAGCACCAAGAATCGCAATCACAGAAGCGGTTTGTACGCCAACACGGCTGAGTGCCGCAATCAGCACGATGATAAAAAGCAAGTATCGAACCAAGCCATGGATGAACTCAACCACCGCATTGTCCATATTACGCTTGCGCATCACTCCTGCCATGGAATTGGCGAGCCCTTTTACCACCATGTTACCGATCACTAAAATCAATAATGCTGAGACAATATTGACCCCATATTGAGTCAATAAATCTTGGTTGTTGGTGAGCCATGTTTGTGCCCACTTCGCCCCTTCTACCACCGTGTTCTCTTCACTCATTCCTTTTCCCTCTATGATTGGAATAAATCATAACCTAATAGTAACAGGCTTTTACCCTCCGCTGTCTATCTTCGCGTCTTCGTTCAGTGAACGCGGCATCACCATATATAAAAAAAGCCCGCCAAATATGGCGGGCTCATGTCTTCTTGTGCTATCAGTACTGTAACTTACAGTACGTCAACCGCGTTAAGATCTTTAAAGGCTTGCTCAAGACGTGCAACCATTGATTCTTGACCTTTACGCAACCATACGCGTGGATCGTAGAATTTTTTGTTTGGCTGATCATCACCTTTAGGGTTACCGATTTGGCTTTGCAGATAACCTTCGTTGTCTTGATAATACTGACGGATACCATCCCATGTTGCCCACTGGGTATCGGTATCGATGTTCATTTTGATCACGCCATAGCCAATAGACTCTTGAATCTGCGCTTCTGAAGAGCCCGAACCGCCATGGAAGACGAAGTTTAGGCCATTGGTCGGTAGACCAAACTTCTCTGAGCAGTAAGCTTGTGATTCACGTAGGATTTCTGGCTTAAGTACCACGTTACCTGGCTTATAAACACCGTGAACGTTACCGAATGAAGCGGCAATGGTGAAGCGAGGGCTTACAGCAGACAGTTTTTCGTATGCGTACGCCACTTCTTCTGGCTTGGTGTAAAGGTCAGCGGTATCAACATCACTGTTATCCACGCCGTCTTCTTCACCACCAGTAATGCCCAGTTCGATTTCCAGCGTCATGCCCATTTTGTCCATGCGCGCCAGGTATTCGGCACAGATTTCCATGTTCTCTTCCAGTGACTCTTCAGACAGGTCAATCATGTGAGAAGAGAACAGTGGCTTGCCGTGTTCTTTAAAGAAAGCTTCACCGGCATCAAGCAGACCGTCGATCCACGGCAGCAGTTTTTTCGCTGCGTGGTCAGTATGCATAATCACTGGCACACCATACACTTCAGCCATCGCGTGAACGTATTTCGCACCGGCAACAGCGCCTTTAATTTGCGCTTCTTGACCGTCTAGCTTCAGGCCTTTGCCTGGGAAGAAGCCTGCACCACCGTTAGAGAATTGAATAACCACTGGCGCTTTTACTTTCGCCGCAGCTTCCATTACAGCGTTGATAGAGTCAGTGTTTACCACGTTAACCGCTGGCAACGCGAACTTGTTCTCTTTAGCAACTTCAAATACTTTCTGAACATCATCGCCAGA
This sequence comes from Salinivibrio sp. MA351, assembly GCF_001996065.1. NCBI lineage: Bacteria > Pseudomonadati > Pseudomonadota > Gammaproteobacteria > Vibrionales > Vibrionaceae > Salinivibrio > Salinivibrio sp. MA351. Next base: position 22,547 of record NZ_MUFG01000029.1, on the reverse strand, counting down.
GATAACGCCAGGTTTTACAAAATCAAAAACTTTAGACATAGCTCTTGTCCTATTAAATCGGGTTGTCTTTGCTGAACTGAGTAAAGATGCGCATCGGCACCCTTATCAATACGGTGCAATCGTTTACGACTCGGCCTATTGTAGTCAAACGAAAGCAAAAACGGGAGACATCACTCCCGTTTTATCGTCGGATTTATGCGTCTTTCGCACGCGCTTCCAGCATTTCTACCGCTGGAAGTGGTTTGCCTTCAACAAACTCAAGGAAGGCGCCGCCGCCGGTTGAGATGTAAGACACATCGGCTTTAATGCCAAATTTATCAATTGCAGCCAAGGTATCACCACCGCCTGCAACCGAGAAGCCTTCAGACTCAGCGATTGCTTTTGAAATTCCTGCAGTGCCGGCTTCGAAGTTCTTAAACTCGAAAACACCCACTGGGCCATTCCAAAGAATGGTTTTGGCATTTTTCAAAATGTCAGCCAGTGCTTGGGTAGATTCTGGCCCTAGGTCGAAGATCATGTCATCGTCTTGCACGTCTTCAACACGCTTGATTTCAGCCTCTGCATTTTCATCAAACGCTTTGGCACACGCAACGTCGGTCGCAACAGGGATATGGCACTCTTCCATCAAAGATTTCGCCGTATCCACCAAATCTGCTTCATAAAGCGATTTGCCCACATTGTGGCCGTCCGCTGCAATAAAGGTGTTGGCAATACCACCACCGACAACCAGTTGGTCTGCAACGGTAGACAGTGATTTCAAAACGGTCAGTTTGGTCGACACTTTTGATCCACCCACAATCGCCACCATTGGGCGAGCAGGGTTATCCATTGCTTTACCAAGCGCGTCTAGTTCGTTCGCCAGTAATGGTCCGGCACATGCGATCGGTGCATGTGTGCCCACACCATGGGTTGATGCTTGCGCGCGGTGCGCAGTACCAAAGGCGTCCATCACAAAAATATCGCACAGTGCGGCGTACTTTTTAGACAGTGCTTCGTCGTTCTTCTTCTCGCCTTTATTAAAGCGAACGTTTTCTAGCACGACGAGCTCACCGGCGTTCAGTTCAAGACCGTCTAAGTAATCTTTAGCCAGGCTAACGTTGCAGTCTAGCGCGTCGTCAAGATAGTTCACGACAGGTTGCAGTGAGTATTGGTCTTCAGGTTGTCCTTCTTCAGGACGCCCCAAGTGAGAGGTCACCATCACTTTCGCACCGGCTTCCAAGCAGTGTTTGATGGTAGGCAATGACGCCAAAATACGTGCGTCAGAGGTAACTTTACCGTCTTTTACCGGCACGTTCAGATCCGCACGGATAAAGACACGCTTTCCGGCAAGATCTAAGTCGGTCATCTTAATTACAGACATAGGGTCCTCTCTATAAGGTTGCAAATTGAAACTGACTTAATCAGGGCGACCCCCTTGCGTTAGCGCACTCATTGCGCCATCGCCAAGGTGGTATCCAACATTCGGTTGGCAAAGCCCCACTCGTTGTCGCACCAAACCAACGTTTTTATCAGCTGATGATTACTCACCCGCGTTTGCGACCCATCGACAATGGCACTGTGTGAGTCGTGGTTGAAGTCTATCGACACCAAGGGCGCTTCGGTATAATCCAGTATACCGTCTAATGTACATCGAGATGCGGTTTGCAGAGCTTGATTTACGTCATTAACTTTCACTTTAGTACGTACAGTGACACTTAAATCCATAGCTGTCACGTTTATCGTCGGCACACGCACAGAAATCGCTTCGAACTTGTCAGAAAATTTCGGAAAAATCCTACCGATCCCAACATGCAATTTGGTATCGACAGGAATGATAGACTGGCTAGCCGTGCGTGTACGACGAAGATCGGAATGGTAGGCATCGATCACCTGCTGATCATTCATTGAAGAGTGAATGGTGGTGATGGTGCCAGACTCAATACCAAAGTGCTCATCCAGCGCTTTGATCACCGGCACAATGCAGTTTGTGGTACAAGATCCATTGGAGACAATACGATCGTCTGTCGTCAATGCCTCGTGATTGACGCCATATATCACGGTTCGGTCGACATCTTGGCTCGCAGGGTGTGAAAACAAGACTTTTTTAGCGCCAGCGGCAATGTGTGCTTCGCCGTCTTCACGGGTACCAAATTTGCCCGTACAGTCTAAGACAATATCGACATCAAGATCACGCCAAGGTAACAGTTGTAATTCCGGTAAGTGAAGAAGGCGAATGCTGTCGGTGGCGACAAACAAATGTTCTTGATTGTAAGAAACAGGCCAACCGAATCGACCGTGGCTCGAGTCATACTGGAGCAGATGCGCCATCGCTTCCGGCTCGGCGAGTTCATTAATCGCCACCACTTGAATGCGATCGTGCTTACCGCTCTCGTACAGGGCACGCAATACGCTGCGCCCTATGCGGCCAAATCCATTAATTGCGACTCTGAGTGCCATGTCCATCGGTGCTTGTTTGACGATGGTACACAGTGTATCTCAAGCACGTAAAAGACGCACGTATTGTGTGAGTCTTCTCACGCGAGTTGAGAACAAAACGTAGTAAAAAAACGCCCGTCCGGTAAAAGTCCGAGACGGGCGTGGCAGTGTGATGGCGGCTGCAATCGATGCAGCAAAGGCCATCCTTTTATTGTGACTTAGAAGCTGATATTCATGCCTAACCAATATCGGCGTTCATCACTGATATAGCCGTAATCCTCATAGTCACGTTCTTTGTCCAATAGATTATAAACCGCACCTTGAAGCTCAATGGCGTCGCTGAGCTGATAGTTCATCCCAGCGTCTACCAAGGTGTAGCTCGGTTCTATATTGCTTCGAGAGGATGGGCCTTTGACAGGATCCATTTCTTCGCCACGGTAGGTCGCGCTGACCCAAGGACTCAACCGCTCGGTAGCTTGCCAGTTTACTTCGCCATACGCGAGCTGCTGAGGAATTTGATTCAGAGGTTGACCTTTATACGCACCGGTCTTCTGCTCCGAATCGGTGTAGGTATAACTGGCGCTGATATCAATGGTGTCAGTCACGGGAGCAGATACATTGGCCTCTATGCCTTGGGTAACGGCTTCATCAACATTGATTCGATAAGTTGGATCTGAGCCAAACCGATTGGGACCGTCGGTACACACGGAAGCCGGGCAGGTCACACGGGTGATCTTATCTTTAAAGTCATTATGGAATACTGTTAACGAGCCACTGACTCCGGTATCGCCTTGATAGTTAATACTCACTTCTGAGTTCACAGACGTTTCAGGTTCCAGGTCGGCGTTACCATAGATATTACCGCCACGACTCACTTGCGCCCAATTCGGCGCAATTTCTCGCAGTTGTGGTGAACGGAATCCGGTCGCGACCCCCCCCTTCACTATCCAGCTATCGGTGAGCTGATAAACACCATACAGGCGTGGACTGGCGTGATAATCATAGTTTTCATCATGATCAACACGTAGGCCTAGCGTCACGCTAAATGGGTCAATCACTCGCCATTCATCCTCCACAAACAAGGCGGCCTGAGTATTGTCAATTTCAGTTTGGCTCGATGCTTGATTAGAGGAAAAGTCTTCCAGTTCGGCATGGGTCACCGAGCCGCCAACCGTCAAAGTGTGTGTGTCAAAATCACGGATCAGACGGGTTTTAAACTCGGTGTTGTTAATCGTCATCTCACGACTTTTATTGCGGCTTTGCTCGTGCTGTAGGTGTGAGTCTGACCAGCCCCACGTCCAATGCCCTTCATGGCCGAGCGCTACCGATTGTCGCCGATATTCATTATTGCTGTTTTCACAACCGCCTCGACAACCCTCGGTCGGCACGGTTTTACCCATTTGGCCATTGCGCTCTTGCGAGCTCGCGCCTAAGTCCAGGGTCCATTGTTGAAAATCGCTGGCATCATAGGTCAACGAGGTTGATAGGCTGCGTAAAGATTTATCCTCGTAACCGAAAGTAATGTCGTCTTCTTGACGTTGAACCGTTTGGCCCGATACCTTCATACCCAGCTTATCGCTTAGGGCGCCAGAAAGGTAAAAGTTGGCACTTTGTTCATCGCCTGATGCGCGTTTTTCTTGTAATAACGTACTCAGCTGCACATTACCGTGCCACTCTTGCTGGTTACGACGCGTAATAATGTTAATCACCCCACCAATGGCATCAGAGCCATACAATGTCGACATCGGCCCGCGAATCACCTCAATACGCTCAATCGCTTGCAAAGGCGGCAGCCAACCTTGCTCAATGCCGGGTCCGTCGCTATTTGGGCGTGTTTCACGACTGGTGGTACGCTTTCCATCCACCAGCATCAGGGTATATTTTGACCCCATACCGCGAATGCTTATATCCGTGGTATCGCCACCGCCTGTCACGACCACGCCAGGGATGCGTTTTAGGGCATCCGTGACATCTCGATAATAACGACCTTCTAGTTGGTCACGGCTAATCACACTGATACTTGCTGGCGCCTTTGCTGTGGCTTGCTCAAATCCTGAGGCCGTGATGACCATGGTTTCAGTATTTTGATCGACCGCTTCAGCCGCATGAATGGCACTTAAGGGGATACCGGCTAAAACCATCCCAAGTACGCAGGGACGAAGACAACTGGACATAATCAACTCCATTCTGTGATAATGATTATCGTTTGTTAACTGATAATTATTCACATCTAAGTCAGGACAACTAGTGGCAAAACAGGAACACTTCGTTCCAGTGATAGAACGACGTCATAGTCACCAAACGACAGGTGTGGACTTTCAACGGAATCAAAAAGGACGATTATGCAGGACTTCTCCTCTATTCGTGCATTTGTTGCTTTATGCCAACATCAAAGCCTAACGGCGGCCGCGAAAGCACTGGGACAGCCCAAATCAACCCTCAGTCGTCGTTTAGCGCAGCTCGAGACAGATATGGGGCAGTCACTGACACAACGGCAAGGAAACCGGCTAGTGTTAACCAAAGCAGGCGAGATATTTTCCCGTTACTGCCAACAAATGCTCGATTTGGTCGAGGAAAGTGAAGAAGCGATCCAAGGGTTAAATAATCACCTTCAAGGGTCAATTGACGTGATTTGCCACCCAGGCATGATGCGTGGATGGGCAGGGCCATCGATTAATGCCTTTTTAGCGCAACACCCCAAGGTTTCCATTACATTAACGAGTGACGTTAGCCCAGCGCGTATCCAGTCTGCGGATCTGATTATTTGGGCGGGCGATATGATACTGCCGATGAACTGTCGGGCTCATAAGCTAGGCACTTGGCAATATGGTATTTATGCTGCACCACACTACGTGGCACAACACGGCCCTTTTATGCATCCAAGCGCTTTGGACGGCCATCCATGGCTGGATGTTTTTGCCCTTCGGCGGCAAGGGTTGACGCTCCATAATCACGATAAAACCTATCATTTAAGCGCCATGCCTAGCCGTTTCAATTGCGACATGATAGCGATCCAGTTAGATGCGATTGCAAATGGACAAGGTGTCGGACTTCTGCCGACTTGGAGTGCAGCTGGCTATCAGAAACACCACCCTGATAAAATTATACGGTGTTTAGCGCAATGGCACTCAGCGCCGGTTCCATTACATCTTTATTGCAGTGCTGGCCGCCTTCCTCTGCGTGTCGAGTCACTCAAACATTGGCTGCAAGAAGCGGCTCCAACCGGCTGGCAACCCGCAAGTTCGCCTCAAGCCGTCACCTAGAACAATACGATACGGCTCGCCTTTGCTATACCTAGAGAGGCCCCCTGATGCATTAACTGACTTGCGTTTATCGTATTTGCGAATAAAATAGACGTCTAGAAGTTAAAACATCTGAGATGATCGGCGAGACAACTCGCTACGTATCGTCGGTATTCTTGATAACCAATGAGAGTGTCACATGGCTAAGCACCTGTTTACCTCAGAGTCCGTCTCTGAAGGCCATCCTGATAAAATCGCCGATCAGATTTCTGATGCGGTCTTGGATGCCATTCTTGAGCAAGATCCCAAAGCGCGCGTTGCCTGCGAAACCTATGTGAAGACCGGAATGGTCATGGTAGGCGGGGAAGTGACGACCTCAGCCTGGGTTGATATTGAAGAGCTCACTCGCCAAACGGTACGCGATATTGGTTACGTCCATTCCGATATGGGTTTTGATGCCAATTCTTGTGCAGTATTGAACACCATTGGCAAGCAATCGCCTGATATAAACCAAGGCGTTGACCGCGCTGATCCCAAAGATCAAGGTGCCGGCGATCAAGGGATTATGTTTGGTTTTGCCACCAATGAAACCAATGTACTGATGCCAGCCCCTATTACTTACTCACACCGTTTGGTTGAGCGCCAAGCGCAAGTGCGTAAAGATGGCACCTTAGATTGGCTACGTCCTGATGCAAAAAGCCAGGTCACTTTCGCCTACGACAACGGCAAGATTGCGGGCATTGACGCCGTGGTGCTGTCAACACAACATTGCGACAGCATTTCAACCGACGATCTCCGCGAAGCGGTCATGGAAGAAATTATCAAACCGGTTCTGCCTGCAGAATGGCTCACCAAAGAGACCAAATTCTTTATTAATCCAACGGGTCGCTTTGTGATTGGTGGCCCGATGGGAGACTGTGGTTTAACCGGCCGTAAAATTATCGTGGATACCTACGGTGGCGCAGCCCGTCACGGTGGCGGGGCATTCTCAGGCAAAGATCCATCAAAAGTGGATCGTTCTGCCGCCTACGCCGCACGTTATGTAGCGAAAAACATCGTCGCAGCTGGCCTTGCTGACCGCTGTGAGATTCAATTGTCGTACGCCATTGGTGTGGCCGAGCCAACGTCTATCATGGTCGAAACCTTTGGCACTGAAAAAGTGGCGCCAGAGGTGATTATTAAAGCCGTTCGTGAGCACTTCGATCTACGTCCGTATGGCCTACAAGAAATGCTCAACTTACTGCAACCTATTTATAAGCAAACTGCTGCGTATGGCCATTTTGGTCGTGAAATTTTCCCATGGGAGAAAACCGACAAAGCAGACCTATTGCGTGAATTTGCCAAGCTTGGTTAATCTGGCCTGATTCGCTTTTTACAAAGGGAAGCGTTCGCTTCCCTTTTTTGATCGCAGTGTGAGTCGACACCTATGCCTTCTCTTTCTAACACCTTGATACAATCGGTCACCGACCAGGTTCACGCCTGTATTGATCGTGCCAATCGACAACTAGATCGCCAACTGGTTTATCCAACAATTGGCTTTACGTTACGAGGGCGCGCCGCAGGCACCGCACATCCGACAGAATGGCGATTACGGTTTAATCCGGTATTGCTCCAGCAACACGCCGACGCTTTTTTTCATGAGGTGATCCCGCATGAAGTCTGTCATTTAGTCACGTTCGCGCTGCATGGGCGTGTCAAACCTCATGGTCCGGAATGGCGCGACCTAATGACTAACTTGTTTCATGTTCCAGCAAACACGACCCACCAGCTTGATATCACAGCGGTGCAAGGGAAAACCTTCTCGTACCAATGCCGTTGTGGGCCAGTGGCCTTAACGATACGCCGTCATCATAAAGTTCTGCGCGGCCAGGCAACCTATCGGTGCAAACAGTGCCAACAGATACTGACGCCGGTCAGCGAAAAACATTAGCTATTTGCTTTTCCGTTCACCGTCCCCATATTATTGACACGTTCCCGATTAACACATCACCTATTGCCACCGGTAGCCATGTTACACTGGAGGCTGATTGATAATGGAAAGCGAACACCATGCGAATTCCTCGAATTTATCACCCCGCGCCTTTACCGTCTCAAGGCACGGTGACCTTAAGCGATGAAGCGGCGAATCACCTAGGCCGCGTATTAAGAATGCAAGCAGAGCAACCAATTCTGCTTTTTGATGGTTCTGGGGCACAATTTCCAGCGACCTTGACGCAAATCAGTAAGAAACACGTCACCGCAACCATCTCAGCCCGCGAAGAGGTCGGTGTTGAATCGCCACTAGATTTTGAACTGGGACAGGTTATTTCTCGTGGTGAGAAAATGGAATTTACCGTACAAAAATCGGTTGAGTTAGGGGTAAATACCATTACGCCACTTTTATCGGCGCGATGTGGGGTCAAGATCAATGCTGATCGACTGGAGAAAAAACGCCAACAATGGCAAAAAATAGCCATTGGCGCGTGCGAGCAAAGTGGGCGCAATATCGTCCCCACCGTGAATCCCGTGATCAACCTAGACACTTGGTGCCAACAGGCGTTTGATGGACTGAAACTCAACCTTCATCCTCGCGCACCGTATTCCCTCAATACACTTCCTCAAGCCCCTTCTAAGCTACGTTTGCTGATTGGGCCAGAAGGCGGATTGTCAGAAGAAGAAATAGCGATGACACGTGATCGTGGTTTTGAAGAAATTTTATTGGGCCCTCGGGTCTTACGCACAGAAACGGCAGCGCTGACAGCCATTACCGCGCTACAAGTCCGTTTTGGCGACCTGGGTTAACGGCAAACAGGAGAGACATGATGAAAATAGGTGTAGTGATGGATCCCATTGAGGCCATCAGTGTAAAAAAAGACTCCACGTTTGCCATGATGTTGGCGGCACAACAACGCGGCTGGGAAATACATACTATTTCGATGAATGATATGTCGATGCTGCAGGGTGAACCGAGTGCTCGCACCCAAACAGTGAGTGTCATGGATGATCCTAACAATTGGTATCAAGTACACCAAACACAAACCCTACCGCTGCGCGCGTTTGATGCGATCTTGATGCGAAAAGATCCCCCCTTTGATACCGAGTATATCTATGCGACCTACATGCTAGAGCGCGCAGAAGAAGCCGGTGTTTTAATTGTGAACAAACCGCAAAGCCTCCGTGACTGTAACGAAAAACTCTATACCGCTTGGTTCCCTGAACACACACCCACCACCTTAGTGACACGACGTGCCGACGAGATTCGTGCATTCCAAGCCCAGCACGGTGATGTTATTTTGAAGCCACTCGATGGCATGGGAGGCGCCTCTATTTTCCGGGTTAAACAAGGTGATCCGAATATTGGTGTGATCATTGAGACCCTTACTGAGCATGGCCAACGTTTTTGCATGGCACAAACCTTCGTCCCTGACATCAGCAATGGTGATAAGCGCATCTTAATTGTTGACGGCGAACCGGTGCCCTACTGTCTGGCCCGTATTCCAGCAAAAGGTGAAACGCGCGGTAATCTCGCCGCCGGTGGCCGTGGTGAAGCACGTCCTTTATCGGAGACGGATTGGGCAATTGCACGTGCAATCGCACCAACATTGAAAGAAAAAGGGCTGATCTTCGTTGGACTCGATGTGATCGGCGATAAGCTCACAGAAATCAATGTCACCAGTCCGACCTGTATTCGTGAAATTGACGCCGCGTATGATATTTCCGTAGGCGACATCCTGATGGAAGCGATCGCCCAACGCTGCTAATAAAAAATGAGGCGCATTGCGCCTCTATGATTGTCTAAATACACATTTTTTGCGCATACTCAACGTAAGCGTACGAACAGGAGACGGCGATATGGATCTGAAAAATCATTTTTTAATCGCAATGCCGAGCATGGCCGATAGCCGTTTTCAACAGGGTGTTATCTACGTGTGTGAGCATAATCATGACGGCGCCATGGGGTTAATGATCAATCACCCTATTAACTTGTCCGTGGGTAAAATGCTGGACCAAATTGAGGTAGAGCGCGACATGCCGCTTTCCAATACAACCGAAAGTCTGACCCAATCCGTTTTATTTGGCGGGCCGGTGTCTGAAGATCGAGGATTTGTGCTGCATCCTGCCAATTGTTCGTATGGCACCAGTGTGCCCGTATCAGATCAATTAGCCGTGACCACCTCAAAAGATATCTTGTCGATTCTCGGGACCGAGCAACAGCCAGAGCAATTTTTGGTGGCCTTAGGTTATGCAGGCTGGGAGGCCGGACAGCTTGAACAAGAGTTAGCCGAAAATAGTTGGCTCACACTGGAGGCCGATCCCAGCGTAATTTTTGATACCCCTGTTCACCAACGTTGGCAAAAAGCGCTCGACCAACTCGGCATTGACGCCGCCAACCTTTCTTCACAAGTAGGACACGCATGAACGCACAAACCGTGATGGGTTTTGATTACGGGGTAAAAAGCATTGGCGTTGCCATCGGTCAGTCGTTAACCGGCACCGCTCGCCCTTTATGCGCTTTAAAAGCGCGCGATGGTATTCCTAACTGGGATGACATTGATGCCCTATTAAAAGAATGGCAACCTGATTATTTAGTGGTTGGGCTGCCATTAGATTTACAAGGTGAACCTCTCGATACCATTACACCCAGAGCGAAAAAATTTGCCAATCGCTTACATGGGCGCTTTGGTTTCCCGGTCTCGTTACATGATGAGCGCCTATCAACACGCGAAGCCCGCGCAGCACTTTTTGAACAAGGCGGCTACAAAGCCTTAGGTAAGGGAGCTGTTGACGCCCAGTCAGCCGTTGTGATTATTGAAAGCTGGTTTGAGCGCCAATATGCTGAGCCGTTTCACGCCTCGGAATAACCCCTTGGTCGGTCAGCCGTGTTATCGCCTGCTCCATAGTTTGCATCCCCTGGGCGACGCCTGTTTGCATCATGGAGGTCATCTGCGCCACTTTGTCTTCACGGATAAGGTTAGCAATCGCAGGGGTGGCTTTCATAATTTCATACGCAGCGACCCGTCGGCCCTGGGTGTTTTTGACGAGCTGCTGCGATACTACCGCCTGCAAAGAGGCAGACAACATAGAGCGAACCAAGGGCTTATCACTCCCTGGAAACACATCGATAATCCGGTCAACGCTTTTCGCCGCACTCGCGGTATGTAACGTGGCAAAGACTAAATGGCCAGTTTCTGCGGCCGTCAATGCTAAGCTTATCGTCTCTAAGTCTCGTAGCTCGCCGACCAGAATCACATCTGGATCCTCCCGTAAGGCCGAACGCAGCGCCTGTTGAAAGGATTGCGTATCACGATTCACTTCCCGCTGATTCACTAAGCTTTGTTGCGGCGAGTGAATGAACTCGATCGGATCTTCAATAGTAAGAATATGCTTTTGTTGATGACGATTAATATGATCAACCATCGCTGCCAACGTCGTTGATTTTCCCGATCCCGTCGGCCCAGTCACGAGTACCAGCCCCTGAGTGAGCGACGCGAGCTCTGTTAAGACAGAAGGCGCGTTTAACGCTTCCAAGGTTGGCAGCGCCTCTGGGATAACCCGGAACACCGCCGCGCACCCATGTTGCTGATGAAAAGCGTTCACCCGAAACCGGCCAACCGAGGCCAGCTCAAACGAAAAATCCACCTCCCATTCGGTTACAAACGTTTGGCGTTGTTCGGGATTCATCACAGCGATAATCAATTGCTCGACCGCTTGATGATTGAGCGCAGGTAGACTGAGCTTGCGCACATCGCCATCTACCCGCACCATAGGCGGCACGCCCGCAGAAAGATGTAGATCTGACGCACGATGCTTTACACTAAAGGTCAATAGCTCAGTAATTTCCATTCATTTTCCTCGTAGAATCAGGTATGTGTAATATTAAGCAGAATATTGAACAGGTCAGGGAACAAATAGACCTCGCCACCCAAAAATGCGGCCGACCCGATCATTCGGTGCAGTTGCTTGCGGTGAGTAAAACAAAACCCGTCGAGGCGATCGCAGAGGCCGTGGCCGCAGGTCAAACCGCATTTGGCGAAAACTACGTGCAGGAAGGCGTTGAAAAAGTGGAGCACTTTGCCACACATGCCCCAAACACAAAGATTGAGTGGCACTTTATTGGTCCAATTCAGTCGAACAAAACGCGCTTGATCGCCAGCCACTTTGATTGGGTCCACTCAGTCGATCGGTTAAAAATTGCTAAACGTCTGAGTGAGCAACGTCCCGCGCATTTGCCGTCACTCAACGTTTTAGTACAAGTGAATACCAGCGGTGAGGCGTCTAAATCAGGCATAACACTGGATGAAGCCATGGATTTGATTGAATCAATGCGGGCTTTACCCAACCTCACCGTGCGAGGATTCATGTCGATCCCTCAACCGGAAACAGATTATCAGCGCCAATGTGCCGCGTTTGAGCCTTTAGCGACCGCGTTTGATTCGCTCCACGCACACACGCCGACTATTGATACCTTATCGATGGGTATGAGCGGTGATATGGCAGCTGCCATTGCATGTGGCAGTACCATGGTAAGAATCGGCACCGCCGTTTTTGGTGCACGTGATTATCGCTAACGACACCTACACAGAATGATCAGAACAACAGGAACCGAATACATGGAACATCGCCCTCTCACCTTTATTGGGGCTGGCAACATGGCTCGATCCATCATTGCCGGACTCGTGGATGCAGGATATCCCGCCTCAGCCATTACAGCCGCGTCACCCAGCGCGCATCCTAACGATGTGCTGACAACGCAATACGGGATCCAAACCACCACAAACAACCTTCTTGCTTGCCAACAAGCGGAAGTGATCGTTTTAGCGGTAAAACCCCAATTAATGGCAAAAGTATTAAGCGACTTGCCAGCGGTCGATTGGTCGTCGAAAATGGTGATCTCAATAGCCGCTGGCATCAATGTTGCCCGTCTTAATCAAATGGCTGGTACATCACTTAATCTGGTGCGCGTGATGCCGAATACACCTTCGCTGGTGGGTAAAGGCATGAGCGGCCTGTACGCATCACCGGGTGTGACGACGGGTGATCAAGACTATGCCTCCGCGCTGATGAAAGCGGTGGGTGAAGTCTGCTGGGTCGATAATGAGGCGAGTATCAATGGTGTGATTGCGGCTGCAGGCAGTGCGCCGGCCTATTTTTTCCGCTTTATGGAAGCCATGCAGCAAGAAGCCATTCGCCAAGGTTTTACTGACCAGCAAGCAAGGGCGTTGGTACAACAAGCCGCACTGGGAGCGGCAGAAATGGTGGCCGCGAACCCAGACACCACGCTTGGAGAACTACGCGAGCAGGTGACTTCAAAAGGAGGAACCACCGCAGAAGCGTTGCAAGTATTCGAGCAGCACAATATTAGCGACATAGTCGCACAGGCCATGCAAGCGGCGGTGAGCCGTGCTGAGCAAATGGAACAAGAATTTTAATCACTAAGGCGACGATATGAATGCAATGACCTTTCTGATCAACACCGCGTTTGATCTTTACATCATGGTGGTGTTACTCCGTATATGGCTACAATGGTCTCGGGCCGATTTTTATAACCCGTTCTCTCAATTTGTGGTGAAGGCGACCCAGCCTGTTGTGGGTCCACTGCGCCGGATGGTTCCCGCGCTCGGTGGGTTAGATCTCGCGACCGTCCTCTTTGCTTATCTGCTGATGGTCGCTAAATTTGTGGCACTGGATTTAGTCGCCGGCAATCCATTAGCAATGAGTTCAGGAATGTTCCTGTTTTCTGCCATTGCGCTGCTTAAAGCAGCCGGTAAACTGCTGTTTTGGGTGCTGATCCTACGTGCCATTCTCAGCTGGGTAAGCCAAGGCAATAACCCTGTAGAGCAAGTGTTCCATCAATTAACCGAACCGGTTTGCGCCCCAGTGCGTCGCATCCTCCCTCCTATCGGTGGACTGGATCTCAGTATTTTGGTGATCTTTATCGGTCTGCAATTTATCAATATGTTAATTGGCGATATGGTCGGCCCAGTTTGGTACGCCCTATAAGGGATATGCGCCTCCCCCTGACAAGGATCGGGCTGAGGTGCTCGTGCGTACTGGTTTCGGTATGCTCATGCGATCACAACAAGGAAAGATTATGCGTAACCTCATTGCTTTGATGATTAGCCTCTGTGGCATAGTCATGACCCCAGCTTGGGCGGGCCAGTTTAAAGAAATCGGCGAATTAGAGGTGCACTACAACACCTTATCAACGACGTTTTTAACCCCTGACATCGCCAAGCAATATGATATTACCCGCAGCGGCTATCGCGGGTTGGTTAATATCGCGGTTCTCGACACCATGCAGCTTGGAAAACCGGCGATTGCCGCCAAGGTCCAAGGCCAAGTCAAAAACTTGGTGGGTAACAGTCGAGAGCTAGATTTTACCGAGATCCGCGAAGGCGACGCGATTTATTACATTGCGACCTTTGCCGCTGATGATGAGGAAACCTATCAATTCCAGATTGATCTCAACGCAGCGGGCAATCGCAGTGCCTCCTTCAACTACAATTACACGTTTTACGTCGATACCCCTTAACAGGGTGACAAACACATAGGTAACCGACATGAATAAAGTTGTGCTGGCAACCGGCAATGCAGGCAAAGTAAAAGAAATGGCCGGGCTACTCGGCGAATTTGGTTTTGAGGTTCTGCCGCAAAGTGATTTTGCGGTGACAGAAGCTGACGAAACAGGGACCACTTTTATTGAAAATGCCATCATTAAAGCCCGCCACGCGGCGAAACTGACCGGGCTTCCAGCCATCGCCGATGATTCAGGCCTTGAGGTGGATGCGCTAAAAGGCGCACCTAGCGTCTATTCAGCTCGCTATGCTGGCGATGACGCCAATGATGCCGATAATGTCGCCAAGCTACTCGACGCGATGCATGCTATTGATACCCATGCACGCCAAGCACGTTTTCATTGCGTATTGGTGTACATGCGCCACGCGAATGATCCGACACCATTGGTCTGTCATGGCGTTTGGGAAGGTCAAATTGCCCATGCACCACAAGGTGACAACGGCTTTGGTTACGATCCAGTATTTTTGCCCAATGATCAGCAATGCACCGCTGCCGAAATGCCTGCGTCAGAGAAAAAACAACGCTCACATCGCGGTCAAGCCCTCAACGCCCTATTTCAAGCCTTAAAAGCGTCGCAATAACCCATGATCCCATTAAGTTTGTATGTACACATCCCGTGGTGTGTACAAAAATGCCCGTATTGTGACTTTAACTCACACACGCAAAAAGGCGCGATCCCAGAAGACGATTATATCGATGCGTTGCTCGACGATCTCGACACCGACCTGGCCGCTTACCCCTCAATAGTCACGCGTCCACTGCACTCTATTTTTATCGGTGGCGGCACACCCAGCCTGATGTCGCCCGCTCAGATTGAGCGTTTGCTCGCCGGGATCAATGCGCGACTGACCCCGAGTAACAATATGGAAGTCACCATGGAGGCCAACCCGGGCACCGTCGAGGCCGATAAATTTATTGGCTATCGCCAAGCGGGCGTGACTCGTATATCCATTGGCGTACAAAGCTTTTCTGCCGATAAGCTTACCCGGCTAGGCCGTATTCATGGCCCTGGTGAGGCAGAACGGGCAGCTCACCTTGCCCACCAAGCGAGACTGACGAGTTTTAATCTCGATCTGATGCATGGTTTACCCGATCAATCAGAACAAGAAGCACTCAGCGATTTGGAGCAAGCCATTGCACTGAAGCCGCCGCATATTTCTTGGTATCAACTGACTATCGAGCCTAATACTCAGTTTTACTCTAAGCCGCCCACCCTGCCAGAAGAAGACACCTTGTGGGACATTTTTGATCAAGGCCATCAACGACTGACCGATGCGGGATATGTTCAGTACGAGACCTCCGCCTATAGCCTGCCAGGCCACCAATGTGCACATAACCTCAACTACTGGCGTTTTGGGGATTATTTAGGGATTGGCTGCGGCGCACATGGCAAACTGACCTTGCTAGAGGATGACCAACCTCGTTTACTTCGTACCGTCAAAGTGAAACACCCGCGTGGCTACCTCGATCCAGACAAAGCCTACCTCACCGACAGCCAGTGGGTAAAACATACCGATCTTGCGTTTGAGTTTTTTATGAACCGTTTTCGCTTGCTCGAGCCCTGCCCCAAAGCTGATTTTGTCAGTCACACTGGGCTACCGCTGTCACATCTCGCCGCGCCTATCTCTCAAGCTTCTGAGCAAGGCTTAATCACAGAAACAAGCACCCATTGGCAAATCACGCCAAAAGGTAAATTATTTCTCAATGATCTGCTGGCCATTTTTTTAGCTGACTAATGCAACAAACGATGTGTTAAGGTGCCTATAAATTAGGCGCCGGTACATAAGGCGAGCCCAATCATTCAACAAGCTAAAAAGGATATCTCTGTGACTCCGTCATTTCGCGTCGAGCCCAAGCATTGGACCTTAATTGCGGCCCTTATTATCGCCGTTTACGCCTGTTACCTTTTGATCGAGCCCTATATTGGTGCGATTGTGCTCGCCTTTATCGTGTCGTTGCTGTTCTTCCCCGTCCATAAACGCATCGAAGAAAAGATTGGTCAGCGACCCAATACTGCATCGGTCTTATCTTGCATTCTGATCACCTTTATCATCTTTATTCCACTCACTGTCGTGGCGGGTGCGATCATCGATCAAGGTGTAAGCTTTTTCACTCGTAGCTATGAATGGCTTAATAACGGCGGGGCCAGGCAACTGATCAATAACCCGCAGATACAATCAGCCTTACACTTTATCAATCAGTGGCTACCGTTTGATGTCATCGACCCTCAAGAGACGGTTAAAAAACTGGCCGCGTGGATGTCCTCTTTTAGCGGTCAAATGCTTGAGTTCAGCTCTGGGGTACTGGGCGATGTCACTAACTTTTTTATCACCTTTATGCTGATGTTATTTGTGCTGTTCTTTTTACTGCGCGATCACGACAACATTATCCAAACACTGCGTCATGTTATCCCTTTGTCACGTAGCCAAGAAGACCAACTGCTTGATGAAGTGGAGAAAGTCGCCAAATCGGCTGTTCTCGGTTCATTCCTCACTGCTTTAGCACAAGGTGCTGCAGGCGGCCTAGCGATGTGGGCGGTAGGCTTACCGGCCCTTTTTTGGGGCACCATGATGGCCTTTGCCTCTTTTATTCCTGTGATAGGGACAGCACTTATCTGGTTACCAACAGTGCTATATCTCGCAGTAATCGGTGACTGGCAGTGGGCGCTCGCGCTTTTAGTATGGAGCGTTGTGGTTGTGGGCTCCATTGATAATCTGCTTCGCCCTTTTTTGATGCAGGGAAACTCTGGCATGAACACCCTGCTTATCTTTTTCTCATTGTTGGGCGGTTTGCACCTCTTTGGCTTAATGGGGTTAATTTACGGTCCGATTATTTTCTCATTAACATTGGTGTTATTCCGGATGTATGAGCTCGAGTTTGCACACTTCCTTGATCGCCAAGACAACGCCTAACCCGTTAAAGATTGGCCTGGTGCGTGCTTTGTGGGAAAATTCGACTCCCGACGCGCCAGGTTATTTCGGTGCGCTTTATTACCGTCGATAATGCAAAGAGAACAATCATGACCCTCACGGCCCCCAGTGAAATTGCTCAGCGTCACCTTCCGTTGTTTGATAATAAACACCTGCTGTTGGCAGGAGAGCTCGAAGATGACTTTGTCCAACAATTATCGCAACGTGCCGCAAGCGTCACTGTCTTTACGACGCATCACGGTTTCGCCACACGCCAGAAAAAAGCGTCGATTACTGTTCATGCAGGCGCGACGCTCGATATCGATCATCCCATCGATCTGGTCTTATTTTATTGGCCTAAAGCAAAAGCAGAAGCTGATTACTTACTCGCAATGTTGACACACGCATTGGGGAAAGAGGTTGATTGGATGGTAGTGGGTGAAAACCGTAGTGGCATCAAAAGCATTGAAAAACGCTTCGCTCCCTACGGGTCTATTAGCAAATACGATGCTGCGCGGCGCTGCAGTATGTATTACGGCACCTGCCACACCCCTGCGAGCTCTTTTTCGTTGGAAGCGTGGTTTACTGACTACCCATTAACCCTCGGCGAGACGTCACTGACCATTCGTGCGTTACCCGGCGTATTTAGCCAAAAAAGTTTAGATGACGGTACCGAGTTGTTGCTTCGTCATCTTCCGTCGATCAAAGGAAACGTATTAGACGTAGGTTGCGGCGCAGGCGTGATAGGTAGCTATATCCTTGCTACTTATCCTGATTGCCAAGTGACGCTTGTGGATGTTAATTACCTCGCCATTGCATCAAGCAAAGCCAC
Source organism: Salinivibrio sp. MA351 (assembly GCF_001996065.1). Taxonomy (NCBI): domain Bacteria; kingdom Pseudomonadati; phylum Pseudomonadota; class Gammaproteobacteria; order Vibrionales; family Vibrionaceae; genus Salinivibrio; species Salinivibrio sp. MA351. Next base: position 4,593 of record NZ_MUFG01000029.1, on the reverse strand, counting down.
ACTTGCCGCCAACGGCTTAGATGGGCAAGTTTTACCTTCAGATATGCTTGATGGTGTTGAGGCGACATTTAATACTATCATTAGTAATCCCCCTTTCCATGATGGACTGGATACACGCTACTCACCAACCGAGTCTTTGTTACGTAACGTCCCCTCTCACCTCTCCAAAGGTGGCCAGCTCATTGTGGTGGCCAATAGTTTCTTACGCTATCCGCCGATAATTAAAGACAGTCTCGGACAGTGTGAATCGATCGCCAAGACTCGACGCTTCGCGGTCTATCACGCATATAAAACACGTGAGTAAGATCAGAGCAACGGGTTACCTTTAGCAGCTTTATTATCACCACATTTATCATCGCTAAAGTCTGCATTGAAGACTCATTACAACAAAAAGCCCTGACCGTCAGGCCAGGGCTCTATTGGTTTTTCATCAAAGATTAAATATACAAAAAAGCCCCGACCGTTAGGTCAGGGCTTCGTATTTCACTCATCAAAGTCTTACACTTAATTGCTTTGATGCTTAAATGTTTGCTAACTAAAGCCCAATATTAAGCGCTAATTAGATTATCTTGTTTGATGCGATGAGGATTTTGAATCGAGACGCGCAGTGTATGCCAATACATGAGCATCGCAGATATCAAAAGCGTCGAGCTATCAACAAGGTAAGCAATGAAAGCCTGGCGATGTCCTACTCTCACATGGGGAGACCCCACACTACCATCGGCGCTGCTTCGTTTCACTACTGAGTTCGGCATGGAGTCAGGTGGGTCCAAAGCGCTATGGTCGCCAAGCAAAACAACCCTTTAGAGAGCTCGAAGCTCTAGGGATGACTCATCTCGGGGCCAGCTTCGCGCTTAGATGCTTTCAGCGCTTATCTGTGCCGAACTTAGCTACCGGGCAATGCGTCTGGCGACACAACCCGAACACCAGCGGTTCGTCCACTCCGGTCCTCTCGTACTAGGAGCAGCTCCCCTCAATCATCCAACGCCCACGGCAGATAGGGACCGAACTGTCTCACGACGTTCTAAACCCAGCTCGCGTACCACTTTAAATGGCGAACAGCCATACCCTTGGGACCGACTTCAGCCCCAGGATGTGATGAGCCGACATCGAGGTGCCAAACACCGCCGTCGATATGAACTCTTGGGCGGTATCAGCCTGTTATCCCCGGAGTACCTTTTATCCGTTGAGCGATGGCCCTTCCATTCAGAACCACCGGATCACTATGACCTACTTTCGTACCTGCTCGAGCCGTCACTCTCGCAGTTAAGCGGGCTTATGCCATTGCACTAACCTCACGATGTCCGACCGTGATTAGCCCACCTTCGTGCTCCTCCGTTACGCTTTGGGAGGAGACCGCCCCAGTCAAACTACCCACCAGGCACTGTCCTCACCCCCGATTAGGGGGCTAAGTTAGAACATCAAACATACAAGGGTGGTATTTCAAGGATGGCTCCACGACAACTGGCGTCGCCGTTTCAAAGCCTCCCACCTATCCTACACATGTAGGCTCAATGTTCAGTGCCAAGCTGTAGTAAAGGTTCACGGGGTCTTTCCGTCTAGCCGCGGGTACACAGCATCTTCACTGCGATTTCAATTTCACTGAGTCTCGGGTGGAGACAGCGTGGCCATCATTACGCCATTCGTGCAGGTCGGAACTTACCCGACAAGGAATTTCGCTACCTTAGGACCGTTATAGTTACGGCCGCCGTTTACCGGGGCTTCGATCAATGGCTTCTCTTGCGATAACCACATCAATTAACCTTCCGGCACCGGGCAGGCGTCACACCGTATACGTCATCTTTCGATTTTGCACAGTGCTGTGTTTTTAATAAACAGTTGCAGCCACCTGGTATCTGCGACTGCCCATAGCTCCATCCGCAAGGGACTTCACCGTGKGCAGCGTACCTTCTCCCGAAGTTACGGTACCATTTTGCCTAGTTCCTTCACCCGAGTTCTCTCAAGCGCCTTGGTATTCTCTACCCGACCACCTGTGTCGGTTTGGAGTACGGTTCCTACTTACCTGAAGCTTAGAGGCTTTTCCCGGAAGCATGGCATCAATGACTTCACCACCTTGGTGGCTCGACATCGGGTCTCGACCGTGTGTAATCCCGGATTTGCCTAAGATTACAGCCTACACCCTTGAACCTGGACAACCATCGCCAGGCCCACCTAGCCTTCTCCGTCCCCCCATCGCAGTAAGYAGCAGTACGGGAATATTAACCCGTTTCCCATCGACTACGCCTTTCGGCCTCGCCTTAGGGGCCGACTTACCCTGCCCCGATTAACGTTGGACAGGAACCCTTGGTCTTCCGGCGTGGAGGTTTTTCACCCCCATTATCGTTACTCATGTCAGCATTCGCACTTGTGATACCTCCAGCATGCCTCTCAGCACACCTTCAACRGCTTACACAACGCTCCCCTACCCAATACGATAAATCGCATTGCCGCAGCTTCGGTGTATCGCTTAGCCCCGTTACATCTTCCGCGCAGGCCGACTCGACCAGTGAGCTATTACGCTTTCTTTAAATGATGGCTGCTTCTAAGCCAACATCCTGGCTGTCTGAGCCTTCCCACATCGTTTCCCACTTAGCGATAACTTTGGGACCTTAGCTGGCGGTCTGGGTTGTTTCCCTCTCCACGACGGACGTTAGCACCCGCCGTGTGTCTCCCGGATAGCACTTACTGGTATTCGGAGTTTGCAAAGGGTTGGTAAGTCGGGATGACCCCCTAGCCTTAACAGTGCTCTACCCCCAGTAGTGTTCGTCCGAGGCGCTACCTAAATAGCTTTCGGGGAGAACCAGCTATCTCCGAGTTTGATTGGCCTTTCACCCCTAGCCACAGGTCATCTCCTAACTTTTCAACGTTAGTGAGTTCGGTCCTCCAGTTGATGTTACTCAACCTTCAACCTGCCCATGGCTAGATCACTCGGTTTCGGGTCTAATGCTAGCAACTACACGCCCAGTTAAGACTCGGTTTCCCTACGGCTCCCCTATGCGGTTAACCTTGCTACTAACATTAAGTCGCTGACCCATTATACAAAAGGTACGCGGTCACCCCATCACTAAGTCACCTCTGCTTGATTGGGCGGTTGACCCACGCTTCGCGTGGTTAACCCAATCAACAAAGTGATAGCGTCTCACTAAGATAAGGTGTCTTAGTGATGGGGCTCCCACTGCTTGTACGTAGACGGTTTCAGGTTCTATTTCACTCCCCTCACAGGGGTTCTTTTCGCCTTTCCCTCACGGTACTGGTTCACTATCGGTCAGTCAGGAGTATTTAGCCTTGGAGGATGGTCCCCCCATGTTCAGACAAGATATCACGTGTCCCGTCCTACTCGTTTTCACAMATATGGCGCCGTCGGTTACGGGGCTATCACCCTTTRTTGCCAGGTTTTCCAACCTGTTCACCTAACGCCAAGTCTGCTTAAGGGCTAATCCGGGGTCGCTCGCCGCTACTGCCGGAATCTCAATTGATTTCTTTTCCTTCGGGTACTTAGATGTTTCAGTTCCCCGAGTTCGCCTCTTAGCGCTATGTATTCACGCTAAGATACCTGCTTATGCAGGTGGGTTTCCCCATTCGGATCGGGTACTTAGATGTTTCAGTTCCCCGAGTTCGCCTCTTAGCGCTATGTATTCACGCTAAGATACCTGCTTATGCAGGTGGGTTTCCCCATTCGGATATCCCAGATTCAAATGGCTTTTACTGCCTTATCTGGGCTTTTCGCAAGTTAATACGTCCTTCRTCGCCTCTGACTGCCAAGGCATCCACCGTCTACGCTTAGTCACTTAACCATACAACCCCAAAAGGTCTTGCATGAAAACAACTAAGGTTTTGTTTTTGCCGGACTCAAATAGAARCTTTGTCGTTATTGATTCAATAAGACAAAGTCCAAGCACACTTGATTGTGTGAGTGACATGATATGTCACTGATTGAGAACTTTACTGTCATTCTTAAAGAATGACTTGTCAGCTTTCCAGATTGTTAAAGAGCATGTGTNCCAAAAGGTCTTGCATGAAAACAACTAAGGTTTTGTTTTTGCCGGACTCAAATAGAAACTTTGTCGTTATTGATTCAATAAGACAAAGTCCAAGCACACTTGATTGTGTGAGTGACATGATATGTCACTGATTGAGAACTTTACTGTCATTCTTAAAGAATGACTTGTCAGCTTTCCAGATTGTTAAAGAGCATGTGTATTTATCATAACGATAAACCACTTTATTATTCGCTTTCAGACACCCGTCGTCGCAACAGGGGATAACTGCTGTCTAAAAACGTATAATGAAATGGTGGAGCTAAGCAGGATCGAACTGCTGACCTCCTGCGTGCAAGGCAGGCGCTCTCCCAGCTGAGCTATAGCCCCAATAATGGCTTTTTCTCTATTGAGAAAATGGTGGGCGATACCGGGCTCGAACCAGTGACCCCCTCCTTGTAAGGGAGGTGCTCTCCCAACTGAGCTAATCGCCCATCTTTCAGACTTGGTGGAGCTAGGCGGGATCGAACCGCCGACCTCTTGCATGCCATGCAAGCGCTCTCCCAGCTGAGCTATAGCCCCGCGTCTGAGAAATGGTGGGTTGTACAGGATTCGA
>NZ_MUFG01000028.1:0-40055 GCF_001996065.1 Salinivibrio sp. MA351 | reverse complement strand
ATTATAAATACATCTTTAAAGTGTTCAGGTGACTATGATGCAGATCACAAACCGAGAGAAAGAAGATCACATAACGCCGATACTCAGACAAGCATTTCGTCCTCTGTTCTTGCTAGGCGCACTATTCAGTGCTGTGGCAATTCTGCTTTGGGGCTTTGCGCTGGCGGGGAAGGTGAGCTTGCCGGTGTACGGAAATATTATGTTCTGGCACAGCCATGAAATGATTTTCGGTTTTGTAGTTGCCATTGTGCTGGGCTTTTTGCTCACTGCAGTGCAGAACTGGACGGGACTGCGCGCGCCGCATGGTAATACCTTGCTAGTGGTGACGGTGCTATGGAGTGCGGCACGATTATTATTGTTGTTTGGTGAAAACTTGCCGTGGTGGCTTGTGGCGGCGGTGGACGTCAGTGTTCTGCCTGTTGCTGCATTCTTGTTTGGCATAATGGTGCTAAAAATTAACCAAACCAGAAACCTGTTTTTTGTCCCCATTCTGCTGTTATTAACGGTGTGTAATCTATTGATGCACTACGGGTTACATTTTGGTCATTACAACATCCAAGTACTGGGAGCTTATAACGCTGTATTCCTAGTGACGTTGCTAATGGCCATTATCGGCGGGCGTGTTCTGCCAATGTTTACGGCCAACGGCACCATGACAAAGAAAGTTCAGGCATTGCCCTGGCTGGATAAAATGGCGCTAGGCAGCTTATGGCTAATATTCGCGGTGCACTTTTTTAACCTGCATATGCGGTTGCCTAGTCAGGTTATGGTTGTGTTGTTCGCCTTTTGTGCCATCACAACAGCCGTCCGTGTTGTGCGTTGGAAAATTTGGATAACCTGGCGGGTGCCGCTGTTGTGGTCGCTGCATATTGCTTACTGGTTCATTCCCATCGGTTTAGCGTTATTTGCACTGCGCTATGCCGGTATTGAAATTACTCAGAGTGTAGCCATGCACGCACTGACCGCTGGCGCTATGGGTAACATGATTTTAAGCATGATAGCTCGGGTGTCGTTAGGGCATAGCGGACGCCCGCTTCAGACTAAACCTATTATGTGGGGCGCATTTTTATTGGTAGCTATTGCGGCAGTGACTCGCGTATTCCTTATTTGGTTTATGCCAGAACTGACTAGCCAGTGGTTAATGCTGAGTACGTTAGCCTGGGCTATTGCGTACAGCATTTACGTGGTCGTTTACTTCAAAGTATTGATCACGCCGCGAGCGGACGGTAACCCGGGCTAAGCGTTGGAGCAGTGAGAGCAGTTAGGGTGCTTTAGTAGATTCATCCGCTGCTATTCGCTGTGCAATACGTCAAAGAGTAACAATGATGAATAAAGCGGCTGATCTATGTTGGCCGCTATTTTTATGGCTCTACGGCTTGGATCGTACCAATAACGCCCATTAGCGGCGACAACACTCCGGCTTCGGTAGCTGCTCGCCAAAAAACTGACTTAAGCACCCATAACACGCGCTCTCATTTTGCATTGAAAAACTGGTTACTTGTCCTTCAACGCTAATGGCAGAACCCGATACCAAGGGCGTTTTGTGTAGCAGACAGGTTTTATTCACAGCGTTGCGTGTTTCCAAATTATCGCAGTAATCGACAACCAGGGTTTCAGCGCTGACTAATAGCTCCAGCGTGCCTTCCTCAACTCGCGTATTAATCGTTTGAATGCGTTTTTCGCTATTAAGCTATGCTAAGCGGTGCTTAACCGCTTCGACTTTTAATTCACCGATCCAGTGCTCTGAAAATCGTACCTGACGCTGAAGGTTGTGGCGGTCAATAGTATCGTCATTGACCAATGTCAGCTCAGTGGGCAGGGTTTTATTCATAACGACTTCTCTGACGGTGCAGGTACGGACTCAGGGCGACTGGCTAGCCAAGCACCCACAGTGACCAATACCACGCCGACAATTATCTTTAGCCAAACCGGCACTTGTGGCACGAATAACCATAAAATGGCGCAACCACTGGCCATTATCACCAGTGCAATGACTTTAGAGCGGCGCTTCACTACTCGGTTATCGCGCCAGGCCCGAATATCTGGTCCGTATTTTGGATGGTTGACCAACCAGGTTTCTAGGCGGGGCCAGCCTTTACTGGCCGCCCATAACGCGGCAATAAGAAACGGTACGGTGGGCATAACCGGCAGGGCAATGCCAATAACCCCCAGTAAAACAAAGAATGCGGCCAAAGAGCGCCATAGTATTTTCATTAAAAGCGCTCGGGTCATTACTTCATTCCTAATCGGGCGGCCATTTTATGTAAATTACTGGAGTCGAGCTTGAGCTCTTTAGCAGCTCTACTCCAACTGTCATCGTTACGCTTAAGTGCCGCTTCTATCATTTTACGCTGTGTATATTGTACCGCTTCTTTCATCGACAAACTCTGGGTCGGTAAGTTCGCGTCATTGCTTTGAGTACCCGAGTCTGCCACCGAAGGCAATCGCACGTCTAAGTCGAGCACTTTAGGCTCAATGCTGGCAATGTCATTTTTGTCGATGCCATGGCTCAATAGTTTAATGGCGGCCCGACTAATGACATGCTCCAGTTCGCGAACGTTACCTGGCCACTGATACTGTTGAATTGCCAACTCAGCTTCGGGCGACAAGCGAATGGCGCGCAAGCCTAGCCGAGCCCGGTTCAGCTCCAAAAAATGACCGGCCAGAATGGAAACATCGTCATCACGTTCACGTAGTGGTGGTATCGGCAGTGGATACACGGACAGGCGATGGTACAAGTCGGCACGGAAGGTTTCGTTACTGACTTGCTGTTTAAGGTTTCGATTGGTCGCGGCAATAATGCGTACATCCACTTTGCGGTATTTGTCTGAGCCGAGGCGTTGAATTTCACCGTTTTGCAGTACGCGTAGTAGTTTGGCTTGTATGGAAAGCGGTAACTCGCCAACTTCATCTAAAAACAGGGTGCCACCATTAGCCGCGTCGAAACGCCCGGATCGATCACTGCTTGCGCCGGAGAAAGCGCCTTTTACGTGACCAAAGAGTTCACTTTCCGCTAAGGACTCGGGTAATGCGGCACAGTTTACGTATATCAACGGCTTGCCGCTGCGTTGCGACAGTCGGTGTAATTCCCGCGCGAATAGTTCTTTACCGACCCCGGTTTCGCCCAGTAGCAATACGGGCAAATCGGCACCGGCTACGATCCGAAGCTCTTTTAAGACCGCATGAATGGCTTTGCTTTCACCAATAATTTCTGACTCATTGGCGTCGGAGGTACTGCTGTGTTCGACTGATTGCTTTTGCCCTTGCCGCAGTGCACGGACGTTCTGCTCTAACTGACCAATGCGAATGGCGGTTTCTACAAATAAGCTAAATTTTTGTAATTCAATAATAGAATCGTCAGTGAATGTCCCAGGCTCTAACGCGTCGAGTGTCAGTACGCCCCAGCATTTGCTTTCCAAATACAAACTAATGCCCATGCAGTCATGTACGGGCAATGCCTCGCCTGGTTGGTTAGCCATTAAACCATCGTACGGATCAGGAAGAGCTGAGTCATGTTCGAAACGAACGGCTGAACGTGACGATATTAGGACCGCTAAACGTGGATGCTGCGCTAACACAAAGCGACGGCCCAAAGCTTCGCGCACGAGTCCCTTGACGGCAATAGGTTGTAGTACTTCGTTCTCGAGTTTCAATAGTGCGACTGCGCCGCAGTTAAAATGACGTCGCAACGTACTGACGAGATTCTGCAGTCGTACAGCTGTAGGTTGCTCTGTTAACAAATCGGCTAAAACACTTTCTTGTAGCATAGTTAAATCCACTATATTGGTAAAAACTACCCTAATTGTTAGGGTTGATACTACCGTGGGGTTTCTGAATGTCAATAATTACAATTGGATAGAAGTTGGCGCACTTGTTGCACTGTTACTTAGGAATTCATGTTTCATCCGGGAGTAGTTCCTGGAGTTGCGGATTAAGTTAAGGAGTTTAGCATGAGTGATTTACAGCAAAGGTTGGCGGATAGCGAAGCCAAATGGCAACAAGCAACAGCGCAGGAATTAATCGAGCACATTTATTTACGTTTCCATCAACGCCATCGTGAGCAATTACCAGAACTTAAGCAACTGGCAATGAAAGTGGAAAACGTGCATGGTGACCACGAACTCGCACCACGCGGTTTAGCGGAGCATCTGGACGCTATGTTACAGGAATTGGAAAGTCATATGATGAAAGAAGAACAAATTCTTTTCCCAATGCTGTCGCGCGGTGTGTATCCAAGTGGTCCTATTTCTGTCATGGAAGAAGAACACGTGCAGCACGAAGCCGAGTTGGTGAAAATTAATCGGTTAACCAACAATCTGACACTACCGGAAGGCGAATGTGGTACTTGGACAGCTCTGTACAATGGTTTAAAAGAGTTACAGGATGATTTGCACGAGCATATTCACCTGGAGAACAACATACTTTTTGCTGAAAAACAGGCAGCAGCGTCAGAGCACGGTAAAAACTTCTGTTGTGGTTCGTGTCAGTAACTAATCTGAAGTGACAAGGGTCGAATGCAAATGCGAATATTCTGTATTTGATCCTGTTTTAAGCTATTTTAGCGCTTTCATTAGAGAAGGTGTTTAGGGATGTATTCTTGAATCTCGTACCATCCTTTCGACCCCGCAATCACCGCGCACAATGAAGCAAAAAGCAGGCCGAATAGCGGGTAGGTTATCTTGACACTCTAGTGATTATCATCAACGGCGCTGAAGTAGTCTTTACATGTATCGATGTCCACGGTATCTATCCCGAACCATTTTAGAATCGGCCTATATGACCACAGCCAGAAGTGATCGTTAAACCGATTCTTCTTTGGTTAAAAAATATTCGCGAACTCGCCTTGGATGCCATCACCTTGATGACTGCAGCTATGATCGCTCTTAATGAGACTAAAAAACGCAAAGACACCTTAATTTATCATGATATTCATTTAACCGAACAAGCTCAAAAGTGTAGGTCCTCGTTTCCGTACTCGGAGTCGAAATCAATAACAAAGAGGTTGAGATTGTCTTTCAACCGCAATATCGCTTGGCGTCGGGCTAGCTAACTGGCTTAGAAGTTTTGGCGAGATGGACCCAGAAAACCTATGGTGGTGCAATCTGGTACATTTATTCCTCTCGAAGAAAAGCAAGGCTTCTTGCGAAGACCTAACGGCGCTTGTACTCGAAAAAGCCGCCAAGTAGTTACACATAGTGGTCTGTTGGGAAATGTCATTCCGCGTGTGTCGGTGAATATTTCTGCGGTTGAGTATAACCGAGAGAGTGCGATTCAGCGTATTGATTATTACTTGCAATTGAACCCAGAATTCGTGCGTTACTTATGCCTAGAAATAACCGAAACCGCGGCGCTATCGGTTTAATGTATAGCGTCAGTGCATAGTTGTTTTACCTTATCCTCTCTCCCTATATCTACTCGTTCCGAATTCTTCGTACAACCCATACAGAGCCTCCCGGCAATGTGATCAAAACCACAATGACTCGCTTGATGTAACCGGTTTCTGTGATCCTCGCCTTCAACTTTGAAACCGGTTACTGAAACCGGTTTCTTTTTTGGATAGATTAGGGCTATTGGTTAAGTAACTTGAATGTCAAGAGGTATGAAAATGGTAAAAATTCTTCTTTGTTGTGCAGCGGGAATGTCAACCAGCATGGTGGTCAAGAAAATGGAACAGGCGGCGAAGAGCCAAGGCATAGAAGCTGATATTCAAGCAGTTGGTTTGGATGAGTTTGAAAATATGCTTCCCAAGTTCGATATCTGCTTACTGGGACCACAAGTGAAATATAAAGAGGCAGATTTTTCCGCAAGCGCAGCTAAACAAGACAAAAAAGTAAAAGTCATTAACTCCATGGATTATGGAATGATGAATGGTGAAAAAATCCTCAACGATACGTTAGTAGAGCTAGGTTAGGGGGCTCATAATGACGACATTAACGGATAATGTGTTTGGGTTTATTGAGAATAGAGTAACGCCTGTTGCCGGTAAGGCAGCGTCTCAGCGCCATATTATGGCGATGAGAGATGGATTTATCTCTGCGATGCCATTTATGATTGTGGGCTCATTTCTACTCATATTTGCCTTCCCTCCGTTTGCAGCGGATTCAAACTGGGCCATTGCTCAAGTATGGTTGCAGCTTGCTGAGCAATATCAAGGGCAACTACTCACACCATTTAATATGACGATGGGCATTATGTCTGTCTATATCACCGCCGCCATCTCTTATAACTTGGCGCAAAGTTACAGTATGGAGCCATTCATGCCAGCGATGCTGTCGTTGATGTCCTTCCTATTGGTAGCTGCGCCACTGACTGAAGGAGGACTGCCTGCGGGATATTTAGGCGGTACAGGTATTTTTACGGCAATTCTTGTGTCTCTTTATAGTACAGAGCTGATGTATTTCCTCCAAAGGAAAAAGATAGGCATCAAAATGCCTGAGCAAGTGCCTGGTAAAATCAAACAGTCTTTTGATTTGTTGATTCCGATACTACTGGTTGTACTGACTATATATCCTCTCAATTTATATATTGAAAGTCAGACCGGCATGATCATCCCTGAAGCTATCATGACGGCATTCAAACCTCTGGTCAGTGCTGCTGACTCGTTGCCAGCTATTCTTTTGGCCGTGCTACTTACACATGTATTGTGGTTTGCAGGCATTCATGGTGCCGCTATTGTCGGCGGTATGTTGCAAGCTTTTTGGCTCACCAACCTGTCTGCCAATCAAACTGCGCTTGCTGCTGGTGCTCAAATTCCTCATGTATTTGTAGAGGGTTTTTGGAGTTTCTTTATCGTGCTTGGCGGCTCTGGTGCGACATTAGGCCTGGTCTTTTTGTTTATGCGTAGCCGTGCTGCTCACTTAAAGACAATCGGGAAAATCAGTGTTGTACCTTCGCTCTTCAATATCAATGAGCCTGTGATATTTGGCACCCCTTTGATTATGAATCCCACCTTCTTTATTCCGTTTATTACAGCCCCACTGGTTAACGCCACGATTGCGTACTTTTGTGTCAAAACGGGAATTGTAGGTGCTGTGATTTCAGTGGTGCCTTGGACTGCACCTGCTCCGGTTGGCGCGGCATGGGCAGCAGGTTGGGCAATTAGCTCTTCTATATTAGTTGTTGTCCTCATGCTTGTCGCAACCGCCATCTATTATCCATTTTTTAAAGTTTATGAAAAACAGCTTTTAGCACAAGAAGCCCAAGGGGAGGAAAACTAATGACACCACTAGCAGATTTTGACCAAGAATCAACGGTGATGGAGCTCATCATCAATGCAGGCTCAGCAAAGTCTTTCGCAATGGAGGCGTTGAGAGCCGCGAAAGCGAGTGACTGGAACGCGGTTGACGAATACCTGTCTCAGTCGTCTGTCGCCTCGAAGCAAGCACATGATGTACAGACTCAGCTGATTGGGCTCGATCAGGGCGAAGGAAAGGTGCCCGTGAATTTGGTGATGGTGCATGCCCAGGATCATATTATGACCAGCATGTTAGCCAGAGAATTGGTTGAAGAATTAATTGCTATCCATCGCAAACTGGATTCTGTGTAATTAATGTTACAATACTGAAAATCCGAAAGTTTGTAGTTTCGAGGGAAACTCCCTCTCACCTTTAGAGGTACGAATGGCCACGATTAAAGATGTTTGCAAGGCTGCCGGTGTATCTAAGGCGACAGTGTCTCGTGTTATCAATAAGACTGGACAGGTCAAAGAGAGTACCCGAGTAAAAGTTGAAGCAGCTATTGAAAAATTGAACTATCGACCCAGTAGCTTGGCTCAAACATTAGCTGCGAGTAGCGGCAACAGTATTGGCCTAGTGCTATCGGACTTTGATGGCAGCTACTTTGGTAGTTTATTAAAGCAAGCATCTGCCAGTGCTACTAGAATGGGCAAGCAGCTGATTATTGCGGATGGAAAAAACCAAGCTGAGTTTGAATTACAAGCAGTGAGCTCCCTGGTTGAACAAAAGTGTGATGTGATTGTGCTTTACAGCCGTCAGCTGACGGCGCAACAACTTATCGAGCTTAATCATGAAATATCCACGCCTTTGATTCACGTTGGGCAAGAGCTTCCAGAATCGGCAGGTTATTCAATTGCATTTGATCAAAAGCGCGCGATAGAATCGGCGGCGACCCATCTTATGAGCATTGGTCATCGACACATTGCGTATTTTGGGCCTTGTCCAACAACAAGGACGACCCAAGTTCGGTTAGAGGCTTTTAAAGCGATTACTGAGAAGCAGCCCTTTTCTGTGGAAACACAGCATTTGGTGTGTGGCTTTGATGTAAAAGCAGCCTATGAACAAGCGCTGGAACAAATTCCCAACAATTGGCGTTTCAGTGCCATTGTCGCAGCGAGTGATGATATTGCTATTGGTATTTTACGTGCCTGTCGAGAGAAAGGCATTGGTGTACCTTCAGATGTATCAATCGTGAGTATCGATAATGAAAAAATGACTGAGTTTGTTGTACCACAGCTTACGACAGTTGATATTCCTATCGAACGTATTACGGAAAGAGCGATGGAAGTTGCCCAACAACTTATCGAGGATCAAGTAACTATAAGACCAGAGATTGTTGTGGGTGAGTTATTTGTGCGCGATTCGACTAAGCCTCTAGTATAAAAAGATGTTTTTATGAAATTTGCACATGATTTTCTTTTTGGCGCCGCGACGGCTTCTTATCAAATCGAAGGGGCAACGGATGTCGACGGTAAAGGGCCGACTAACTGGGATGAGTTTGTAAAAATCCCGGGAAAAACCTTTGAAGGAACAACGGGTGAAGTGGCGATTGATCACTATCATCGTTACAAAGAAGATATTAAGTTAATGGCTGAGATGGGGCTTGAGTCTTATCGTTTCTCTATTTCTTGGGCAAGAATTATTCCTGATGGTGTAGGCGCTATAAATCCTAAAGGTATTGAGTTTTATAACAATATCATTGATGAGTGTTTAAAATATGGAATAGTTCCTTTTGTAACGCTCTATCACTGGGACCTTCCTCTCTGTTTGGAAAAAGACGGAGGGTGGTTAAATAGAAAAACAATCGATGCTTTTTTGAACTATGCAAACGTTTGTTTTGAGAGCTTTGGTGATCGTGTCAAACATTTTATTACATTCAATGAAACCGTTATTTTTTGTGGGCACGGATATCTTGCGGGTGCGCATCCTCCGGGTATTCATAATGCGCCAGAAAAGTATTTTCAAGCGACGCATCATGTTTTTACTGCGCATGCTAAAGCTGTAATCGCATATAAAAAGCGTAAACAATATGGAGAAATAGGCTTGAGCCATGTCTTCACACCCGCGTTTTCAATTGATAATAGTGAAGATAACCTATTTGCAGCCATGCACGCTAATCAGTTTAACCTTAATTGGTTTTATGACCCTATTTTGAAGGGAGAGTACCCAGACTATGTGATGGCGTGGCTCGAAACCCAAGGTATCCAACCCAAAATAACGGCAGATGATAGAGAAAGTTTAATAATTGCTGCACCACTCAATGACTTTATTGGATTAAACTACTACCAGCCCATGCGGGTAGAAAGAATACATATGCCAGGCGATGTTGTTGAGCCGACGCGAGAGAACGCGACAGGAGCCCCCGGTAATCCGAGCTTTGACGGTGTATACCGAACGGTCGCGATGGATGATAAGCGATATACAAAATGGGGATGGGAAATATCACCTGATGGCTTTGTGAGTGGTCTACAGCTACTAAAAGAGTACTATGGTGATATCAGAATATATATTACTGAAAATGGTTTAGGGGATGAAGACCCTATTATAGATGGTGAGGTCTGCGACATTCCAAGGATTAATTTTATTAATGATCACTTGGTGGCTGTAAAAAAAGCGATAGAGCTTGGTGTGAATGTCAAAGGCTATTACGCATGGTCGGCAATTGATTTATTGAGCTGGCTCAACGGGTTTAAAAAGCAATACGGGTTCATCTATGTTGACCATGATAATGGTTTAGCCAGGAAAAAGAAGGCGTCGTATTATTGGTACCAAAAAGTAATAGAAACGCGAGGCAGTAACCTTAAGAGCTAGTGCTTTATAGATAATACTGTTTATGTTTAAACGCGGGTAATTGAACCCGCGTTTTCTGATCATAAGTTCGCAGATGTTCTATTTATCTTCGACTATGCGAAAAATCCCTTTTTATATTATTAAATATCATACACCAAGCTATCTGCCGCCAAAAATGGCCATTGCAGCCGGTGGGGGGCTGTATCGTCATGGTTAAAGAAATAACCAATATGTGGCATGGCATAAACGGTATCGCCCTTTTGATACGATGCGGCTTGCCAAGCATGATGAGTTAGGGTGGCCTCCCACAATTGATCACTTTCCCAACCTTGTGGTGCCAGTGATACGCGTACCTCGGCGCCGACAGGGTTGACTGATACCACGCGCGTGGGCAGCGATACCTGGCTGTTCGGTTTATCGGTGATGGTCAGTTCATGGCTGCGTACATACAAATCGCCGGATTGTTTGGTCTGCGCATTGAGGGCGGGTTCGATAAAGGCGTTACCATTTTTCCATACCCCTTGCTGAAATTGGCCGGAAAAGACATTCACGTTCCCCAAAAAATCAAACACAAATCGACTCTTCGGCGAAGCATACAGATCAACCGGGCTATCGACTTGTTCAATTTGCCCGTTACTCATCACCACCACCCGATCGGATAGCTCCAGCGCTTCATCTTGATCGTGAGTGACGAACACGCTAGTGAATGCCATTTCATCATGTAGGCGTCGTAACCATTGTCGTAGTTCTTTACGTACTTGCGCATCTAATGCCCCAAACGGTTCATCCAAAAGTAAAATTTCTGGTTGCGTCGCGAGTGCACGTGCCAGAGCGATACGTTGTTTTTGTCCGCCCGATAATTGTTCGGGATAACGCTGGCGAAGATGACCAAGCTGGACCACCTCGAGCAGCTCGTTAACTCGTTGAGTGATGGCGGCCGCTGAAGGGCGCTCGCGCCGCGGCATGACTTGTAAGCCGAACGCAATGTTTTCAGCGACTGTCATGTGTTTAAACAAAGCGTAGTTTTGAAAGACAAAGCCAACGCGTCGATCGCGAACATGCACCTGGGTGACATCGCGTTCGCCAAAATGGATTTGGCCACTATTGCTGTTTTCTAACCCCGCAATAATCCGCAGTAACGTGGTTTTTCCCGAACCTGATGGTCCAAGTAACCCCATCATTTCACCCTTTTCTATGGTGAGAGATAGCGGCGAAAGTGCCTGAAACTGGCCAAAGTGTTTGGTGATATTGTCTAATTGAATTTGCATTATGTTACTGCTCACTCTGGGTCGTTTGTGGGATAAATTGGGCTGGCGTTGACGCGCTGTGCTCATCAAGCGGCGTTACGTTTGTCTGTGCGCGTTGCTGACGCCACTCCACTAAGGCTTTGAGCGCCAACGTTACCAATGCCATAAAGGCAAGCAAAGAGGCACAAGCGAACGCGGCTTGGGTTTGATAGTCTTCATACAGAAGCTGCACTTGCAAAGGTAAAGTATTGGTTTGGCCACGAATGCTACCTGACACCACTGCCACCGCGCCAAACTCACCGATGGCCCGGGCATTGGTCAAGATCACCCCGTATATCAGGGCCCACTTGATGTTCGGTAAGGTGACGCGTCGAAACAGTTGCCACCAAGACGCCCCTAAAATCACTGCCGCTTCTTCTTCGGCGTGTCCTTGCTGTTGCATCAGCGGAATAAGCTCGCGAGCAACAAAGGGGCAGGTGACAAAAATGGTGACTAAAACAATGCCAGGCAGTGCAAACATCACTTGTAAATCATGCTCAAACAACCACGCGCCTAGCCAGCCGTTACTACCGTACAGCAGCAAATAGAGTAGACCAGCGACCACAGGTGATACCGCGAAGGGAATATCAATCAAGGTGGTGACCAGTTTTCGGCCTGGGAACTGAAACCGAGTTACCGCCCATGCGAGCATGACACCAAACACTAAGTTAACCGGCACCGTGATAACGGCAACCAATAGCGTTAACCCAATCGCATGGCGTGTATCGGGGGCAAGAAGGTGCTCAAAATAGGTACCAATACCGTCAGAAAATGCAATAGAAAAAATGCTCAATAAGGGAAGCACCAACACGAGCGCAACCAGTATCAGCATTAAGCCAATCAAACTACGTTTGATCCAAACAGAATCACCGATTCGGGCAGTGTGGGGAGTCATAAAGCTATCCTTAGCGACCGTGAATACGTTTTAAGTAGCGGCCTTGCCATAGGTTGATCGCAAACAGTAACGACAATGATGCCATCAAAATCACTGAGGCAATCGCACTTGCCGCTGGGAAATTAAACTCTTGCAAACGGACAAAAATCATCAAGGAGGTGATCTCGCTGACGTAAGGCGTATTGCCTGCAATAAAAATCACGGCCCCAAATTCGCCAAGACTGCGCGTAAAAGATAAGGCGATACCCACGAATAAAGCGGGTTTGATAGTCGGTAGGATAACGCGCCAAAACACGGCAAAATCGCTTGCGCCTAATAAGGTGCCAGCTTCTTCTTCCTCTTGAGAAATTTCTTCCAGTACGGGCTGTACGGTGCGCACGACAAACGGCAAGCTGGTAAACATCATCGCAATCATAATGCCTATCGGCGTATAAGCCACTTGTATACCGAGGTTCGCGAGCACGCTACCTATCCAGCCATTATCGGCATACAAGGTAGCGAGGGTGACACCGGCGACTGCGGTGGGCAGTGCGAAAGGCAAATCCACCAACGCGTCAATAAAGCGTTTACCCGTAAAATCGTAACGCACCAACACCCAAGCAAAGAGCAGTCCAATCGCACCATTAAATAAGGAAGCGATAAGCGCCGCGCCGGCCGTGACTTTATAACTGGCGACAATACGTGGGTCTGAGATGGCAAACCAATATTCTTGCCAAGTCATTTGACTGGTTTGCATGATTAAACCACTGGCTGGCAGTAGTAAAATCAGGCTAATAAACAATAGCGATACGCCCAGACTGATACCAAACCCTGGGAGTACGCGCTGATGACGCACTCCCCGTGGCATAGATTGGCGTTGATGCGATAACGATGGCATAACGTCTCGATTTAAGTCGTAATAGAAATTAACGGCGCTGGAGCTGGTCTAGCTTTCCGCCACTAGCAAAGTGGGTTTTCATCGCCTTGTCCCAGCTACCTGAAATCTCTTCTACCGTCAGTAATTCAACCTGAGGGAAGCGATCGGCATACTCGTCTGCGACGGCTTGGTGATGAACGCGGTAATTAAAGTTAGCCAGTAAGCGCTGCGCTTTTTCACTGTAAAGATAAGACAAATACTCTGTCGCCAGTTCAGTAGTGCCATTGCGTTTAGCATTTCGCTTTACCACGGCAACAGGGAATTCAGCCAGGATCGAGGTTTTAGGCACAACGATATCGTAATCATCACTGCCATATTGTTGGCGGATGTTATTTACCTCTGATTCGAAGGTGACTAAGACATCGCCAATGCCACGTTCAACAAATGAGGTGGTTGCGCCACGGCCGCCGGTATCAAATACGGCCACATTGGCGAGTAACTGCTTCAAAAACGCATCTTGCTGTTCAGTGTTGTCTTTGCCAAACGTTTTTTGCGCATAACCGAGCGCGGCTAAATAGGTATAGCGCGCATTGCCTGAGGTTTTTGGGTTAGGAAAGACCGATGCGACATCGTCTTTGGCAAGGTCGTCCCAGTTTTCAATATTTTTGGGATTGCCTTTACGCACCAAAAAGGCGGTGGTGGAATAATAGGGCGAGCTGCTATTGGGGAAGTTGTCTTTCCAATTGGCATCGATCAGTTTGCCACGATCGTGCAGTACCTGCACATCAGTGACTTGGTTAAAGGTGACGACATCCGCTTGCAGCCCTTGCATAATTGCGCGCGCTTGCGCCGATGAACCGCCATGGGATTGCTTAATCGTTACGGAGTCGCCGGTTTTTTCTTGCCAGTGCTCTGCGAATAGTGGGTTGTAGTCGGCAAAAAGCTCCCTTGCGATATCATAAGAAGAGTTCAACAGTGTTTGTTCAGCGGCGAATACTTGTGCGCTGCTGGTGGCAAGTAGGGCCGAGAGAGCCAGCGTTTTGAATACCTTCATTGTAATGTTCCTTAATGACCGGTTGATGCTTGTTCAACAAAAGAAGTAGCTATAAGTCACAGAATAAAAGCAATCATTAGGAATAAAAAACAGTTTTACTATAACCATTTTGTATATGTTAGTGACAATTTATCTGCGTGCCAGTGATAAACCCTTGTAACATGGCGTTTATAGACAGTGCCCCACGGCATGACGCCAGTGAAAAAGATAGGCAGAGGTAAGAGACGTGACTGATTTCCCAACGCTTGAAGACTACGTAGGACAAACACCCTTGATACGCTTGCAGCGTCTAGGCGCTGATACGGGGAGTACTGTTTTGGTTAAACTTGAAGGCAATAACCCGGCCGGTTCAGTCAAAGATAGGCCCGCGCTGAACATGATTGTGCAGGCTGAAGCGCGGGGAGATATCCAACCGGGCGATACCTTGATTGAAGCGACCAGTGGCAACACCGGGATAGCGCTGGCAATGGCGGCGGCGATTAAAGGCTATCGCCTGATTTTAATCATGCCTGAAAATGCTACCCAGGAGCGCAAAGATGCGATGCGTGCCTATGGCAGTGAGTTGATTCTCGTCTCTAAAGTGTCGGGTATGGAAGGTGCGCGTGATTTGGCGTTATCCATGCAAGCACAGGGCAAGGGCAAAGTGTTGGATCAGTTCAATAATCCGGATAACTTTCAGGCTCATGTGACCGGTACAGGGCCTGAAATTTGGCAGCAAAGCCAACAAAAAATCACCCACTTTATTGCCAGCATGGGCACCACAGGCACCATTGTGGGCACATCAAAGTACCTAAAAACGCAAAACCCCGCGATAAAAACCATTGGCTTACAGCCGACAGAGGGCAGTGCCATCCCTGGGATCCGGCGCTGGCCGGCTGAGTATTTACCGGGTATTTATACCGATGAGCATATCGATGTGGTGATGGATATTTCTGAGCAAGACGCCAAAGAAACGGCGCGAGCATTAGCGCGAGAAGAGGGGATTTGTGCGGGTGTGAGCTCTGGCGGGGCCGTATATGCGGCACTGCAAGTTGCCAAAGCTGAACCCGGCTCTGTGGTGGTGGCCATTATTTGCGATCGCGGCGATCGCTATTTATCGTCGGGACTGTTTTCTTAACCGTTCTAGCTAAAAGATCTAGGTCGTAATGATGAGAAAAAATTACTTAGTATGAGGGACAATGCAATAAACGGAAAAGTAGATGGTTTTCTAGGCGATTATGAAGTCTTTTAATACAAGCCAGATGGTAATTAACTCTTTGTTATTAATGGTAATATATTTTTTGTTACATTTTTCATTCTTCTAATGCTTATTAGTTAATACGCCTGATTATCGGATAAATAAAGATGCTCTACGCTTTACTGATATTACGCGACTAATAACGTAGTTCACATACTTTAAAATGTTCTTGTGGATTGGCTAGCCACTGAAGTAAAGAAGCATGAAAAGTAACGATATGGTCCTAGAGTTAACGGGGGAGCCACCATGATGTTTAATCAAACTAGACGCCTACTTACCGAAAGCGAGACAAACAGAGAACAACTAGAAATCGAGCTTGATGCCATCATAGAAGGTGTTGCCACCATCACCTTCTCTCCTGATGGAATTGTGCTCAGTTGCAATCAACTATTACTTAATATTATTGGTTACGAGAGTAATGAAGTGGTTGGACAGCACCACTCGGCAGTATGTTTTCCTGAAACGACAGAGTCCCAAGAATACCGCGATTTTTGGATGCGTCTCGGTCAGGGCGAAAGACAGAAGGGCGTTTTTCGACGCCGGCACAAAAATGGTAACGAAATTTGGATGGATGCGTCTTATTTTCCAGTTAAAGATAAAACCGGACGAGTGGTTAAAGTTCGCAAAATCGCGTCCGATGTGACGCGAGTCCACCAAGAAAAAGCCAAAAAAGAGGCGTTGTTTATGGCGCTCGACCGTTCCATGGCGGCCATCATTTTTACCCCCCAAGGCAACATTATCCATGCTAACGACAATTTTTTAGCCACAGTGGGATATGAGTTAGATGACATTGTAGGGCAGCATCATCGTATATTCTGCGACGCTGACTTTTATGAGCAAAATCCGAACTTTTGGGCAGAGCTGGAAGATGGACAATTTAAGGGTGGACAATATCAACGGCGTGACAAATTGGGCAATGAAATCTGGTTAGAAGCCACTTATAACCCCATATTCGGTGATAGTGGGCGTGTTGAAAAGGTCGTGAAATTTGCTTCCAACATCACTGCAAGTGTGCAGAAAAGCCATGCAGTCTCTCAAGCCGCTGAACTCGCCCACCATTCGTCAGCCGCGACACTTCAACATGTTGAGGATGGTAGTGCTTTGCTCAAAGAAGCGGTCGATATCACTAGCCATGTCACTGAGAAAATGCAATCAACGGCTGAGCAACTCCACCAACTGACTGAGCACGCACAGAGCATTGAAGAGATTGTGACCACGATTAATCAAATCGCTGAACAAACCAATTTACTTGCTTTAAATGCTGCTATTGAAGCAGCTCGTGCCGGCGAGATGGGCAGAGGATTTGCTGTGGTAGCTGATGAAGTGAGAAGTTTAGCCAAACGCACCAGTGAATCGACAACACAAATCGCCAATGTTGTCGATGAAAATAGAAAATTGACCCATGGTGTGAGTGAGTCGATGGAAGAAGTGGCAGTAGAATCGGAGCAGAGCCGAGAAAAAATTGCCTCAGCGGAAACCGTCATGCGTGATATTTATGCCGGAGCTGAAGAGGTCTCTGATACAGTTCAACGTCTCGCTACTTAGCGCTAAACTTTGGCGCCCTGTCTAAAGCGGATATCAGGGCGCACCATCTCGCATGAGTCTATTTAAGTTTTTACTGGTGACGGTATTCGTGTTTGCTGAAGATAGGTTATGACGCGCATCCCGACTAGCATGCTAATCACAAATAGACCGATCGGTAGTGCGCCGGAGCCAATAGCCGTGATCGCCGGTCCTGGGCAAAGTCCGGCGAGTCCCCAGCCGGTGCCAAAGAGTAATGCGCCGCCGATGAGTTTTTTATCAAGCGTTTGCGTCTTGGGTAGACAAAATTGATCGGCCAGTACGGGGTTTTTCTGCCGACGTACGCCCAAAAAGTAGCCGGGAACAAAGACCAACAGCGCACCGCCCATCACAAACGCAAGGCTGGGATCCCACTGGCCGAATACATCCAGAAAGCCAATCACCTTCGCGGGATTGACCATGCCTGACACCATCATACCCACACCGAAGATAAAGCCTGAGAGTAGAGCAACAAGGCGAAACATAAGCGATAAACGTCCTTAAAAGTGTAAACGAACAAAAACAGTGACAAAGGCAGCACCCATAAAAGTGAGCGTTGCCACGATTGACCGTTTCGATAAGCGACCCATGCCACAAATGCCATGACCACTGGTACAGCCGTTACCTAATTTAGTGCCTATCCCGACCAGCAACCCCGCGAGTACGGCAACCATAGGTGTGAGTGCAGGCGCAAGGCTTGTGTAGTTGGGTAGTTCAAAACCGATAAATGGCATGAAGACCCCCGCACTGACCATACCCAGCAAAAACAGACCTCGCCATTGAGCTTCACGGCCGTGTGATGATAACGCGCCTGACACAATACCGCTGATCCCGGCAATACGGCCATTGAGTGCTAAAAGTGCGAGACAGGCAGTGCCAACCAGCATGCCACCAAACAAGGCATCCCATGGGATTTGAAACGTCATGATTTTCCTCTCAGTGAGTCAAAAAACGTTACGGCTAAAGGAGAAGGGCAGCATACTTGAACACATTAATAAGTCAATACTAATTTAGGGTTTGGTGTTTTATTTGCTCGTTGGACGTGTTGACCTGTGTTAATCGTTGCTCCAATCTAATTTAAGCTAGACTGAGCAATACGCACCGTCTTAGTCAGTAAAAACCGAAGGTGCAATCATAGAGTCGGTAGGTTACGCTCTCTGCATTTTGGTTATCTGAGCAACACTGGGCAAATTATACTTATTTGATTCAATAGCTTGAAGCTGTGAAGCGATAGAGCTGCTATACTCGACGAATATCACAGCCGTAGGTGTCAAAGAGGAGCAACTGAGCAGTGTTAAGAGATAAAAAAGGCTTTTAATGAAGAAAACAGCGTACTACGCACTAAAATTAGCATTAACTTACTTCTTTTTTGCTTCGTTGTGGATACTGTTTTCCGATAAATTGGTTAACGTGCTGTCCGATAACCTTGAAATGTATACTTGGGCACAGTCGTTCAAGGGGCACCTGTTTGTCGTTATTACCTCAGTGTTACTTTGGGGGTTAGCACAGAAAAATAATCGTGATTTAGAGCGAGCGAGTGACATCGATACGGTTACCGGGCTTCATAGTCCCTCCGTATTCATTCGTCGCGCTGATACATTATTGCAGCGTGCTAATGCTGAGTCGTGCTACATGTTGTTTGTGCTCGACATTGATAACTACACGTCGGTAACCAATAAGCTGGGCTTTGATCGCACCAATCAACTGCTGATAGGAGTGGCGCGTAAAATAGATACGCCCACTGCGCTTGAAAACCTAACCTCGAGAGTGCACGCCGATAGATTCGCATGTTTGTTGACGTTGTCCGATGTTAGCGAAATGACGCCATACATTGACAAGTTACATCGTCAGTGTAACCAGTTTTTGCAACGATACGATAGAGACATTACCTGTTCGGTAGGCGTGGCGGTGTTTGACTCGGATGGCGAAGACACCACGGCTTTAATGACAGCGGCGACACGCGCATTGAACGAAGCGAAGAAGCATAAAAATGCCGTTGCATATCACGATATCCATCTGACAGAAGAGGCTAAAAAGCGGCAAAATCTTGTCTACGATCTTCGCCAAGCCATTGATGATAAGCAGATTGATATTGTTTTTCAGCCACAGTATCGCTTGTCTTCTGGAGAGTTAACCGGCCTAGAGGTGTTGGCAAGATGGACACACGATCAATATGGCAATATACCCCCGAGTGTGTTCATTCCCCTAGCTGAAGAGCAGCATTTTTGCGAGGATTTAACGGCACTGGTGTTAGAAAAAGCCGCCAAACAACTAAACGAAAGTCAGCTGCTAGGCAATATGGTTAAACGGGTATCGGTCAATATCTCCGCGGTTGAATTTAACAGTGTGGACGCGATAGCACGTATCGATACCTATTTGCAGGCTAACCCTGAGTTCGCTCGTTATCTTTGCCTGGAGATCACAGAAACTGCCGCATTAGATGACATTATTGAGTGCGCGCGGGTTGTTGATACACTTAAACGCCATGGCGTTACCTTTTCGATCGATGATTTTGGTGTCGGCTATACCTCGTTGGGTATTTTTAACCGGATCAACGTGGATGAAATTAAGATTGATCGTAGTTTTATCCAGGCGATGGAAAAAGACCACCGTGCTAAAGCGATTACTGCCGGCATTATCGGGATTGCTAAAGGTTTGGGTATTCATGTTGTAGCTGAAGGTATAGAAACGCGTGCGCAACTAGCGTTACTAAAACAGCTCGATTGTGAATACGCGCAGGGTTTTTATCTTGGACATCCAGCGCCTTTAGAGCAGTTGGCTATAGTCCAGTCGGTTTAATGGTCATGACTTTGGCCAACGTATAAAAAGAAAAAGCGCGAGTGTTTTTATCTCGCGCTTATTGACGCTCTAGCTTTCAATGTCGTTCAATAAAACCGCAAGCTCATCAATGCTTTGAACCGTACTTTCTACCAACTCGCTAATTTGTTTGCTCGATTGGTGAGAGACTTGAGCCAACTGGCGAACCTCATCGGCGACCACCGCAAAGCCGCGTCCGAGCTCACCGGCACGAGCGGCCTCGATCGCTGCGTTCAGTGCCAGAAGATTGGTGCGCTCGGAAATGTTGTTGATAGTATCAATAATTTTCATCACTTCCTGGCTTGACTGAGAAACGGACTGCATTGATGTTTGCGTTTTTGCCACGGTTTTACGTCGAGCACTGATATCAATACCAAACATGACATAATTGAGTATATTGCCGGAAAAATCTTTGAGTACACAAATCCTCGCATCAATTGCGAGTTGCTCCCCTTTTCCATTAAATTCAATGAGGGTAGAGGCATGGCCTTGTTTATCGATACTTTCTTTTAATTCGTGTGTGATTTTATGGTAGATGTCATAGGAGGCGTCTTCGCATCGCGTACCGATATTTTTCAAGGCGTCTTCAAATAGAGAGTTTATGGAATCAAGTTTACCGTCGGGGCAAATTTCCATAATAACTAATGCGCCGCTGATAGCATCTAATTTGCGGGTGAAATCTAAGTAGGTTTGTTTTACCTGAGTAATATTGGCCTGCACAGAGATATAGTGCGTAATATGGTGGTTATCATCCCTAATAGGATTAATGGAGAGTGAAATCCAGTAAGGCTCACCATTTTTGCTGTAGTTAAGAATCTCATCATAGAAGGGCTCATGGCGGGCAAGATGATCACGAATGTTTTGCACGGTTTCAGGACTAGTATCTGCTCCTTGAAGAATATGACCAGGCTTTTTGCCTCTCATCTCATCTAAGCTATACCCTGACATCCGCTCAAAACCACGGTTTACATAAACCACTTCTCCTTGTGGGTTAGTGACTATAACCGCATTATCGGTTTCGTTTGCCACCATGGACAATAACTGCATTTCTTCCCGGCGTTGCACAGTCTCAGTGACATCTTTTACAAAGGCAGTATAAAGTGTTCGATTACCAAGATGTACCTTCGATAATGAGAGCTGCCCCCAGAGTCGATGACCATCCTTATGTTCGATCTCGACTTCTCTACTGGTGCCAACAATTCTATCTTCGCCGGTCTTTCGGTTGCGATTTACATAGTCATCATGGTTGGCTTGGATTGCATGAGGCACCAACATTTTAACGTTCTTGCCATGAACATCTTCTTTGCTGTATCCCCACAGCTGCTCGGCCGCTTTGTTATAAAAGGTAATACAATTATTTTCATCAATACACACCACAGCATCAAGCGCTTGTTCGAGGGTTTGGGTCATCATCTCTCGCGCATCTCGTTCAGCGGTAACATCACGAACAAATGCCGTGTAATGAATTTTGCCAGAGACGCGTATCTTGGATAAAGACAGTTGCACCCAAGTCAATGAGCCGTCTTTTCGTCTGAGCTGCACTTCACGAGAACGCCCGACGATGCGATCTTCTCCCCCAGATCTGTGTCGGTTAACGTAGCTGTCGTGGTTGGCTTGTAATTCGGTGGGGATCAGCATTGCTACGTTCTTTCCTTTCACCTCGCTTGCTGAATATCCCCAAATGTCCTCTGCTGCCTGATTAAAGAAAGTGATGTTATTGTGGTGATCAATGGTGACAACCGCGATAATTGCTTGCTCAAGCGCTTGTAGGTGAGAGTTAGAACGACCTAGCATATTGATCCTCTCTGTTAATGGCCTTTAAGCTGTGAGACAAAAGGTGTGAGCCCTAAGTCGGTACCTTGATTATCAATAAAACTGACAAATTATGATGGTAACTTAATAGGTATAAGCCAGGTTGGGCGGGTTTTCCAATAAACAAAAAGCGCGAGCATTGGCTCGCGCTTTTGACTGGCAATGATTCGCGTTTAAGCTGTGGCAAACTTGTAAGTGCGATAGCCGCCTAGTAAATTACGGGCTTTAAAGCCATGATTGACTAACTGGCGATAGGCGACGTTGCCTCGCAAGCCGACTTGGCAGTAAATCAAAATTTCTTTGTCTTTGGGAAGCTCATGAATGCGCCCGCGCAGTTCGTCAACCGGAATATGGATATCGCCTTCGATATACTCACCGTTTTCGCGTTCGGGGGCATTGCGCACATCCAGAAGCACTTGGTCATCACCTAGGGTCGCTAAATCGTGATAATGAACCGCTTTTGCGTCGCCTTTGATCAGGTTAGTTGCTACAAACGCGGCTTGGTTGATCACATCTTTAGCACTGCCATACGGTGGGGCATAGGTCAGCTCCAAATGCTGCAGTTGCTCAACCGTCATCCCAGCACGCTGTGCAACCGCCATGACATCAATGCGTTTATCAATGCCATCTTTGCCTACCGCTTGTGCGCCTAAAATAGCACCCGTGTCGGGTGCAAATAACATTTTAAACGAGACAATTTCTGCGCCCGGGTAGTAACCCGCATGACTTGCCGCGTGAACATAGACTTTTTGGTAATCAATGTTGGCCTGTTTAAGTTGCTTCTCATTTTGGCCCACAGAGGCAACGGCCAGATCGAAAATCTTACAAATGGCGGTGCCTTGGGTGCCAAGATAATGCTCAGTGCTTCCTAGCATGTTGTCAGCGGCCATGCGCCCTTGACGGTTAGCCGGTCCAGCCAGTGGTACCAGCGTCGGCTTGTGAGTGACAAAGTCGATTTCTTCGACGGCATCCCCGACCGCATAAATATCTGGGTCTTGGGTCTGCATGGTGCTGTTGACCACGATCCCGCCTTTTTCACCAATCGCCAGGCCGGCCTGTTGTGCTAGAGTCACTTCAGGTTTTACGCCGACAGCCATGATCAACAATTCAGTGTGTAGCGTGTCACCATTATTTAGCGTGAGGCTCAGTGAACCTTCTAAGTGTTGCGGTTCACTGGGTTCACCGGCGTCATCACTGGCCACATGCGTGGTTGGAATGTATTCGGCCGACGCCAAGGCCGTCCCCAGGCGTAAATCAATGCCATGATCACGAATGCTCTGATGGGCAAAGCCTGCCATTTCGCGGTCAACCGGCGTCATCACCTGATCGGCCATTTCTAAAAGGGTGGTTTCAATGCCACGCTGATGGAGTGCTTCCATCATCTCAAGACCAATAAAGCCTCCGCCGACGACGGTTGCGTGACTGGGGTTGTTCATCTCGATGGTGTGCAAAATTGCATCCATGTCCGGGATGTTGCGCAAAGAATGCGTGAGTGGGTTATCTAAGCCAGGAATCGGCGGCATAATTGGCGCCGCGCCAGGGCTTAATAGTAATTTGTCGTAGCTCTCTTGATAGGTGCTGCCATCGGCCCGAGTGACCGTAACGGTTTTGTTTTCGCGGTCAATGTTACTGACGGCGCTATTAATACGCACATCGACATTAAAGCGCGCACGAAAACTATCTGGCGTTTGTAGCAAGAGCTTACTGCGATCCGTGATATCGCCACCGATATGGTAAGGCAAACCACAGTTAGCGAACGAAACGTAGGGGCCGCGTTCGAACATAATGATCTCAGCGTCCTCGGTCAGACGGCGTGCACGAGCTGCAGCAGAAGCGCCACCGGCGACGCCTCCAATAATTACTATCTTGGTCATTTTGACTCCGTTAAGCGTGACGTAATCCAAGTTTTTTCAGGAAAAAGGCTGCCGGACAAATCCCTGTAAACGCGCTTTGAATGAGGTTTACGCCCACGAATACAGTAAGCCAAACAAATTGGCTGTGCACGGTGAGGGTAAGTACCACAGAAAGCAGCACTATGCTGCCAGCGATCACGCGAACTGCATTTTCAATTGTCATTGTAAGACTCCTTTGCATTGATATTGCACCGTAGCTACCGCTCGACTGACGTTGGTTGCTTTGGGTGCGTGTCCTGTTATATGGATTGAATCCAGCGTTACTTTCACTGTAGTCGCTATGTTTAGAAAAGTCTAATGATAATCTGTCTAAATTAGAGTTGACTAAATAATAAGAGGGGCTAAGCTTAAGGAAGTCCTTACAACAGGAGCCTAACATGGTGGTTCAGACAGGGTTATATGAAAAAGATGATGTGCCTGATATGGACATTGGCGCAATGCGACAACAAGCATCGAAAGCGGCGACCTTGTTGAAGGTAATGGCGCATCCTGAGCGCCTGGTGGTGTTATGTCAGCTACTGGCTGGAGAGACCCATGTGGGACAGTTGCAACAAGGTTCGAGCCTCAGTCAGTCGGCTTTTTCTCAACACTTAAGCGTGCTCAAACGTCATCAACTGGTGAGCGTACGTAAATCATCACAGCAGGTATTTTATCGCTTACGAGATCCCAACGTCGCGGATATTATCGCCACGTTACAACGCATCTATTGCCCGTAATCTTGATTTATTACTCGTTGTTGTGATGCTACCAACATATCAGACGGCGATGGTTAACTAAGTTATATCTAGGCATGTAGACGTTATATCCATTCCGTAAAGGATGCGCACGGACGACAGCAACAAGGAACTGTTATGCGAGATGATCAACCTCAAGGCCCGTTTATTACCCGTGTGATGAACAGTTTTTTTCCGCCTATTTTAATTGCGTTGGCATTTTTGGTTGGGGCTGCCGCGCTGTGGCTTACACCCAAAGAGGAAGATCCGCAAATTGTGGTGCCGATGGCAGATGTGCTGATACAAGCACCGGGCTTAAGCGCGCAACAAGTAACAAAGCAGGTGACGCAGCCGCTGGAGAAAAAAGTCAGTCAAATAGACGGGGTGGAGTATGTTTATTCCACGACGCAAACCGGATCGGCGCGTGTGACCGTGCGTTTTTATGTCGGAGAAGATCGCGAATCAGCGCTGGTCAAGCTATATAACAAGCTGTACGCCAACCAAGATGAGATCCCTGCCGCGGTGAGCGAGTGGGCGATTAAGCCGGTTGAAATTGATGATGTCCCTATTGTGATGGCGGCGCTGCGTAGCGATAAACCAGATACTGTCGATCATTACGCGCTGCGTCGTATTGCTGAGCAAGCCACCTTGGATTTAAAAGCCCTTCCCCAAACCAATGTGGTTAACGTTGTCGGGGGTATGCCACGCCAGGTGTTAGTGGCTTTCGATCCGGCGGCAATGGCAAGTTATCAAATCAGTGTGGCCGATTTAACCCGTGCGTTTTCACTGAGTCATCAAAAACGTAACGCCGGTGATATTCAGCATCAAGGCCAGCGGTATGTCCTTGAAACCGGGCAGTGGTATCAAAGCCGTGACGATATTCGCCAGTTGGTTGTCGCGGTTGTGAATGGCAAGCCTGTGTACTTGCAAGATGTCGCCACGTTAAGTGATGGCCCCACTGAGGCCAGCACCGATACTTGGATTCAATCGCAACAACAGACCAAACCGCATCCCGCTGTATTTATCTCGGTCGCCAAGCAAAAAGGCTCGAACGCGGTGACGGTTGCCGACGATGTAACGCGCACCCTCGATCGTTTAGCGAACACCCAGTTCCCGGAGGGCGTAGAGGTTGAGATTATTCGCAACTATGGTCAAACCGCTGATGCTAAAGTCAATAATTTAGTCTCGAGCTTAGGCATTGCCGTGCTGACCGTGGTGGTGTTTGTGGGGCTGTTTTTAAACTGGCGCAGTGCCTTGGTCGTGGCCATCGCAATTCCGATTAGCTATGGCGCGGCACTGGGGCTTGATCTCGCTTTTGGGTATTCCATCAATCGTGTCACCTTGTTTGCTCTGATTTTGGCGTTGGGCCTGATTGTCGATGACCCAATAGCCAGTATCGATAATATTGAACGTCACCTGACTCATGATAATAAGCCGCGGGGTCGCACCATTGTACTGGCGATGCTGGAAATCAAACGGGCACTGATCATGTCGACGGTGGCGATTGTTATTGTGTTTACTCCGATGTTTTTTATCACCGGGATGATGGGACCTTACATGGCGCCACTGGCATTTAATGTGCCTGTGAGTGTGGTGATCAGTACCTTGGTGGCGTTTTTAGTCACGCCTTGGCTGGCGAAAAAAATTGTTCGTGCCTCAAATAAGGGTGATGACTATCGCTTGGAAACGACACCACTTTATCGGGGCTATCGTCGATTATTACTCCCGCTGTTAGAAAATAATCGCCGTGCGAAAAGGTTTCTTATGGTGGTAGGAGTGCTGTTTGTGGTAGCGGCGATGTTACCGGCGCTACGTCTCGTGCCGCTTAAACTCTTACCCTATGACAACAAAAACGAATTTCAGGTGGTGTTGGATTTGCCGGAAACCGCCAGTTATGTCGAGACCTCGAATGCATTACGTGAGATGAACACTTATCTTCAGCAGCAAGCGGAAGTTGTCTCTGTGTCGGGGTTTGCGGGGCTTGCATCACCGATGGATTTTAATGGCATGGTGCGTCATTATTTTGCGCGAAATGCTCCCTATCAGGGCGAATTGCGCGTCGTCTTGGTGGATAAGCAGCGGCGAGAATTACAATCACATGGTTTAGTGACCCGTTTGCGTGATGATCTGGAATCGATCGCAGCCAAACATAATGCCGACATACAACTGGTGGAAATGCCACCCGGCCCACCTGTACTGGCGACCCTTGTTGCAGAAGTCTATGGTGCACCGAGTACGCCTTATGCAGATATTCAAGCGCAAGCCCAACAGGTTGCGGCGCGATTGGAGCGAGAAGCGTTAGTCTCGGAAGTCAGTACCAGTATTCAAGGACCGCTATCGCGCTGGCAGTTTGTGGTCGATCAAGAAAAAGCGGCATTGTCTGGCGTTGCTATCACTGATATTAACCAGGCATTGCGCGCGGCCAATCAAGGCGTCACGTTGGCTCACCTGGCGGATGCTGATGAAATCGATCCCTTACCGGTCACGCTGCGTTTAGCCCCGGATGCACGCGATAAACTGGATACCTTATTAGCGCTTCATATACGAGGCCGTGCCGGTGTCGCAAAACAATCGGAGCAAGGCGCTTTGGTCGATGCACCGCAACCGCTGGTGGCATTAAGCGAGTTAGGGCATTTTGAGCAACAACCGGTGGACCAACCGATTTATCATAAAAATCTTCAGCCTGTGGTGTATGTCTATGCCGAGCCAATTGGACGTGTACCTGGGGAGGTGGTCGCTGATGTGATCGCTGACTTTAATCAGCCAAAAGCGGATACATCACGGCCGCTTGCAGCGCGCAGTTACCTCGACAACGGTGCTGGTGATGGTTGGCAGGTGCGTGACGATATTAATGTTGTTTGGAGCGGCGAGGGAGAGTGGAAGATCACCATTGATGTATTCCGTGACCTTGGTATTGCTTACGGCGCCGCTTTGTTAGGCGTCTTTATCGTGATGCTAATCCAAACCGGCTTACCGGCGGTGTCTGGGATGATTATGCTGGCAATTCCCCTCACGGTAATCGGCATCATGCCCGGTTTTTGGTTGCTTAATGGCTTAAGTGGCGACATTAACGGCTATCCAAACCCAGCACTTTTCACCGCTACCGCGATGATAGGCATGATTGCATTAGCCGGCATCGTGGTGCGTAACGCCCTGGTATTAATTGAATTTATTCAGCAATCATTGGCGCGCGGTATGGAACTTAGTGAAGCCTTAATACAAGCGGGGGCGGTACGTATGCGGCCGATTTTGCTGACCGCCGGTACCACCTTATTAGGGAATGTGATTATTACCCTTGACCCCATTTTTAATGGTCTCGCATGGGCCATTATTTTCGGGATTGCGGCATCAACCGTCTTTACCTTGCTGGTTGTGCCTGTGGTGTACAACTTAGCGTATCAAAATCATCCTACCCATGGCTTACCGGCAGAAGGAGACGAGGCATGAATAAGAAAAAAGGATTACAGGCCGTCGTGCTGGGCACTGGATTGTTAGTGGTATTTCTTGGTATGGCTGGGGTCTTTACTGCAAAGGTGACCTCAAAGGCCAGCTCTTCGCAAGGAGCGGACGATCATAACACCTTGACGCTTACTGCCATTGAGCAGCCGCTAACCCGAACCTTTTCAGGGCAGCTGGTGGCGCGGCAAAACGCAACATTGGCGGCGCGAATGACGGCAACGGTTGCCGATGTCCTGGTCGATGTTGGCGATCGCGTGGAGCAAGGAGATATACTGATCCGCTTAGACAACGCCGATCTCAGTGCTAAAGTGCGCCAAGTGCAACAAGCACTGGCCTCAGCACAGTCACAACTGAATACTGCGCGCAGCGATTATCGCCGGATGGAAACCTTATTAGCGAAAAAGCTCGTGCCGCAATCACAATTCGATGATGCCGAGAACCGCTTAAATACCGCGCGCTCTGAATACCGCCGGGCGATCGCGGCAGTGGATGAGGCCGAAACCCAGTTCGGGTTTAGTCTAGTGCGCGCGCCATTTACTGGACTGATCACCGAAAAAATTATCAATCAAGGGGATACGGCGACGCCGGGTGCAGCGATGCTGACGTTGTACGACCCAGACAGTATGGAGGCACAAGTGAACATCGCCGAGTCTTCACTGCCTTTTGTGACGATTGGAGACACGCTTCATCTACGCTTGCCAACTTATGAAAAAACATTGACTGGAACGATACGCACGATCACGCCGGCCGCCGATGCGACGTCACGTAGCTATCGCGTTGCTTTGACTTTGCCTGTCACAGACGGTGAAGATGATCAGGCACGGTTACCTGGCATGTTTGTTAAAGTGACGGTGTCACAAAAGGCGAGCTCTATTTTATCGGTTCCTGCTAACGCGCGTTACCAAATTGGTCAACTTGACTATGTGAACGTGGTTGAAGACAACCAAATTATAAGACGCTTGGTGGTACTGACCGAAGAGGGCCGAGTGCGAAAAGGGCTAAAGGCTGGCGAAACTGTATTACTGCATCCTAAATCGCAGAAGACTGACTGATCGCGTTCGCATTTTTAACAATGTCGACGATACTTAGAGGTGAGTTATTCCTCAAGGAGTTGACTATGAAGATTGCGTTACTCTCTGCCACGGCCTTAGCCGGCAGCTTATTATCAGGACCAGCGATGGCACTCGATACCTCATCGCTTAAAGTGTGTGGTGATGGGGCGAATTGGCCACCTTTTCACTATAAAAAAGGCGAGAATATCGAAGGCTATGACATTGATGTCCTCAATGCCATCTTTCAAAACAGCGGAGTAGATGTATCGGTAGATTTACCGCCGTGGAAGCGGTGCGTTTTTGAGACAAAATCAGGCAATTACGATATTGCGCTCAGCGCATCTTACAACGAAGAACGCGATCGTGATTTTCTTTTAACTGACTATTATTACACTCTGCAGCCTAGCTATATTTACTCAACTCAACAACATCCGAATGGCCTGAACATCGAGACAGCGGATGATATTAACCAGCTGCGGATGTGTGGCCTTTTGGGCTATAACTACACAGGGTTCAGTGTCGATGATAGCCAGGTGAGGAAGTCAGCAAAAGACTTTAAGCAACTGGTAAAACAGACGCAAGCAGGGCGCTGTGATGTATTTTTAGCACGCTACGAGATACTCGCAGGGTTCAAAGCAGCACAAGGCATTGATTACCTCGCTGGCGAGATGCAAGTCGAGCCGATTCCCGGCAATATGGGTGATAAGTTCCATATGATGATTTCGCGTGAACACCCAGAGGCTAATGAGATAAAAGCATTGCTCGACCAAAACTTTGAATCCATGCGCCAGTCCGGTCAATTAAAATCAATACTTGATGGTTATTTAGACTAAATGGTTATTTAAATTAAACGTGTGAACTTAACGCACGTAAATCGTAATAAAAAAAGGTGCAATCGCACCTCTTTTTATGTCATGGGTGCATTGTTTATTAATCGACACCGTATTTTTTCACGATTTTTTCAAATGTACCGTTTGCCTTGATAGCTTTAAGTCCTTGGTTGTAAGCATCAATAATCGCTCTTCCATCTGGGTTGGCCTTACCACTCGTCACATGCAAAGCGTTGGTTGATAGTGACTTATCAGTAAAAGAAAACTGGTTACTATCAAGCCCTTCTTTTTGCATGACGGATTGGGCGACGATTTTATCTTCCAGAGTTAAATCTATTCGGCTGGCTAGTAACTTCTTTAAATTTGTTGCAAGATTATTGGCAATTGGTTTTTCAAAGTTTGTGGCATTTAAGAAGGCATCACCATAACCGTAATCACGCACAACACCAACGGCTTTACCCTCAAGATCATTCAAGTTAGAGAATTGGAAGTCATCGCCAGAGCGTTTTATAAACGTCAGCTCGTTATCCATGTATGCATCACTATAGTGCAAAAATTCAGTGCGATCTTTGGTGTGCCACGTTGCCGGTAATATATCGATATTCCCTTTATTCACTGCATCCAGTGCACGTGCCCATGGCATATTTTTAAAGTCCACCTGATAGCCTTGTGTTTCCATGGCTGCTGTTACTAGCTCAACAGAAATACCAGGTCGATCCGGATCCGCAGTCACGAAAGGTGGCCAAGGATCTTGCGCAGCTGTCAATGTTTTAGCCATGGCACTGGGTATAAGTAGTAATAACCCTAAGCCAACTGAGATTAACTTTTTCATGTGTTCTCCTTTTTATTAGCGCTTGAGCTAGGTTTTAAACTTCTCCATTTGCCCTTTGATATCCTCACTGAGCGTCAGCACTTTATCAGTGCGCGTGGCATTATCTTGCGCCCCTTTTGTAACCTGATTAGTCGCTTCTGAGGCCTCGTTAATCGCTTGGCTGACTTCATCGATGGCCTGACGCTGCTCATCGGTTGCTTGCGAAATCTGGCCGCTGCGCTCAGAAATATCCGTAATGGTTTCGCGCACTTGGCTAACGGATTCTTGTGATTCTGATACGCGTCCTGCGGTGCTTTCTAGAATGCTACTAATACGATTGATTTCTTTTTCAACCGATTCCGTTGCGTCACTCAGTGACTTAATGTTGGATTGGATTTTCTCAGTCGATTCGCTGGTTTTCACTGATAAGCTACGCACTTCATCGGCGACAACCGCAAACCCTCGCCCCTGTTCGCCCGCTCGTGCCGCCTCAATCGCGGCATTCAATGCTAATAAGTTTGTTTGTTCTGAAATATCGTTGATCACGTTGACGACATCTGAAATTTTCTCACCCTCTTCTAACAGCTTGTGCATTTCAGTATTCACATTTTCCATCTCAGTGCGCATGTTAATAATTTCAGACGCTGAACTTTCAATAGTGCCGTAGACTTGATTGACAAGGTCGGTTGCATTGGCAGCATGTGTCGCTGCATCATTCGCTGTATCCGCAACCGTTGCGATCGACTGATTCATTTGTGTTGCGGCCGCAGCGACGGTAGACAGGCTCTGTTTTTGCTGTTCTAAACGCTCGGCGTTGGTTCGTGCCATTTGTCCACTTTCTGCCGAGACGCTGGCGAGATTAATCGATGCCTGTGTCACTTCATTGACGATCTCACGAAGAGAGGCGGTGAAATGATTAATATGTTCGGTTATCTGAGCAAATTCTTTGTACTTTGGCGCGGGGATAACTTTAGAAAGATCACCATCGCCACTGGCCAATTCACGAACTCTAGCAGTGAGATCATTGAGTGGTTTCACCACCGTTGCAGTGAGTGCCAGAATTAGGAACACAATAATGACAAGATCAAGCACGACGAGTTCGATAACGCTTCGTTTCAGTGTGTCTGCTAGTGCGGCTTCTAATCGCTCAGTGTTGTAGAAAACTTGTAATGTACCGACTTGATTGGTTTCTCCATATTCGGTGAATGACAGCTCGTTCTCTTTCAGCATCATCGATTCGTACATCGATTTTTCACCATCACCAATCGTTTTTGCCTGCCTTTCACCGTCTTCGCCACTGTCTTGGCCAAGACGCAAAAACACAATGGCTTCGCCTTGGTTGTCGAGCACTCTTACCGCTTTTATATCTGGCGCTTTGAGCTCGGCAGAAATGGATAACTTCGCCGCTTCCAAATCAAAATCCCAAATCGCTTTTGGGAGACTGAGGTTCATTCGGTTGGTGGCGTTAGCCACGGTGGTTTCAAGCGCGCTACTCAGTTCCTTTTTCGTGCTCTGGTAATCAATATAACTTGATATGCCTAACACGATAGAAACAGCAATAACCACTTGAGTGACAAATATTGCTTTAAGACTCTTAAACATAGCGCTACTCTTCCATTTGTCTTTGCCGCACGATCCATTTCGATCGCTTTTATTGGTAAGGGAGATTACTCGCCCAAACGTTCTTTCATTATCTGTTCGATATCGATTTTCTTGAGCCCTTGATTAACGATATCGCGCCACTTTTTTCCCGCCTCATTGTTAGCAAATGCGATATGGAGTTGTTTGTCGACGAGAAGCTTTTTGTTCATTTGTAGATTGGCTTTTACTGCGCTAAGGGCTGGATCATTCTCTTTGAGGTAATCCAGGACGTTGGCATCAACCACCGCGAGAGGGATACGCTCTCGGCCCACTTTTTGTAGGTTTTGGGTATCGCTGGTGACGTCGGAGGATTTTAATGAGCCATTCGCAATACGGGCATCTAATTCCGGTGTGTTGACGTAACCACGGACGACACCAATCATGTGAGGTGCAAGATCATCAAGCGTTGACCATTCGATAGGGCGGTTAACGTTTTCAACAAAACCCAGTGGGCCGGTTCCTATAGGATCAGAGAAAATGAGATCATCTGTCTCATAGTGATACTCTGGGAAGTACCCTGCATATTTGGCATCGTTTTTTACCAGGTACACGGTGCGCGACCAAGGATAAAACTCGACATTTAGCTCATGACCCATGGCCTGAACCGCTGCGCGCACAACAGCGACAGAGGCGCCTTGATCCGGTAAGTTTTTACCAGAATAAGGGGGCCATTCAAGAGATGGCATAGTCAGCACATCGGCACGAGCGGGTGTCGTGATCAGTAGTAATGCTGAGAAAGCGAGTGTGAACAGGTGTTTGAGCATGGTGCCTCCAATTTTTTTATCTTCTTATAAGCGTAGACGAGATAAAAAATATGAGCGTCGTGATCTTTTTTTACCTGTGATAACCGTGTGATTAATGTCTATAACGTGATGAAAGCTATAAATTTATATGCACGCTCAGCGTTTACATTGATAGCTAAATCATCAAAGAGAAAAAGGATAGACCTTAAATTGTCTATCTTTTCAGTAAATACCCTATGTCGACTAGACAAAAATGCCGCTGTGATTACAGCGGCATGATAGCGGTTAATCGCGGACTAAACTGACGTTTGAATAGTTTTGATAGCCACGTAGCATGACGTGGTATGTCACGTTTTGCTGCGCATTTAGTGTGCAGTTTTCATTATTGCCGTTGTTGTAGGGGCGGCAATCCCAATTGCTGGTGGTCGGTTTGCTTCCTTCCTTGACATAAAGGTCTGCATCACCAGATCCACCACTCATGCTGACGTTGACACTGCGGCTACTATCCACGGTAAATGTAAAAAAAGTCTCGCTTCCACTGCCACCGGCTAAGCCTGTAATAGGCTGGTTCGGTAGAAGTACATTGCTAGTGTTATCGCCACAACTTGCGCTAACACCTACCGCGTTGAAGGCGTCAATAACATCTTGCTCGTTATAAGCCAGGTCTTTGGCGGCTTTTGCTACGCCACATGCACCCTGATCAAATGTACTATTTGCGGTCCAATATAATTGGTTAGCCGTAGTAAATATTTCGAAGCCTTTACGAACATCCCAATTCGTTTTGTTGGCCAGTAGATAAAAGGCACGGTTGTATACACCGCTCGAGTGGTGAACATTCATGCCATCACGATATTGGCTGGCGTCATCAATTGAGTTGCCATCGCGAGAAGGCTGCTCAAAGTAACGGAGCCCACCGGAGCCTTTAAAGATATCGGCACCAACTAGCCAATCGACGTCACCATGCATATAAAATTCAGCGGCTTCGCCAGCGATATCAGAGAAAGCTTCATTTATCCCGCCTGACATGTCAGCGTAAATTAGCCCCGAGTTTTGCTCCGTAAAGCCGTGACTAACCTCGTGAGCACTCACGTTGATATCGACCAAGGGGTAAAAAGTGTTTTGGCCATCGCCAAACGTCATCGAACGACCATTCCAGAATGCATTTTCGTAATTGTTGCCATAGTGCACTCGCATGGTGAGTTGGAAGCTAAGTGGCGCGGTATTCATCCAGTCCTTGTACATGTCAAAGACAACATTTCCAAAGTAGTGCGCGTCATTGAGCGGCGAATAGGCACCATTAACATATTTTTTATCGTTGTAATTACCGGTGTCCGTGCAAGGGTAGGAAAAGGCAGTGCTACCGGAGGTACCATTGTCTAAATCGACCGTTTTGACTTTGTCGTTTTCAAGTGTACAAGTACTGCCGACTTTATCGATAGGCAGGCCATCATAGTCGGTGCCATAAGTATACTGACCAGTCTTTTCATTGCCGCCCGGCCCGGTGCCGACTGCCGAGGCATGGTTGATGCCGTCCCATTGTTTTAAGATCTCGCCTGTATTAGCTTCAATTATATAAAATGGTCGGGTTGGATCATTACCAGCTACAAAGAAATCAACGAGGTAGACGAGTTGTGCATTTTGTTGATCATCGAGCCTCACCACCAAGCGGGTGTTTTCGTTTTCGAAAGGTGCGGAAGTAAGTGTCTTCTGGCTTTGCGTAAAATCGGCTTTGGCCGCTTCTAACGCAGACTGGCTGTTGAGCGCGGGTGAGACATTAACAATGTCATTAGCTACGCCTTGGGCCATGGTGCCGTAAACGTCGCTCCGTTGGCCCTGCTTTTCTGTCGCAACAACAGCCGTGTCAATAACCGGCACACCTTGAAAGGTTTGTTGGTAGCGGACTTTGATTTTGCCATTTGGCAAGGTGACACGCTTGACCTCTTTAAATCCTAAAGGATTCGTTTGCGATCCTGACGATGCATAAACGCCAGTCGGTTGATTCAAAACTTGGTTGAGTATTGTTTCGTCAGTAACGTTAATGAGATCGGCACTCACAGCGGGAGTGCTAATGGCCATGCCAGAAGCGATAAGCCATGCTAATTTAGATAATTTCATGTTATTGCCCTAATTGTTGTTGAAAGATTCCTTTCTTCCCAACCGCACAATAGGAAGGCGAACGTTTTAGTCCACTTCTCTAACGTGACCTATCAACAGTTCTCTTTACAAGCTTGTTACAATTAGTTGTGTAAACAAACACTGACATGGTCGGACCGTTTTAAATGCAATAGCGTGTTCAACCTTGCTGTGAACCGTTTATCTAAAAGAGGTTATGGTTATTGATTCATCAATGACCAGAATTATTTACAGAATAAATGACTATTTAGTTATGAGAGACTGGCCGCAAATTTAATGTATAGCATGGTCGATGAGATAAGCGAGGGTCACTTGAGCGTGACCCTCGTCGATGTTATGCCTGTTATCTATGGCGTACGACGCTGACTAGACGATTGTGATTTAGTCAGGGGCTGGTGATCATTTGGCCAAAAAAGAGAGGTTGGGCGTTGTTTTATTTGGTTGATAACGGCGGATCGGACCGATGCGATGTCTAGCTCGCAGTTACGCGAGCGCAGCGCGACGAATAATGCGAGGCCAAAGCTGACCCACAGATTGATAAAGCCAATCATCAATACAAAAAACAGGCTGGATAAAACAGACAACCACGACTGGTAATCGCTAATATGCGCATAGGCCGCATGGGCAGAAGAGAAGGCAACATGGCGAATATCAAGCGGAACGTCAATAAGATAGCCTAAGTAACTGGTCATGCCTAAAAGCACACCAAAAATAAAGTTACCCCCCAATGCGCCATAGTTTTGATGAATATACAGCGCTATCCGCTCTCGTCGTTGAAGCGAGATTGCGCGGAATAACGGATGGCCGATTAACCGATCTTTCAACTCAATGTAGTCCGCCCGATTATCGAGTATGCCGGTAATAATACCTGACAAAAATAGCCAGACCCCAGCGATAGCGGCGTAAAGCCAGGCTAAACCATGGATCGGATGAATCGCAGCGGTTTGATAGGCCACTTGTTCGCTGTTTAGTACCGGATTGCCATATAAATGGCTAAAAAGCAGACTAACCAACACACTTACGATAATTGCCGCGGTGATATTGCCCCAGACTGCAAACCACTGAGAACGATTCACATTGATCAGTAACCGTGCCAGCTTTTTACTACGCGTGCGCCCTTGTTTGTTCTTTTCCACATGTGCAGCAAAGTTTGCCGCGGTCATCGCCGGCTGCTTGGTGGCAATGGTAAAGTGTAAAATGTGCACCAGCATAAAGCCGACGCCGTAGTTTAAACTGACCAGTAATGCATTGTTAAGTGGTGATAATTGCAGGGTCTCGATATACATTTTTACCCATGCTAACAGGGCAATAATCACCCCTGCGCCGCAGGCGCCGCGCAGAATTTTAAAGTAATCGTTTTTGGTTTTGGCGATATAATGCTCGCCGTGGTTGCTCTTATTTTGTGTCACGCTTTGTGCGAATGTGCGGGTACTTTTGCGATAAATCGCGCGTACACTGTTGCGTTCAGTCACTGAAATAAGCAATTGCCGCCAGAGGTTTAATACGCAGCGTGCTTTTTGGTGTGGATGCCGAAAGTCTAGGATTTGGATCAGTAGCACCATTCGGTTTAACGTTTGATCCAAGCGCTCAAGCATACGTGAGGCGTGCGCAGAGAAGCCCATTTGGTTAATACCACGAGCCCGGATCCGCTTAACCTGCTGCTGACATTGCTCAATTATCACCCAAAAATGTGCCCTGTCTTTGGGATCCAACGTGTCGTTTTTAATCGCGTTCACAAGTTGGTGGGTTTCACGCTGCAATGCAATGAATGGCGAATCAACCTCGCTGAGACGTCGATCAATGCGTAATAGCTCTGGATCCAATTCCTCCGCGGCAATCCAGATAGATAGCATTTCTAACGAATAACATAGCTCGCTTTTAATGTACGCACCTGTTGAGCGGATTGTTTCGGGAGCGGCACTTTTTACTAAGAGGCGGTATAGCTTAAACCAGCACTTATGAGAGATGGCTTTGACCCACGCTTTATCTTCCCCTCCTACAAAGTAACTTAATAGGTCGTTAATATCGTTACAGCGCTTAGGCGGCGGATTGACTTTGTTATAAAGACGACGAAAAATATCGGTAACAAGACCGTTTTTAGAGAAAATCCCCAACTGCACAAACGCCGGTGACAGCTTTATTTTTTTGGCTTCATTGCACACGCTGTTGGCAAAGAGCGCGGCTTGAGAGGGGGAGTTGGCTAACGCTAAGACAAGCTGCTCAAGACGCAATTCTGCCAGCTTTGGCTCTCCTTCACGAAGGTAGGTAAAGAATACATCAAGGCGCTCCGTGTCATTGGCACAGAGAGAGAAACCGTCTATCACTTTAAAGGCCGGTGTAATCGCAGGCATAAATCAATTTTCTTATCAGTAGATAGTCAACGCTCGCGTAGTCTACAAGAGCGAGAAAGCAGGGGGAAGCGAAAGCGCGCTTAGATCACATTTAGGCTACTCCCCAAGGTGTTCCACGCATGGCGCTGGATTGCTAAGCAAATCGAAAGCCGTTTGTTGTGACCCAGTCGCAGTTTTAGGGAAATATCGCTGGTTGTGAGCATAGCCAAAGCCTACGATAAGTGGCTCGGAAAGTACTTTTCCGCGGCATCGTTTGCCTTTTCTGGAGTTTTGCCGAATATGATGAGTTTCACGAATCCGGTAGGTCCCGGCACGTTATGGTTTCACAACTTGGCCACTGCAGAAGGAACACCGGTAGCTTATGACCCTCAGGCACGTGCTTTTCTGCCTATGCCACCATTTTGTGCCAACCGTGTCATTATAGGGTGTAATTGGATAGCGCCTGAAGAAGGTGCTTTCTGCCGAGCTTGCGCAATGACAGCACTCGCACCAGATCCTGACATACCTAACGCCATTGATTACTGGGCAGAAACGGAAGCGGCTAAACGCTGGGTCATCGATAACTTAGGGCGGTGGCATTGGTTCCGACCAGAAGATCCTGGTACACGGCCTACCTTTCATATGCTCGCTGATGGTAATACGTTGGCGGCAATGGGGCATGGGGATGGCGTGGTAACAATGAGCGTTTCTGAGGCCGATCCTGTGGTGCGTATCTCCCGCAGGGAAGCCTTGGATGAACCGTATCGAACGCTGATAGGCCATATGCGCCATGAAATTGCGCATATGCTTTGGTGGCGCTTAAGCCTTCGAGAAGATTTTCTTAATGCATTTCGTGAGATGTTCGGGGACGAACGTATCGATTACACCACGTCGCTGGAAAATCATTATCATCAAGGGCCACCGGTAGGGTGGGAGCAGGCGTACATCACTTCTTATGCATCGGCTCACCCCCATGAAGATTGGGCGGAAACGGCAGCAAGCCTATTACATCTTACTGATATCACTGATAGCTTTGTGGCCTCGGGGCTTGTGTCGCCGGAGATGCCTAGCCACGGCTGGGATCCCTATGCCGAGCCTGACACGGAGCTGCTGGTTCATGTGGCCTCTGCTATTGTGATGCGAGTAAATCATATTAATCGATCCATGGGCTTGTCTGATGTTTATCCCTATGTATTGTCTGAGACTGCCCATCGAAAGCTTGCGTTTGTACATGACTGGCTTCGTCGTGGCGCGCAGGGGCGATGAGTTTTATATAGGTCAAAGGCCTTAACGAACATCTACTGGGAATGGTGTCTTTAAAAGACGATGGATGGGAATAGGATGCTTCGCATCAACGTTGGTCCGTTTCCGGTACCTAAGTATCAAATAAAAGGAGTTATAAATATGGCGATTACGCCTAAATCAGACATGTCACCAGAAGTTTTGTCTTGGCGAGATCCTTCTATGGACTCTGTCCAAGGAACTGAAACCCCCAAAGATCCAAACAAAGGTTACATTGCGCTATTAGGGTGGAGTGTCAACGCAATCAAAGCGGCCCAGAAATTTGATCGTCGCTATATCGTGGTTGCGCCTGAGTGGGCGCGAGATTTTTGTACTGCGAACAATATCCCGTTTATGTCATGGGATTTCCTTCGACTTGATGATACTTCTATCGAGCTTGCTAGAAAACTCAAGGCTGAGGGCGTCGATGTCGCTGTGCCACTGTTTGAAGAAACGGTTGAATGGTCCGGCGCGATCAACTCTGTACTGCTTGATAATCCTCGGATGTACGGGCAATCGATTTTATTCCGTGATAAAGCGCTAATGAAACGTCGAGCTCAGCTTGGCGGTATCCGTGTCGGCATTTTTGAAGAAGCGCATGAAAAAGAAGATATCGTGCGATTTATGAAGCGAGTTAATCAAACATTACTCAAACTTGACGGCGATCCAGACGATCCAATTCATGTCAAAGCGTTTGATAAAGCGGGTTGTTTAGGACATCGCATGCTGCGAACCGTTGACGAAATCGATGCTATCCCGACTGAAGAATACCCGCTGCTTATGGAAAGCCATCTCGATGGATGGGAGTTTGCCGTTGAAGCCTGGGTTCACGATGGCAAGATCATGTTCTTAAATATCTCTGAATACGTCACACTCGGCTACTCGGT
This sequence comes from Salinivibrio sp. MA351, assembly GCF_001996065.1. Lineage (NCBI taxonomy): Bacteria > Pseudomonadati > Pseudomonadota > Gammaproteobacteria > Vibrionales > Vibrionaceae > Salinivibrio > Salinivibrio sp. MA351. The sequence goes on along the minus strand of NZ_MUFG01000028.1, from coordinate 720 downwards.
GTTTGTGCCTGCGACAAAAGAGCTCGAGAGTTGGCGAGACGCGATTACTAAGCAAATTGAGTTATTGATTAAAACCTTTGATATCCAGTTCGGTCAGATCCATCCAGAATACTTTGTGACCAGTGACGGCACTATGTACTTTGGTGAGGTCGCCTACCGCCCACCGGGATTTAAAGCGTTTGAGTTGATTGAGCGAGCTTATGGCTTTAATGCTTATCAGGCTTCATTTTTGGTGTTTGATCCTAAGAGCACAAAAGAAGAAGTTGATGCTTTCTTCCCGCGTGAAGTTGTTGATGCAAAAGGCTATGCTGGCTGCTTTGGCGTATATCCAAAACGGCGTGTCGTCAGTCAGTTAGAAATGCCAAAAGAGTGTATAGAGCATCCCTATTTTGATTTTCATGAGCTTCAGGCGCCTGCTGAAGAGACGGTTCCAGAGCGAGATGCGTTTGGTACCCACTGGGGGCTGGTGTTCTTCTTCGGGGATGATCCGATTAAAATGCGGGACTTATTAAAAGCCCAAGAAGACTTGGATTTTTACGTCTAGTACGTCTTGATATAATCTTGCTTATCCTCCGCAGCCTGGGTTAGAGGCGTCTCTAACCCAGGCTTTTTTTGTGTGAGTTAAAACACATTTCCCCGTCACCTATGAGCCAAGATGATTGGAACCATATTAATATGGTCGACTTCGTTAATAATTGAATAAATGGATTTATTATCAAT